>PBKF01000015.1 GCA_002722105.1 Fidelibacterota bacterium
TCGCCTGATGTGGGATGATTAATCTAATATCATCGATAGATAAATCAATTTTATTCATAGCTTCATTAATCACTTCGGGAAAACGGAAAACAGCATTTTGAAATACTTTTTTCCCATTCATATATGGTCCATAGGCTTTGGAATTGTACTTCATATTTTCCAAATTGATTTGCACCAGATGAGCCAGGTCCTTCCATCCAAAGATTTTTAATATTTGCACCGGCAGCAGATAAACTGTATATGAACCCAGAGCAGGCAGCTTTCAAATCAAATGCTGCTATTTTGCCTAACCCCAATTCAGTTTGGAACTGGGCACTCACACCCGGAAAATAATAATCACTTGAAATAGTGCCAACCACAACTAGATCGATATCTAATGGCTCTATACCCGATATATTGAGTGCTTTTTTAGATGCTTCTATAGCTAAGTGCGATGCGGCTTCATCTTCTTTCATCCATCGTCTCTCTTCAATCCCAGAACGGGTTCTGATCCATTGATCCGATGTGTCCATAAATTGAGTTAAATCCTGGTTTGTTATGATTTCAGCAGGAACGTGGTATCCTAACTCTTTTATGGTACTCCTAATCATATTTACATCTTCTTAATTAATTTTTTCTTTAATAATTCTGCCAAGGCTGAAAGTACAGTTAATGTTCCAAGTGAAGTAGAGACCATGGCAAATACCATTAATCCACCAATATATTGGATAGGTATAAATACAGAAAAAATTAATGCACCAAACCCCATATTTGAACACGCATCTAATATGATTGGATATCCGACATCATCAATCACTTCACGACTCAGTTGCTGGGGATTGATCTCCTTTGATAATCTACGAAATTGCGAAATATAATGAATTGCAAAATCAACACCCACACCAATAATAATGGATGACAAAATTGCAGTTATATGATTCAGTGCCACATCGAAATGTCCCATTAATCCAAAGTTCAGGATTACTGCAGATGATAGAGGAACCACAGCTAAGAAACCCCAAATGACCCGCTGAAAAAATATTGAAGCGATAACTCCAATAACAATTAATGAAAAAACGATGCTTAGAGCTGATGATTTTATTATCATTATTACCATATCACGAATAACAATAATCATTCCTGTTACAGTTAAAGTCATATCAGATGTCAAATTATTATCAATATATGTATTGATTTCATTAGCATACTGGAATATTTCATCAGTACTCATTATTTTAGCCAATACGGTTAGTAATCCTGTTTCATAATTCATATCATCCACAATAGATGAATAATCATTTGAAAATCCTCTTATCAAGTTTTTTATTTTTGATGCTGAATCAGGAATCGTGTAATAGGTAAGTTTGTCATCCATAAATGTGCGATGCATTTGTTTAACTATATCGGCAAATGAATAACTTAAAGAGACTTTTTCTTCTTTTTCGAGAAAAGACTGAAGTCGATTCAAATCATTAAGTACTTGCGGATCTCGCATATCACCTTCTATTCTAACTCTTAGGTCTAACGTACCTGTCATTTCACGATCCATGAAATCCATACTGTCACGAATTTCCGTCCCAGGTTTAAAAAAATGGGCTATGTTTACATCAACGTATATTTTTTGAAATCCAAATAACCCAAAAATCACTAAAACAATTCCAATTGAAAAAACATATTTTGGATGGGTTAATACCACTTTCCCTAAACGATCAATCAATTTTTCAAAAAAACTTATTTCTTTAATTGCTTTTGATTCCATATCCCAATTCTTAATAGAAATAACAGCAGGGAGAAGCAAAGAGCTGAGAAAACATGCCCATAGAATTCCTACAGAAATAGTTATACCATATCCAATCAAAGGTTCCATTGGAGAAAAAATCATTGTCAAAAAAGCGACCACTGTGGTAATACTTGTTAAGAATATTGGCAGGAGTAAAGAATCCATGGTTGATACTAATGATGTATTCAGGTCACCTTTTAATCGCATTTCCTTGAAAAATTTTGAAATTACATGAACACCATCAGAGTTTGCTATTGTCAATAAGATAATTGGCATTGATGTATGCATCATTGTAAATAAAAATCGATCTGACTCAGTGAATTTGTATACCCAACCCATAAAACCTATCATAGAGACCAATGATAATCCAATTACCATTAAAACCATTAGTAAACCAGGAATACTTCTTAGGTTTGATAATAGGATCATTACCATGATTAGAAGACCAATTTTTATCAGAGACTGAACATCTTTTCGAATTAATGAAGGTACTGTACCTGTAACATAGGCTGTGCCGCCATAATGGACCTCATAGCTCTCCAAAATCGTTTCCGTAGCCTTTACTAATTCATTCCGGAATTGATCTAGGGCTAAATCATCGTAGGGTTGTACCATGACAATGATGTAATCTTCATTCCGACTGATGAATTGCTTCTTCACATTCGGATATTTATTTAAATAATCCCGAATACCTATAATTTCAGTTTCTGCTAATTCACGATTAGGCTGTAAATCCTGTATGATTAACTCACCTTCATCATTATCCATCCGCATCGAAGTTGAAATACAGGATACTTTTTCTACTACTGATAATGCTTCCAACTCTAAGACTAAATCCCAAAGTGTGCCTAAGGCATCTGGATGATATATTGAACGACCCTCATTCCCAAATGCTACAAAAATAACTTCTGTACTCCCAAACTCATCCTGTAAAGAATCCCAAGCCTGATGTGACTGAAGTTTTTTAGGAAGCATTTTCATCATATCATCATCTATAACTAAATATCTTATCCCCGAAGCCATAAAAAAAGTAGCCAGCAAAGATATAATAATTGATCTGACAGGATAATGTATACTTTGGTAAATGATCCGTTGTCTTATGGGATGACTGGAATATTTATGAATCTTAGTGTTACTGTTTTTTTTCAATTTCTTTCACGCCATTATGGTTAATTGAACCTAAAATACCAACGCCAATAATACTACTAGGAGATTTTCTATTTTTTGAAAATGTTTTAATGAAAAAAAAATTTTGACCAAGAATTGAATTAAAATAATGTATAATTAATTAGTAGTAATAAACGAAAGGAACATGATGGCATCAAAAAATGTTACAGAACCATCTTCATTAAAATCTGCGGGAGGTGTCGGCTCATAGCCAACTCCGGAAGACATATCTATGATATAGATTAAATCAAATAAATCCAAATTTGAATCAAAATTAACATCGCCAAGTGTGAAATTTGGGAATCCAGCTTCTTCTAAATAATTCATGGGATATTTTTGAGCTCGCGCAATAAAAGTCTGATTATTACCATAATCATAACTCCAAACAACTTCATGAGAAGGTGTAACCTCGATCATAGTTGCATCATCACAATCGGTCAAAAGCGTATTACCGTTTGGCAAACGAAAAGCCCCGCCTTGCATTTGTGTGTGAAAGTCACCTATATGGATCCAGATAGGTTCTTCAGGCCCAAATGGCTGATCCGGATCTATATAGTATAGTCCGTTTTCAGTTAATGGCGGAACTATTTCTAAAACAGCCGATATATTAATACCATGATTATTATTAAATAAAATTAAATTTCCTGCACCTGGTGATCCACTCGGTATCCAATTAATACCATGCTGTGCTGCTAACTGGTGGTCTGAATCATTTCCTCGACCATAGGTCTGCGGATTACCCCAGCGGTAAAGATAATCACCACCCATTCCCGAATTACCGCCTGAATGACTTGCTGCTTCTTCTGTGGTCGTACTATGATCTATAATATAAATTTCATCATGGTGCCTGGATGAAATTGCAATTTGATCTAATTCTTTATTATAAGCCAATGCATTATAATGTTTCCAATCGCCATTAGGGCCTCCAGGACCTTGATTAATACCTGCATTTCCAAAATTAATATCTTGCAACTCTGGGTGGTCTGAAATCACACCATAATTGGGTAATTCAGGGTCTACATCTTGGATTAAATGATCCCAAATATGCCATTCCCAGACAATATTGACTGAATCAGAGCCAACTGGCTCAACCTCTAAAATTGCTTCTGCCCACATTTCATTCAGGGAATTATCAATAGATTGTCTTCCAACTGCATAAGCTTCTGCCGCTGTTTTCCTTTCCCAAAGGATAACTAGAATATTTCCGTTTGGTAGAGGTTCTACATCATGGTGGTGTTGATAGGTATTATTTGCAAACTCGTAGGACCATAATAATTCACCATCCCAATTGTAAATAGAGACCCCACCTCCTACTCCGCCAGCACCCATGGAAGGATTTTGGACACGATAAGGATAAATCAATGTGCTATCTTTTCTTAGATATGCCATACTTGCAGCACCACGGGGATGATCCCAAGAATTAATAACATTTAAATCATTGTCAATTAAAAAAGTAGTGAAACCACCTCCATTTGCACCCTGCGTTGGAGAAAACAGCGTCATACCTTCAAATGCCTGGCTATAAACTGAGGATAAAAGAATAATAGTTAAAAAAATAATTGTCTTTTGTTTATTCATATTAATCCATTTTTAATAATTTTTGATGAATAATTTAACTCTTAGATTCCAGTAGGGTTAAAACGTTAAATATTCTTTATCAATAATGCCATAACCTATTTCTTATCTAAGAAAATTCTAATTCATGTGATGTTAAAACGAATCATCAAAGTTTACTATATTATTGGTAAAACTTTTGGGGTATGGATTGCGCCTATTTTTACAGGTCTAATAATAATTATTTTACGGATAGTTGTGGAAATATCAAGATTTGTTGACCACTTACTATTCTCAGCAATTCGAAAATCAATAACGGCACCAATCATTATTGTGGGTAACCCACGTTCTGGTACTACATTTCTTCATCGATTTTTGATTAAACAAGGATTTGGTGTAGGAAGTCAACTTTGGCAGATGGTTTATCCATCTATATTTCTCCAAAAGATTTTAAAACCCTTTTTACCAATTATGGAATTTTTTAGTCCTGCCCGCCATCATTCTACTGAAGCTCATAAAACAAGTTTATCTTCAATAGAAACAGATGATGTATCTCTCTTTTTTAGGTATTTTGATGGATTTTTTCTATACGGATTTTTTTTAACATTTGATGAAGAAGATCTATTTAATTGGATAGATCCAAAAGTTCAAGATACTACAATACGTGACTTTGCATGGTTCGAAGCACTTTGGCAAAGAAACCTGATTTCAAATAAAGGGAAAAGATATATTGGTAAATTATTTAGTTTGAGTGGGAATCTTCCAAAATTCCAAAAGACATTCCCTGATGCAAAAGTCATTTACATGGTGCGTGATCCTTTAAGTGTTATCCCATCCGGGCTTAGTCTTGTTACAGGCGTTTTGGATAAAAAATTTAACTTTTGGTCCTTAGACCCAGAAATCAAAGTCCGATTTATTCAAAGATTATATAAAGCCCTAGTTGAATTATTAAATCGATTTCATGAAGATTGGATAGAGAATAAGATAGATAAGGAAAAAGTGCTGATCGTTCGTTTTGATAACATGATGTCCAATTTTGAATCTGTTATGGATGATATTATTTCATTTACAAATCAAGAAATAACGGATCTACTTTTAGAAAAAATTAAAACAACATCAGAAAGCCAGCGCGCATACAAAAGTGGGCACAAATATGATTTGCAAAAATTCGGACTAAGTGAAGATCAGATTAAAAAAGATTGCATACATATCTACGAAACATTCTTATTCTAATTTATGATTAAATATTTTTTCCAATTTATTTTAATTCACTATTCAATTCTCGCCTTGGATTTGCGAAAAATAGAATCCTTTACTAATTGGAAGAATCTACAAAAGGGCACAATTACTGTTGATTGGTGTAACTATGAAGGGTATCCAGTCAGCCGAGCGGAAACCATACTGAATCATCCAATGGCTATGGTTGCAAAAGCCGTTGAGGATGTTGACCAATATCCGAAAATTTTCAATCGTGTTACAAAAACAAACCGATTGGAAAAAGACGTAGTTCAAATTGTATTGGATATGCCATTTCCCTTCGATGGACGAGATTACATCGTAAATTACAAAATTAAAAATTCTGCAAATGAGTATACTTTAGTGTTTTCAGCTATTGAACATCCCTTGGGGAAATTGGATCCCAATCATGTAAGGCTTCCAAATGCCGCAGGTATCTGGATATTAAAAAAATTGAATGAAAACCAAACTAAAATAATCTATGGTTGGAATGGAGAGCTATTAGGAAATTTTCCTGATTTTGGACTCACTAAGGCATGGGTGATGCAGGGAACTGAAGTCTTAAATTGGCTGGATGAGGCTCTGAATAAAAGGAAAAATTCATGAAAAAATTTATTCTTCTGTCCTCAATTTCAATATTATTTTCGGATGAGCTAACATTTCAATTCAATGGATTCGTGGATTTTGCAAATATATCTCGTTTATCTGATAATTCACTAATTGATATACCTTACAGAATAGGCTCATTGAATTTTTCACAACATTCCAATAATATTTCATTAAATGGAAACTTCTCATTAGAATATCAAATTCGGAGTGACACCTATTTTTTAGAATCAAAAGATCCTCAGGATTTTAGATGGGACATGCGGGAATTATATGGTACAATCTCCGGTGGCCAGTTTGAATTTAGATTTGGGAAACAAATCCACTCCTGGGGAAGTGTTGATGTGAATAGTCCAGTAGATAATGCCAGCGCATTTGATTATTATTATATCTTCTTCCTTGGGCAGGAAAGGAAAATGGCTACTTTTTCTACTACTATCGATTATTATATCGGCAATATAAAAATGAATATTGTTTTTTCCCCAATACATACTACAAATCGTATTCCGCTTGGTGATGATGAATTTCCAATCACCTTACCGATTTATCCTAAAGAAAGCCAAATATTACCGATTTCAAAACTCCCATTGGAGGGTGGGTTTCATGGGACATATTCATTTGGGTTAGGTGATATTTCTGCATCTTACTTTTCAGGTTATGATCGAGTGTTTAATTTTACAGGTGTTAATGTTTATAGTAATAATAGCCAAACTATTTTTTCACCTCCTGATTTAGTATTTGGATATAGAAAAACAAATGTTTTCGGTTTTGGATTCACTTTTTTGAATCCAAGTTTTATCCTAAGAGTAGACACTGGTCATTTCAAAACTAAAGATTTAAATGATATAATTGAACGTCCCTACTCTAACTCAGCCTTAGCAACTATTTATGATACTTTAGTTTTTAGTTATCCACTTAAAGAGAGAGCAAGCTATAGACAATCTACCATCCAAATTGAAACTGAACTTCCATTCAAGATTAATTTTATCGGTCAAATATTCACCCATGAAAAATCATCCTTCTCCTCAGATACTCTGCCAGATGTGGAAATTGATATTCCAGGATTTGAATATGATCCGGAAACTATGACACCTGAAAATTTTTTTACACCGGGTATGGGAGTCCCATTAGCTATTTTGACTGAAAAAGCAGCAATTTTTGTTATAGATAGAACATTATTTGATGAACAATTGAAACTATCTATGACATCCGTGCTTGATTTAAAAGAATATCAAGGAGTTTCAGGAATTCCCGGGAATTTGACCGAATACAAGTTGGAATATAATATTACGCAAGATCTGCTTGGCCTTTTAGGTGTTACAAAAGTTCAGGGATCAGATGACCATCCCGAAGGTGAAGAATACCAATTCAATTTGATGGAAGATTTTTCTCATTTAAGATTTGAATTAAAATATTATTTCTAAAAAGAAAATTTATTGAAAATAAAAATTACAGGGGTAGGGCTCTATCTCCCTCCAAAAATAGAAACTGCAGCAGATATTTCGGAGAAAATTGGAAAATCTGTTGATTGGATCATTGAAAAAACTGGAGTGATTGAGCGACGGGTATCCGAAATAGATGTTGACCAAATGGGAGCATTAGCCGCAAAGAATGCTTTAGCAAAGGGCGGAAAACCTGACTTAATCATAAATGCTTCCGGTGTACCAAAACAAACCATACCTGATACAGCTGCATTCTACCAAAAAGAACTTGGTTATAAAGGAATTCCATCTTTCAGTATTCATTGTACCTGCCTATCTTTTATTACAGCCTTACACACAGCAGCTTCCCTGATACATTCCCATTCCTATAAACGTATACTAATAATTTCTTCAGACCGTGGAACGATAGGAAGAAATTTTAACGAACCGGAAAGTGCATCGCTTTTAGGTGATGGGGCTGCTGCAGTAGTAGTTGAACGAACTTTAAAAGATGAAACCGGTAAACTCATTTACTTTGATATGAAAACCTTTCCTAAATATGCTAATCTAACTGAGGTTCGAGGGGGAGGTACAAATAAGCATCCACAGGACCCAGAAACAACACTAGCAGATAATTTGTTCACCATGAATGGACCTGCAGTATATAAAATCGCCAGAAAAGAAGTATATCGGATGATGCTAAAAACAATGAAAGAAACAGAGTTAAAAAGAGAAAATGTGGATTGGGTAATTCCACATCAAGCTTCCGGCAAGGCAGTAGATGCCTATATTTTAGCAGGTGGATTTTCCGAACAAAAGGTGGTAAATATAATTACAAAATTTGGAAATTGCGTAGCTGCTTCTGTACCTATGGCTTTTGCAACTGCGGTAGAAGATGGACGTATAAAACGTGGTGATCTTATATTGTTTATCGGAACAGGCGCTGGTTTGAGTGCAGCGTGTGCTTTAATACGATATTAATTACTTTACCAGAATTAATTTTTTGATCTCCATATCAATCCCATCATTAATCTTTAAAAAATATAAGCCAGATGAATATTCAGATCCATCCCAGTGGATTTGATACTTGCCAGTTTTATATATTCTATTTTTTGAAATAACATCTACTTCATTTCCCAGCAAATCAAATATGCTGATAAATAATCTCCGATCATATGGAATAAACAGATCAAGTATTACCTTATGATTAAATGGATTTGGATAAGGCTGCGAAAGTTTATACTGATAAGGCAAGCCATTTTTAATTAGTGAAACATTTTCACACTCTTGTGGTGTATAAACAGGAAATGAATAATAAAATTGATCCAGACTCAATTCGAAATGCTCACTTTCCACTATACAGGAATCTATATTCTCACACAGTATATTTCCCCCAATGGCAAAAAAAGGATAACCCCCATTGTCATCATTGTCCCAATCCAAATTCATATCACAAAAACAGTTTGGTAGTGATTCAAGATTATTATTAAATAACCAGAGATAGATTAGGTTATTCAAGTTGCAAATCGATTCTGGTAAACTCCCTATTTTATTATATCCCAGATCTAGAAAATATAAACCATCTAAATTCCCAAGACTGTCAGGTAGATTTTCTAAAATATTATTATTCATATAAAAAGATTGTAGACCAATCATATCAGAAAAAGTTTCAGGCAATGTTGAAATTCTATTCCATTCAAGATAAAGAGAAGCAAGACTTGTCCAATTCCCAATATTTTCAGGCAAAACAAAAATTGTATCATTAACACCTGAACTGTTTCCATAATTTCCGGCAACTAAAAATCTAAGTCGGCCATTAAACCAAGTTTGAGTCCCTAATGCTAATGGAGAATCATACTCTAGGTTATTTTTTGTGATAATAGAATCCAGTACTTCAACATCTGAATCATAAAAGCATGTATCACCAGCGAGAATTGTTACGTTCAAAGGTAAATTGGGATAATAAGTATAAGCACTGTCACATTGTCCAGTTAAACTTTGAGTAACGAAGGATATTATAAATGAAATGGTGATCTTTTTAATCATTTTATTAGAATGACTTTACGTGTTTGCGACTGATTTCCACATGTTAAATGAATAAAGTATATACCAGAAGGTTGATTTACAGCATTCCATGTATATGAGTAATGGTTTGATGATAGTTTATCATTCAATATTGATTTGACAACCTGTCCTGATATGTTAAATACTTCCAGTGAATTTCTTTGTTGAGATTCTAAAATATCAAATTGAATTGTTGTTACTGGATTGAAAGGGTTTGGAAAAGGTTCATATAATTGAAATACTGCAGTTATCGTTCCATCTTCATTTCCTAATAAATTCGAGTGTCCCTCAATTTGAATTAGCTTTTGATTCTCAGGATGATGAATAGGTGTAATAATAAGTTCAATATTATTTATATCATCTGATTCCGGAATCTCTCCTGTAAATGAGAGTGTCTGGGTTGCATCTGGTGAAAGTGTAATTATCTCTTCTGATGATTCAAACCACCCTGCTTGATCAGTAAAAGTATATTGATATTCAACCTCATATGGTCCTTCATTTATTAAGTCAAAAGTTATTAAAGACGATCCCGGGTTTAAATAAACACCCGACTGTCCATTAAAATCTGTCAACTCACTAACTATAACGCTAAAGGCAGCAGGAAATAATCCCGGAATACGATGGGCTCGGTAAACCGCACCATTAGGAAGACTTAAATTATAATTTGCTTCCCAAACTATTTGCCCATTAGTATTAACCTCAAGGCTTCGACCACCACCTCCTATGGTAGTAACCAATACATTTCCATTTTGAAGTTTTTGGGCATTCCCGGAAGCAAAACCAAATAGATCATTTGGCAAGTCATAAGTCCAAACCAATTCTGCATTATTTGCATTTACTGAAATTTCAATCGCCCTGGACTGAGGATCATTAGTATTTCTGAAAATTTCAGATAGATTCCCATTGTCAAAGGTAAGAAGATTACCATTATCTAAAATTTGTACACTATGTTGGAAACTAAACCCTATATCTGTTCCAAAAGTTACATCCCCGGAAGGCATATCATGTCCCAAATTCCAAATAATACTACCAGAAGGATAATCAATTTTTGTGATCCGGGATAAATGACGCGTAGATATGTAAATTGCATTTTCAGATTCTTCAAATATTACCGCATTTACATGTGTCCAGTCATAATGCAAATCAACATAAGCTTGATTCCAGGTGCCTCCATATTGATCAAAATCGATCATATTAAAATGATCGAACACATTCCATTCCCACACTACATCACCAGTTTCAGCATCCCATTCAACTAGTTTATCACCGATCCATGGAAATTCGATTGTTACACCATCAGCTTGAAAACCAAGCCCTTGGAATAAATAAGTCCAGTCTCCTATTGGTATATGGCCAAGTGAACTCGTTTCAATAATTCCAAGATAATTTCCGTTAGGTAATTGAATTAAATCATGGTGCAAGAATTCATTATTGGGTTCCTCCCAAATAGTCTCACCTCGAAATGTGAATTCCTTGCCGGGTAAATTATTCTCTGTGCCAGAAGCCAAAGAACAGCCAAACACATCACCACTTTCACTCGTACTGTAATAAACTAAATTCTCAGCTCCCGAATTCCATATCTCTTTCCCTGTCTTATCTACTGCAGCTGAAAAATAATTAAAGAAGGCTCCAAAAACAGTGATTCCATCCTGAATTAGGTTTTCATCGATAATAGTAGTGGTAGTCCCAGAAATAGGTGACCCTGTAGAAAAATTATATGCTGGACTCCAATCTCCTGTCATATTTGACACATTAAGCGGACGGATGCGCCAGTGATATGTTTTATCCCATTCCAAATCATTCTTTTCAATATAGATTAAAGAATAATCAATAACCTGCACTACTATACTTGAAAAACTGGGATTTTCTGAAACTTGTAATTCATACCCTATTGCTTCCGGAATTTGTTTCCATTCAAATATCACATGAAGATGGTTTAATTCTGAATTGTTTTCTGGAAGAATCAATCCTGCAAATAAATACTGAACCCAAAAAATTATTAACCTAAGATAGTTTTTATAAAATTTCAAAATTATTAATATAAATATGTAATGAATTAAAAATAAATTAATCAAATTTTTATTAAGAAAGATTCTGAGAAAATCTCATCTCTAAGGCCAATGTCTGGCTTGAAAGATTGAATCACCATGATAGTTTTATTNCCATTTTGATTCGTCATNATCATCCTAAATGGTNTTATAAAATTATTTTCTTCAACAAATTTGTCAAGGATTAGAGTTTTTTCCTTATTGGATTCNCTAGAATAAAACTCAATCTTAATTATTTGCCATTTTTTTGTGCTTACCCATAGTTTCCTAGCAAAATAAGAACTTGCTTTTTTCGGCCAAGCCATTATTACTTTACATTGACTACCTTGAAAATGTTCTGTACCTAGAAGCGACAAACTATCAAGACCTAATTTTCGACTTTCAAGATCTTCGTAAATAAAATCAGTATCCATGAAAGATTTTGTTTTTTCTTTAGCTTTAACTCGCTTTGCAGTTTTTAATTTTGGTAAGAAAAACCATTGATCAGTTTTCCCATTACTATATACCCAACTCAACAGGCCCGTATCCTTAATTCTTAATGGTTTATGGAAGCGAACTAAGGATTTAGACTGAAACTTCCCTGATGAATAATTTTTATTGAAACGAGTGAATTCCCTAACCTTGATTTTTTCCTTTCCATATTTTATTCGAACAATTTCAAGTTTAATCTCTGTTATCGATGAATTTGGTTTAGGTGCATCATATACCATTTTCATAATTTCCTCAGCGGTGTATTCTTGAGCAAAGACTTGAATGCCAAGCATAGAAAAAAACATAAAATTAATTTTCATCATTATGTCTTATAAAAAGTAGTGATATAGGAGTGAATAATATTGCTAATATAGAACAAATTAAATAATCCTTCTGATATCTTAGTTCAAAATAACCTGCGACTTGAAGACAAATAAAAACATATCCAATAAAAATAATATCAAAAAAATGATTTAACAGATATGTAAAAATTTCTCCAGTTGTCCAATTCTTAAATGTATCCATAGTTTCAGCCGAGCCTAGTCCGTAAATAATTAGGAGGCAACTAATAAGCAAAAGCATACCACTAAGCATCTTATCTTGTTTTTCAGTCTTCATTTATATAAAAACTTAGGATTAATCAAACTGGTTAATGCCGGTAATGTTGCCAATGCTCCGAATAAACAAAATGATATTGACCCCATAACCAGTATACCAAAAATTTGAACGGGAACAAATACAGAGAATAATAATGCAGAAAAACCAACCACAACGGATAGACCATTAAATAAAATACCTTTTCCTGAAATTTTCATTGTGTTGGCTATAGCTTCATCCAAAGAATCACCATCTTGGATATGGTCTCGTAAATGCCATAAAAAATGAACAGTATAATCCACTCCAACACCAACCAATATCCCAGTTAGCATTGATGTGGTCATGTTTAATGGAATATCCATGTACCCCATCAAACCAAACATCATAATAACAGATACCACCATTGGCAATGTTGCAAGTAACCCACCTGTTATCGAACGGAAAACTAACGTCATAATAATTAAAATGATAAAGATAGAGAAACACAAACTGAATAATTGACCCTTTAAAACCATTCTCGTTAGGATACCCAATAGTGTTGCACCACCTGTTAATTTTATAGGCGATTCATCATAGAAATTCGCATTGATAAACTGTTCTGTATCATCAACAATTTCAGCAATAGTAATTGTTTGCACCTCCTTTAACCTCAAAAAAACCTGAGTAAATGACGGCTCTTCAATATCATCCAGCATTATATCAAAATCATCAGCATCACTAGCAATGGAATATAAAAACATATATTGCAAAATCAGGTCTCTGTCATCAGGAATAGTTTCAAATTTTGGATTGCCACCATGAAACCCTGAATTCATATTTTTGATCACATCCACAATGGAGAAAGATTTGGTGACAATATCATGCGTAGTTTTAATATGGTCAGTGAGCATCTCAATATTTTGAAGTGTTTTAGGATTATAAATATCCCCTTCCACAAGAATATGAATTTGAGTGGATCCACCAAACGCTTCACTGATTTTTGTATTAGCAATTCTTAATCTTGAATTCGGTGGAAAATAATGGTCAGGATTTGTATCAACTTTAAGATCATTGATCCCTAAGGAAAGCCAAAAACCTATGATCCCTAATAATGTCAATATCGGCACCTTAAATTTTGTAAATGCTTTTCCTAATACGACTAGAAATTTATTGATTTTTGATATACCTGATCTCTTTGTCAAATATGTGGGCCTTGGGACTAAGACTAACACGGATGGGATAAGAAAAACACTCAATAAAAAAGCTACTAGAATACCAAATGAAATTAACAAACTCATTTCTCTAACCCTTGGTAATGCACTTGATAAAAGGCTTAAAAAACTTATCATAGTTGTAAGCCCTGCTAAGAATATAGGAACACCTAGTTTCCTAATTGTTTTCCGTAATATTTTACCACGATTTGCATCCGGTTCCATTATCGTGAATTCATAATAATGGGAAATTATATGAATTCCATAATTGTTTGCTATAGCAATAAGCATAACTGGAATCATTGTACCGATAAATGCTACAGACATATCCATCAATCCCATAATCCCAAATGTCCAAAGGATTGAAAAGCCAACTACAAAAAATGGTAGAAATACTCCGGTCCAACTTCGAAAAGAAATCATGAGAAGCAATAAGCAGAGACCAAGTGCAATGGGCGTGAATACACGTAAATCCCGCTGCATATTCTCGATAATTGTTGCACGAGTAATTGGCAAGCTGGAAACGTAAAAGTTTTCAGGACCACTAAATCGATTAACAAGTTCAAATATCTTAGATCTGAACTCAAATTCATCATATTCAAAAGATGTGATAATTTGACCAATGAAACATAATGTTCTTAAATCTTCTGAAACCAGGTTTCCAACCATTCTAGATTCTTTTATCCTTTTAAATAAGTTTGCCTGGTTTGCAGAGTCTCTAGGAATGTCAATTAACAGTGGTTCAATTTCNAAACCACCATCATCCGGTAAAATATGTTTCTGCGTAAANATAGAAGTGACGTTCCCTAAAATATCAAAAGACTCCAATGAGTCCTGAAAAGAAGATAATTTTTCTAAAGTCTCAGGGATAAATAANCTGTCAGATTCTACCGCTATGATAATAATATCACTTCCTGAGAACATTTCATCTACTTTTTCCATCGAATGAACGATCTCATGATCTCTAGGAAGCATGGATTTAACACTGGGGTCCATTTCCAGATCAAAGATTTTCCACCCAAGAATTATTGAAATTAATATTACTCCTGCAATGATTGATCGCGGGTAATGGGTATCAAAATCAAATAAATATCTAGAAAATTTTCTGAGATTCATAACATTAAAGACTAACAATTTACAGGATTAAAGAATGGAATGGAATTCGTTCTCTNAAAGAATCTCATTTTGTAATTTTTNTTATGATTAAAGANCAAANTCATTTCGAAGCNCCAATTATCTTGTTTGGTAATGGAGAAATACCAACACATGAAATTCCATTATTTCATTTAAAAAATGCCAAAACAATTTTATGTGCTGATGGAGGTNCAATACAATTGGCCCAATTAGGTTTTTATCCAGATATAATTTTAGGTGATTTGGATTCATATAAACAGTCACAAAACCCTGTAGAAATCATTCAATTAAAAGATCAATCAAAAACAGATNTACAAAAGTGTTTGGATTGGTGCATTGAAAATGGTATTTCTAAACTATCATTGATTGGCTTTTCTGGAAAGNAAGATGATCATTGGGTATCTACTATCTGGGCCTTGGCATGTTATTATGAAAAAATTGAATTAACCTATTATTCAAATTATTCTAAAATTCGATGTGTAAATGGTATACAGAAGTTTGATTCTATGGCAGGACAAATTATTTCTATCATACCTACAAAAGAAAAAATTAAAATATCGGTTTCTGGCCTAAAGTATATCATAAAAGAATCTGAATTATTACCACCCTCTTTCGGTATTCGAAACAAAGCATTAGGAGATATATTTACTATTCATTCTTCGGGCCCCGTTTGGTTGTTCCAAAATTATAATACATGAATCAATTCCATTTTATAGACTGGGCGATCCTTATTGCATATATCTTAGGATTATTTTGGATTGGTATTTATAAATTAAAAGATCAATCTTATTCACAAGAAGTATTCATACTCAGTGGCAGAAAATTGAGTTTAGGTGGGTTTGTAGTCACGTTGGTTACCACCTGGTATGGCGCTATTCTAGGCATAGGTGAAAACACATATCTTTATGGTATCCAAACCTGGTTCATTTTTGCACTACCTTATTATATATTTTCTTTAGGATATGCTTTTTGGATTGCGCCAAAAATACGACAGAGAAAAATGCTATCTATTCCAGACCATTTCAGAAAAAATTATGGTGAAAATGCCGGAATTCTTTCAGCAGCAATGATCGTTTTACTTGCTAGTCCTGCACCATATATTCTGAGTATGGGCCTTTTGGTTCAATTCGTATTTGGAATTGCATTAAATATGGCTCTGNTTTTATCAACAATATTTAGTNTAATCTATGTTTGGCATGGTGGATTCTCTGCTGTGGTGAAAACAGATAAAATTCAATTTGTGCTTATGTTTGGTGGGTTTCTAGTACTCTTGGGTATTGCATGGTCCCAAATCGGGTCTCCAGCCATATTAGGAAAACAATTACCTGAAATACATATGGAACCAATGGGTGGCAATTCTTTTCAATATATTTTAGCCTGGTTTTTCATTGCTGCCTGGACATTTATTGATCCTGGTTTTTTTCAAAGGTGTGCAGCTGCTAGATCGCCTGAGACTGCGAGAAAAGGGTTACTTATTTCCATTGTATTTTGGGCTATATTTGATATCCTGACATTACTCAGTGGCTTATATGCTGTGGTTTTAATCCAAACAGAACAACCTATTTTATCATTCCCACTTTTGGGACAACAAATTTTGCCTATTGGTATATTTGGTTTATTTATAACAGGAATATTAGCAACCATTATGTCTACGGTTGATTCTCTAAGTTTGATTAGCGCTATTACAATTGGAAGAGATATTTTATGGCAAATTCAACGTCCGCAAGAGAACAAGAATCCAGTTAAATTGATACGGAAAGGATTAATTATTATTGCATTTTTATCTCTTCTACTTACTCTTGCAATTCCTTCGGTAGTTGGTTTATTATACACCATAGGTTCTATTTTGATTCCTGGGCTTATTCTACCTTTTTTATGGACAATTTTTCTTTCAGATTCTTTTTTAGATTCTAAGTTGGCCATAAGATGGATTTTGTTTCCTGTGGCATTATCTATCTTTTGGCTTTTGATCTCAAAAGGTTCAGGTGTACCATGGTTTGGCTTAGAGCCTTTTTACCCAGGTATGATTCTATCAATTGGGATGGGAATTTATTTATTAATAACTGAAACAGAATAAAAATGGCGATTGAAATTGAAAGGAAATATTTAGTTAGTGAAATTCCATTTCATTTAGCAAAGAAATCAATTAGAATTCGACAAGGCTATATTGTTAATGATCAAAGCCAAGTTATTCGTGTTCGTGAAAAAGGAGATAAATATTTTCTAACAATTAAGGGAAANAATATTGGNATTTCACGCCTTGAATATGATTTTCCTATTTCAGAAATTGATGCTAAAGAATTGATAAAACACTTTTGTAAAACGGCGCTTATCGACAAAAAAAGGTATTATATTGACTATAAGGGTCACACTTGGGAGGTGGATGAGTTTTATGGTAATAATAAAGGACTCATCGTTGCTGAAATTGAATTAGAAAANGAAGATGAAAAATTTCATGTCCCGGAGTGGGNCATTGCAGAAGTCACTTCAGATGAGCGTTATTNTAATATGAACCTTGCTACNAATCCTTTTAAAGATTGGAAATGAAAAAATCTCCAAACAGGGTTTCATTGAATCAATGATGTATTATTCCATGTCTGAAGAATATGCCCCTGATGTAGCTAGGCTATTCAGTTTAGCTCTTTTGTAAAATGCTTCTTGCGCTGCAGGAACATTATCAGCATTCCCTCCCCAAGTTTTAAGTGCAGGTGCTTGTAGTGCTCTACCATATGAATACGTCAAATTCCAAGGATTATTATTATTCAATATTTGGTTCATTGAATTTAAATGTGCTGTAGCATCTTCATCACTCTGTCCACCGGATAAAAAGGCAATCCCTGGGACAGCCGCAGGTACACATCGTTTTAGTACAGTCACTGTCAATTCAGCTACTTTTTCNACAGTAGCTTGATCAGAGCACTCGTANCCAGAAAGAACCATATTNGGTTTTAAGACCATCCCTTCCAATTCAACATTTTGGCCATATAATTCATTAAATACGGTATATAGTACTTTTTCTGTTGCCACAAAACTATCATTAATAGTATGAGACCCATCCATGAGTATTTCAGGCTCTACGATTGGAACTAATCCATATTCCTGNCAAAGAGCTGCGTACCTTGCCAAAGCATGAGCATTTGCCGTAATACAGGTTATACTGGGTTCTGATTCACCAATGGTAATCACTGCACGCCATTTTGCAAAGCGAGCACCTAGTTCATAATATTTTTTCAATCGATCTCCCAGTCCATCTAATCCAGCAGTTATTTTTTCTCCATAAGTACCAGCTAGTGTGTGAGCACCTTTGTCAACTTTAATTCCGGGAACTACACCAAGATTTGTTAAATATTCGGGGTAAGGTTCATCATCTTTTAGCGTTGATTGATGGAGCGTTTCATCAAATAAAATCACACCGCTAATAAATTCTTCCATACCAGGGGTTGTAAAAAGCATATCACGATAAGCATTACGATTTATTTCAGTACTTTCAACACCGATCGAATCAAATCGTTTAGTACAAGTTGGTGTACTTTCATCAGCAGCCAATATACCACGGCCCTTTTCCACCATTGTGTTTGCAATTTCTGTTAAACTATTCCAACTCATTTTTTTCTCCAATATAATTAAGTTATTTTTGTCCAATTNCACGTAACATGGATTGATACCAATCCANTTCCATATTAAAAGGTTTACCACCTTTAATTCTTTCAAATTCAATTAAACGCATAGATTCATTGTGATCATCATCTAATCCTGCAACACCACTTTTCCCCTCTATAGCCTGTTCTGCACCAAAAAAGGAAGACTTTTTTATTAAATCTAGATCTATTTGATTAGGTTTTGCCGATCGGGCAAAATAACCACTTTTTTGTACAAGTGTCTTTTCTGCTTCCAAGGCACCTGAAAATTGTTTTGCAAACCATTGCCCAGGATTTATTTCATCCAAACGGACATGACCAAATGCATCTCTAGGTACATTTTCACCATTTGCTTCCATTTCACGTACTATAGTTTCTAACCCTGCACCTTCACTTAAAAAAATATTAACTCCATCTTTCTCATCCATTCGATTTTTCAACCGTATAACTTCAGATTGAAAATCAAAATCATCTTCGGGTATATATATTGCATCAATATCCCAACGTTTTTGATCAATTAACATTTCAGGTAAACTAGGTTTATTCTGAAGTGTCTGGCGATAATCAAAAGCAGTTTGTGCTGTTAACCATCCACAATTTCGTCCCATCACTTCATGAATGATAAGTTGTCTTGTACTGGTTGTATTTTCATTTGCAATATTTTCAAAAAATACAGCCCCTTGCTCTGCTGCAGTTCCAGCACCTAAAGTTTTGGTAATTGGGAATACATCATTATCCACTGTTTTTGGTAGGCCAACCACCGTCAAATCATACCCATTTTCTTTCAAGAAAAAGGATAACTGGGCTGCCATTGTATTTGTATCATCTCCGCCGATAGTATGTAGTATATTTATTTCATCATTAACGAGTTGATCTGCTGCAACTTTTAACGGATTCTCTCCTTCCTGCACCAAACCACGTTTGATACAGTCTTCTACATTAGTCAATTTTACTCTACTGTTTCCAATTGGTGAACCGCCATACTGATAAAGTACTTCGTAATTCTGTTTTACGGAGTCGGGTATTAAAATGGATTTACCCAATAACAGTCCCTGATATCCATTTAAATAGCCCACTAATTTGGCATCCGAATCGAGATCATTATATTTTTGAATAAGTGCTCCAATGGAAGCAGAAAGACAGGGTGCAATTCCTCCAGCCGTTAAAAATGCAATTTTCATGTAATCTTTATTATAATATTAAGATATAATATTGAATTTAATTAAAAATTAATAAATATTTTTTAATCATAATTTCATAATTGTTATTAATGGTAAAAATATAATCAAATTACGATTAATGTTTTAATTCAATAAAAATATTAATTTTAGTTTTGAAATTATTTAAGATATGAATTCTATCCTCTGGAAACCAAAACACTTCGAAAAATCAAAAATGGTAAAATTTATGAACCAAATAAATGAATCATATAATCTTAAAATGCAATCTTATGATGAATTGTATAATTGGTCCATAAATTATATTCCCGAGTTCTGGTCCCATGTATGGGACGCATGTGAAATAAAACATTCAACTCCGTACACTTCAATTGTGGATGACATAAAAAAAATGCCAGGGGCGATATGGTTTGAAGGAACTCGTTTAAATTTTGCAGAAAATTTGCTTCGTTTTCAAGATCATCACATAGCCATTCACTTCAAAAGTGAATGCAAACCTGTAAGGTCCTTAACCTATAAAAAATTGTTTACAGAAGTAGAAAAAGTTGCCCATTCTATGAGAGAATCTGGTATTCAAAAAGGTGACCGAGTAGCTGGGTTTATTCCCAATATGCCAGAAGCAATAATTGCTATGTTGGCCACTGCATCCATTGGAGCAATTTGGAGTTCATCGTCACCAGATTTTGGCATTAAGGGTGTTTTAGATCGTTTTTCACAAATTGAGCCAAAACTCATATTTGCTGCTAATGGATATTATTACAATGGGAAATCCTTTAACTCTTTAGAAAAGCTAAAGGGAATTCTATCGCATCTTCCAAGTGTGCAAAAAGTTGTTGTGATTGAATATACAGATAATGAAACAAATATGAATAATATACCCAATGGGGTCTATTATTCTGATTTTATTTCAAAATCACCTTATCCACTAAAGTTTGAGCAAATGCCCTTTGATCATCCACTTTATATTATGTATTCATCAGGCACTACTGGATTACCTAAATCTATTGTTCATTCTGCAGGTGGAACCCTTATTCAGCACATGAAAGAATTAAAATTACATTGTGATTTAGAGAGGCAAGATTCTATTTATTATTTTACTACCTGTGGATGGATGATGTGGAATTGGCTTGTATCTTCATTGGCCGTAGGCGCTACTGTAGTCCTTTATGATGGATCACCATTCTTTCCAGATGGAAACGCTATGTGGCAATTAGCTGACGAACTAGATATTACAGTTTTTGGAACAAGTGCAAAATTTATTGATGCATGTAAAGAAGCAAATATTCAACCTATACAGTCAGCTGATTTAACCAATTTAAGGACTATCCTTTCAACAGGTTCACCTTTAGCAGATGAAAGTTTTGATTATATTTATGAAAATGTAAAAAATGATGTTCTTCTAGGATCTATATCTGGAGGGACTGATATAATATCATGCTTCGCCTTAGCCAGCCCAATGCTACCAGTTACTAGAGGAGAGTTACAATGTCGGGGGCTTGGGATGGATGTTCATGCCTTTGATTCAGCAGGTCACTCTATGATTAACGAAAAAGGTGAATTGGTTTGCACTTCTGCATTTCCTTCCATGCCAATATATTTCTGGAATGATCCTGATTATTCTAAATATCAAAATGCATATTTCAATACATATCCCGGTATCTGGTATCATGGTGACTTCATACGCATTTCTGAATATGGTACAATTAAAATATTTGGCAGAAGTGATGCCACTCTGAACCCTGGCGGTGTCCGGATTGGTACAGCAGAATTATATCAGGTTGTAGAATCCATGGAAAGCATTGAAGACAGTTTAGTGATTGGTCAAGAATGGAATGGTGATCAACGAGTTATTTTATTTTTAAAGATGTATAAGGGCTTTGAATTGAATAAAAACATAGTTCAAGATATCAAAAATCAAATTCGGACAAATTGCTCACCAAGACATGTGCCTGAAAAAATATTGGAAACAAAAGGGATTCCCTATACAATCAATCTAAAAAAAGTAGAAATAGCTGTGAAGAAAATTATAGAGGGTGAAAAAGTTACAAACCTAGATGCCTTATCAAACCCTGAAGTATTAGAATATTATAAAAACATCCCAGAATTAAATTCTTAATCTAAATTTCCTAATACACTTAGTAAATCAACCACTCGATTTGAATATCCCCATTCATTATCATACCAATTCAAAGTTTTGACAAAATTACCTTCCACAACTCGTGTGAATGGTGCATCAAAGATTGAAGAATGGGGGTTCCCAATAATATCAGTTGAAACAATAGGTAACATTGAATAATCTAATACATTTTTAAGAGGACCATTATCTGCTGCTTCACGAACTGCATCATTGACCTGCTCCACAGTCACATCTTGATTTACCCTTACATTGAAATCAACTACTGAGCCATCCGGTACAGGGACTCGCATAGCAATTCCATCCAGTTTCCCATTTAGTTCGGGTAAAACTTTACCAACGGCACGTGCTGCACCCGTTGTTGTCGGGATAACGTTTTCTGCTGCAGCTCTGGAGCGACGCCAATCTGAATGTGGCACATCTGCCAACCGTTGGTCATTTGTATAGGCATGAATTGTATTGATAACTCCTAATTCAATACCAAAAGCATCATTAAGAACTTTCGCCATAGGTGCCAGGCAATTTGTTGTACATGAAGCATTAGAAACTATTCTATGTTCATTTTTGAGTCCGTTTTCATTTACACCTAATACAACGGTATAATCAATTTCATCCTTTGCCGGTACAGTTAAAACAACCCGCTTAGCCCCAGCTGATAAATGATTTTCCAGTTGTGCCTTTTGCCGAAATATTCCAGTGGACTCAATAACAAAATCTATACCCATCTCGGCCCAAGGCAATGCAGTCGGATCACGCTCTGCTAATAATTTAACAGACTGACTTTCTGTTTTCATGAAATCTCCTTCTAAGGAAACCTGTTCCGGGAATCGACCCATAACTGTATCATATTTTAATAAATATGTTAGGGCAGCTTTATCAAAAATATCATTGATAGCAACAACTTCAATATCTTCTTTAGAATTTAAAATACGAAAAACTGATCGGCCAATTCGTCCAAATCCATTAATAGCGACTCTCATTTTTCATCTCCTATATCAGCATACAGGTCAATCATTTCTAAAATTCTTTTGGAGAATCCCCAACCATTATCATACCAGCATATAGTTTTTAATAATGCATCCTTAGTAATCATGGTTGCTTTACTGTCAAAGATCATTGTTTCATCCCTGCCTATTACATCACTGGATACGATTGGATCATCTGTATAACCAACGATACCTTTCAATGTAGTTTCAGAAAATTGTTTCACCATATTATTTGCTTCATCTACTGATGGCATAGTATTTAACTCAGTAGTCAAATCCACACATGATCCATTGGGTACTGGTACATTGAATGCGATTCCATCCAACTTACCTTTGAATTGCGGCATAATTTGTTCAATAATTGATGGTGCATTCGTAGAGTTAGGTATAATATTTTCTACGGCAGATCGACTTCTGCGCAGATCTATTCCAACAGCATCTGCTAATGGCTGATCTGAAGTGTAAGCGTGTACGGTAGTCATCATTGCTCGATTTAAACCAAAAGTCTCATCCAACATTTTTGCCATTAGGGCTAATACTTGAGTTGTAGAAGATGTTGTGGAAATAATTTTATCGGTTGCTTTGATGGAAGACTCATTTATTCCTGGAATGACATAACGGTCAATGTCATCATCTGGGTCTCTTGTGGTAAATACCCGTTTAGCACCGGCACTGATATGTAAATCTAATTCTGAACGTTTTAGAAACTTACCTGTTGCATCAATAACACAATCTATATTATATGCATCCCAGGGTACTGCTCCCGGTTCTCCTCCACTGATAACGCGTACACGTTGGTCTCTAACAACTAGATGATTGCCATCTAAGTGAACAGGGTCATCCATAGCACCATGAATTGAATCACGCGATAATAGATAATGTAATGTTTCAGCAGATCCAATATCACTGATCGCAACAAAGTTATAATTAGGGTTTTTATAGCCTAATCGAAAAATGTTTCGCCCTATTCTGCCAAAACCGAATATTGCAATATTTACAGTATTAGTCATAAATCGTAAATAAACTCTATATTTTACGCATTGAAATTAAAGACAGAATTAAAGGATTATATATGGAAAAATATTTTGAAATTCATTTTATAATCGAAATAATATACTATAATCCTATCAATCAGAATAATTTTTGAATCGTTTTCTGACTTGTAAAAATGCAAATAGGAGTAGCAGAACTATAATAATCTCTATTTTCATTTTTTCCCAGATTGGCTATAGCCTAAAGCACCATACCGGTCATTTAGAACAATTACTCCATCCATGTCCCGATTTGAACCAATATAGGATGTAGGTTGTTCATACTTATTATAAGTTTGCACATAACCATTTTCTTCCTTTCCTGTTCCAAGATATAAGGTGCGCTTCTGATCCTGGTTATATGCAGTAATAAAACCACCATGACCATCATCTTGAATAGTAATAGAATTCACAACAATATCTCCTAGGTTCCCATTTTTTTCAAAACCAGTCACAACAAAAAATAGTACACTGCTTAAGACACCAATGATAAAACTTTTCAAATCAACTATCTTCATTTTTACTCCTTACAACTTTCTAATATTTTTGGTAAATCACCGATTGACTCAATAAAAGCATCTGGTTTGATTCCACTAGATTCTACCATACCTTCATGGTATTTACCAGTTTTTACCAAGATACCCGGTATGCCTAGATGTTGTGCACCCTGCACATCATTAATTAGGTCATCACCAATCATAACTACATCGTCAGATCCTAATTTTAAATCATCCAAGGCACATTGAAAAAATAATTTATTTGGCTTTCCAACTATATGTGCTATTTGTCCAGTGGAAAATTCTAAGGCAGCAACAAGCCCTCCAACATCTAAACGCAAACCTAAATCTGTCTTGTAGTATTTACCTTTATGAAGCGCAATGATTTGAGCACCAGCCATAATTTGGACAAAGGCAATATTTAAAATTTCAAAATCCCATTTATCGTAATCACCAATAACTACTACATCAGGTTGATCAATAGTTTCATCAAATTCTAGGTAATCTCTTTTTAGATCTTCTGTGATATAAAAGCTACAGGAAGGAGAACCCATTTTCCGTAAAAAATCAACTCCAGAAAAACCTGCAGAGATAATTTCATCTTCCTTACAATCTAATCCGATATTTAATAATTCATGTTGTAAAGTTTTACGATTCTTTATAGTAGTATTTGTCAAAAATCGAAAGGGTAATCTATTTTCCCTTAAAAAAGCTAGGGTTTCTACTGCACCTGGTAACGCTCGACCAGATTGATAGAAAACACCATCTAAATCAAACAAAAACCCATTAGCTTTTCTGATCTGTTCCATCTTGCTCTGCTAATTTTTGATTTAAATCACTCATGTTTTGAATTGATTCGTTTTTACCAGTTACGCTTTCATCATATTCTCTATGCCAACTTTCTTTTGCATATAAAATTCGTAAAATTAAAATGGCAGTGTAACCTAATAATAAAGTTATATATCCAATTACATGATACCAGTTTTCTCTATCAACCATAAGTAACAGAATAAAGAGAATTAGGGGCATCCAACGAATCAATTTTTGAATTATTTTACTCATGATATAAAAAATAATAGTTAAGCACTTTTTATATTTCTACCATATTAAAAATTNCCAAAACATAGATATATCTATTTGAGAAGAAGTATTTTTTGACTTTTTATATAATTNTTTGATCGCAATTGGATAAAATAAACCCCTGATGGGAGATCGGAAGCAATCCATTGAATTTCATGCTGTCCCTGCTGCATTTTCTGATCCAAAAGTTTTTCAACCATACGTCCACCTATATCAAATATTGTTAAAGTTTGTTCATGGGAATTTGCAAGATCCAAATCTATCTGAAANCGGATAGTAGTAGTGGAATTAAATGGGTTTGGATAATTGGGAAATAACTGGAATTTTTCCGCAAGACCAAGTGATTCCCCTTTTTTATCTAATAACATGTGGCAATTTTCTAAATCCCAACCATTTTGAGGATAGACATAAGCGTTGTATTCAGGTGGACATGTTTCAAAATAATTATGGTGAGCATATATAGGAACCCAATCGGTCGTATCCATGGGTGCACTTCTATATAAATCATATCCATAGTCTGAATAATTTTCATTAAAATAATTACTTGATTTTTCAGCCCCTCCAACTAAAGGAAAAGCAGTAGAGTCCACATAAATCGCTCCNCCAAAATAACAAATGCAATCACATTCTCCCTGAACAATATTTTCATAGAATTTATTCCCAATAACTAACGGGTATGAGTCACCCCAGATTGCTAATCCTGCCCCTTCGCCTCCACAACTACCCGCAACATTATTTCGGATGATATTCCTATCNATNGATGGACTTGAATTTTCAATTAAGATACCTCCACCTGTTGCTTCAGCATAACCATTTTCAATAGTTAAACCTAATAAAATTGTTGATGCATCCTGCCCACCATTAATGGTTACAACGGTACCTTCCATATTACCATTCAGTATTGTTTCAGATACGAGTGATGGGTCGAACCCTGTATATAAAAGAGATGCAATGGTTATATTCCTATCTAAAAAATCAATACGCTCCTGATAGACCCCTGGACTCACTAAGATTATATCGCTATCATCCGATGCTTCAATGGCACTTTGGATTGAATTATTATCNTCNGGNATTCTAATAACGCTAGAACCATTTTCAGCACGATAATCTAAAATGAGATTAATTAAATANTCATAATCCTCAGTTTCAGTAGGATCTAATGATGTAATATTAAATTGATTTTGGAGGTTGCCTTCTCGATCCAAAATATAAGTACTTCTTTGAACTGCACCATAATTGGCCCAAACAGGATATCCATTTTCCTGTACATCTTCTACCCATGGCAAAATATTTTCTTGAATCATCCCTGGAAGATGCTCATTGTAAGAATCTTTTCCAATACCAATAATACCCAGATCATTAACACCCATGGATTGTAGATCTAAATAAATTGTATTCAAAAACCCGAACCGGCTTCGACAAGTNCCTCAGTACTCATGACCAAAAAATACAATAAAAATATCACCCAAGTAATCATCAGCACCTATTAATTGTCCATATGTCTCCGAATTTGGATTTAAGTCTTGTAATTCAAAATCATATTGTGCTGTAGTTATGGAAAAAAAACAAAACAGGCTGAATACATTCAGTTTTTTGAATAGACTATATTTAATCATTTATTCTCACTATCCTCATAAATACGATACCAAATGGCTAATGCAAGCGACCCGATAATAAATATCACGATTACGATGAATCCAATCATTTTCAGTGTCATTTTAACAGAATCCTCCTAGATAATCAAAAAACATAACTAAATCTGATCTGCTAATAGTAGNAGGTCAAATATATCGATTGAAGAATTGAAATCAANGTCTCCAGATGAGTATTGATGCATGGTTGGTTCTGAATTTTGAATGATAATTAGTAGTAATAAGATTAAATCCGGCATAGTTATAATTCCATTATTATCCAAATCACCCAATGATTCNAGAATATCTGCCAGAAAGAATGATTCTTCAATAAATGTTAAAGAATATGGAAAACGTTCACCATTCAATACTTCAGTGTAATGATCNCCAGGATAAATTTCATAAGTATAATGAATATTTTTTTCTTCTAATAAATCAGAAAAGGAATTAGAATGATTGTAGAACAAATA
Source organism: Fidelibacterota bacterium (assembly GCA_002722105.1). The sequence continues at coordinate 27,893 of PBKF01000015.1, forward strand.
GGAATCTTGATCTCCNCANTCTAAGTAAAACCGTTGAGNTTTTAGATNTTCATCNGAATCTTCAGCAAGCGTTAAAGGATCATGCTGCAGCCAAAGTTGCCATACATCTTCAATTACATTGCCATCAGCATCAACTGGTAAGTTAACATTATATGGAAGATTNTTTAGANCAGGACTAAAAGCTGCAGCTGCACTAAACATAAAGAGACTTACAGTTCCATTGAAGGGTTGATACCCTAAAATTCCTGTTTCCTCTAAAAGTACAGGTAATAAATCAGGGATAAGGTTCTCAAAAGCAATTGCGCCGGCATGTGAAGCTGNAATCTTAAATAATTCTGGGAATTTCACAGCTAATTTCACAGCACCATAACCACCCATAGAATGGCCCATTATGGCACGGTATGATGGGATATTAATAGTTTGATAAGTCTGATCAATATGTGNAATCAAATCNTGNACAATATAATTTTCAAATTGTCCATTATATTCTGAATTCGTATACATGCTCCCTAAATATGGTAGTACAAATCCATCTAACTTAATTAGGACAGATTCCCGAACTTCACCTGTTACCATCATCCCTTCAAATACATCTATCAAGGTACTATACCATGAATAATCTGCTCCAAATCCATGNAGAAAATATATAGATGGGTAAGTTGAATCTGGATTGGACTCATAGCTCGGTGGAAGAACNATCTCATAATACATATTATAGCCTAAAGCAGGACTATAAAAAGATGCAGTAATAGCATCTGCTTTTACTGNTGTAAAGCAAAACAGGTAAAAGTAATGTATATATTTTTTCATAAGACTAAATAAAAATTAAGCAGTAAATAATTATTATCCCCAAATAAGTATTTGATCTGATGGAAGATATTTAGAAATATAATTTTTTAATAACTTTAATGCGGCTTGTCTTTCTTTTTTCGGAACTGTAACAATACCACCTTCAAATGTATATTGATCATAAAATAGATCTGATCTTGGTTCCCGCTTCCGTATTCTGTTAAAAAAGTCCTTGTTCATCCGAAACACGCCTAAAGTTACATCTAATAATTCCGATGCATTTATTTCTGAAAATATGTATGAAAAAAAACTCTGATACAGCTGTTGCCACTCATCTACAAATAAAATAGGATCAAAACAAAGNCGAACCTTCCATCCAGCTTTCATTGCACTTTTAATAGAAGCAACACGACTATTCAGAGGAGGTGCTGAAGTTTCATATCTTTCACATATTTTGCTAGGTGAAAGAGTCCAGCTTAGTATCACGTTATGTGTATATGGCAAGTGATTTAATGAAGAGAAGAGTGCACTTTTTGTTCTTATTTCTATTATTAGATTCTCTTTAGTTCTAACGAACTCAATCCAACGAGATGATACAGGAATAATTTTTTCCATAGCCATTAAATCAGTATTATAGGAAATAGATACTAGCATAGGCTGTGAAGGCTGTTTCAAATTTTTGAGTTCTAGTTCAATCGAATTGAAGAAGTCCACTTCATTCACAAATACTAGGATATTCCCTGAATTATACATACCTTGTAAAAAACAATAATCACAATTATAAAGACAATTTAAAATGGGGGTATTATAATAGACATTTGGCGTACCAAATTCCTGAACCAATTCAGAAGCTGGATATAAAAGANGNTCTGANTTTTTGGCCAAAATCAATTTCATAGAAGTCTTTTGGATTTGGAAATCTTGTCTGGTCCTGTTAAATAAATCTTTATAGTGATCTATCTCTACAACCTGAGCATCAGGAAATTTGGATAAAGCCAGTTGAGCCAGGGCATAATCTGCGGTTCCTTTTTCAACATAAATATGAGAAAAATTAGGTTGAAAGTTGTTCACAAATAAATTCAAAAAGTTGGTTTCGTTCTATCTTAGACATTGATTTTTTCAATTGAATTAAAGGAAAATTCGAATGTTGATTTCTTAACCGAAATCCCTTACAATAATTCAGCAATTTCCGAAATTGTGATTCAGTAAAACCGAATTTTTCACGTATGGATTNAATCCATACCATATCCTTTTCATTTAATATTNATTTTTCTGAANCCGCTAGTCTTTTAAACTCTAAAATAAAATGTTCTATTAGATTCATTCTTGATTTGATAAGTTTTGAAATTGTTTGATCAGTTATCCTATTCTCAGCTAAGTCCATATAGTCCGATACAATTTTAATAAATGATATTCGCTGAATAGGTAAAATTGATGCTAAAACATTGAATATTTCAGAAGNCTCCATATCAACCAGTGTAGAATATTCATTGCCATCCTTGGTTACAGGTTCATTTACAGTAACGATTGGACTTTCCTGAAATTTGTGTTTTATGATCATTTCCGGATAGAAAGATTTACCTGTTTGTTTATCCGTTATTTTTTGAATAACATATCCAGTGCCGATCTTTGTTGTTAAAGGATTNCCTCCAGCGATTCCAATATTAATAAACTGGATAAATTTTGGATGGAGTTGTTCTAGAAAAAATAAGATTCTATTTCTGATTTTTGCTGAGCCAATACCTATTCCTAGTAAATAAATGTCTTTGTTTTTGAAAACTGGAAAGTCAAATAAAGGTTCACGTTTTAGATTAAAATGATCAATTAGTGGCTGTGATTCTGCTTTTAAAGCAGTCAGAATACATTGCATAGAAATTGGTTAAAAGAAAGAAAACCGAACGATTTTTCGTTTTGGTTTATATTTTTTCTTCCATATGTTTCTTCCTTCCCATGTAAAGAAAAGTAATCGTGTCCTACGACCTTCTGATCCATACATAAATTCACTTTGCTTATCTCTCTTTCTCATATCCAAACCGATAGACTCTAAAACTAGTTTTTGTGTATCAAAATCCAGCCTGTCAAAATCTTGATATACAATATCACNTCCAAATCTGGCACCAATCAAATTGAGAGTTTTACCAAGCAGATAAATTGTAATCCCTCCCCCAACACCGTATAACATTAATTCATTTGTCATTTGCCCAGAAACAGAAACACCGAGGGAAGCAGTCATAGATAATGCCCCGATAAATGTAAATGGTGTGCCTAATGAGTGATATGATTTTTCAGCATAACGTACTTCTGCCAGACTTCTAATTGGAACAGTCATTAATACAACTTTCTCCTGCCAAAAGATAACTTTTTTCTTTTTAATTGTAAAATTATTGGATGATGTGAAAATATCATTGGTTTTGGTGAATAGCATGATCCTTTGTGANNACCCTAAGGAAAGGAATAATGCAAAAGCGATAATATGTATCATTCTAAATTTCATGGGTCGCATTGTTTAAATTTAATTAAGAGATTGTAATGCTCTCATCAAAAGTTCCACATCTTTTATCGAGTTATATATCTGGATTGAAATACGGATATACTGCTTACCCTGCCAATAAAATATTGGAATTTCAATTTTGTACTCATGCCATAGTTTCTCTTTTAAACCTGCAGGCGAGTTATCTGGTAAAGGGTGGGATAACATTTGGCCCAACCAATTACCACCAGTGGATATTGGTGGAGTTCCCAATACAGAATGAAATTCTGAATAAACATTATGTATTAGTTCTTTACAAAATAATTGATTATGATGAATAACATTTTTATAGAAATCTATAGCTATTGGAATTGTCAAGAATGCTGATAAATCACGGGTACCCTGCCATTGAAAATTCTGTAAAAACTCAGAAGGCGTTGGATCATCTCCTTCCTTCCCCCAACTAATAACTAAAGGACGAATCCAAGTCTGATGTTTTTTATCAACATATAAAAAAGATGAACCTTTTGGTCCGCATAGCCATTTATGGCACGCNCCAGTGTAAAAATCACAACCCAATTCTTTGATATTTAATGGTATATGTGCTGGTACATGGGCCCCATCAATAATCGTTAGTATTCCCTTTTCTTTAGCGATTTCAATAATTCTTTGAATGGGAAATATCAATGCAGTAGCACTGGTAATATGTGATAGAAATATTACTTTGGTCTTTGAGTTTATTCCTTTTGAAAATTCTTCAACAAATTTCTCATCTGTTGTCATCGGGAGTGATATCTCCTGCTGTATAATTTTAACTTGGTTTTTTTTGCCCCAATCATTCCANGAACGGACTAATGCACCATATTCATGACTGGACATTAGAACTTCGTCCCCTTTATTTAACCCCAAATTGTATATTACATTGGTGATAGCGGTAGTTGGATTTGGGAAAAAAATAATTTCATCTTGATTACAACCAACAAAGTNACTCAAAGCAATTCTTGAATTTTCTAATTTAGTNTATACATGATCCGTAAGGAACCGGACCGGCTGTTTTTCCAATTGTTTTTGANAGTCCTGATATTCCTTAAATATAGGGACCGGACAAGCACCATAAGAACCGTGATTNAAAAATGTCATAGTCGGATCAAGCAGAAAGAGNTCCTTAAGATCATTCATAATAAATATCCAATTAGTTTTGGGCCTCTTACATTTATTTATGAGAGCTATTTCCCATTAGTGAATTTTATACTAATCAGAGATACAATTGCAGTAATCACCAGCATAAAAGTGACTAAATAATAATAAGGTATTATATCCCAAATAAATGATTTCTGTGTAATTATTAATACTATTAACAGGAAAAGGTAGTTTAGTAAAAATAGTTTATGAAAATAGATTTTGTTGAAAAATATCATTTGGAATTTTTTTATTTATTCTAAAAACTATATTTAAATACAATTAAAAACATTTACTAAAAGCGTCTTAATCTTTTCTTCATAATTTTAGCATGTTGAATGAGCTCTGAAACTACTTCTTCGGAGAAAATTTTTGATAAAAAGGTACTAGATATCTTGCGTAAATCCTTTTGTGTTTTTTCATAATATTCCACAGCAGATTTCTGGAGTGATACCTTTATACTTTCACGGTCACCTTCGTCCCAATCAACACCAAAGTCATCAAAGAGCCTTTGTACTAATGTGATTTGATCTTTTTGAGCCATTCCTAATTGATTTAACAAATTGAAAAATTTCCCCATAGAAATCTGTAATCCCGTTAAATAGCCGGCACGGGATAAACTTGTCCAATGTTCCATTTCTAACACTAAATCCTTTTGGATCATTTTTAGGATCTCGAAAACATGGTTAATGCCCTTATGCTTTGGTGTAGGGTCATATCCATATTTTGGTGAACCAATTTCAGGGTCTTCGATTAAAATTTCAATTCTCGTTAACTGATTTTTAACCAATTCAATATGGTAGGATCTCATTGTCTGTGTGACACTTGTTCTCTCTTTTTTTGATAAAGTCAAGAAATATACTGTATCTTTTAAAGAATCTGCGATCTCTTTAATTAGACCTTTATTATCTTGTTGAGCAGATTCTAAAAGAGAAATTTGGGTCTCCCGATTATATTTTAACAGTGGGTTATCTGGATGACTAAGTGAAGATCTTAACTTATCATAGTTAGTACGATAAGAAATATCTATCGCTTCCAAAATTTTATCCGGATTGTATTTTTCTCGTAACTCCTTTGTGCTTGCTAGATGTCTCATATATATCCAAATGTACTTTTAGTTGCACATTTGAGGCAATGAAGCAAAAATAACTATTTTAACAGCAGAATTTTTTGTGTTTTTGTTTTTTCACCATATGTAAGTCGCGCAAAATACATACCTGATGCGTATTGATTTGCATGCCATTTTNCTGAATATCGTCCCGCCAGCATTGACCCTTTAATTAATGTTTCAACTAATCTGCCTTGTAAATCATAAATATTTAGAGACATCAAATATTGCCTATCGCTCTCGGGAAGATCAAATCGAAGTGTTGTTGTCGGGTTGAATGGATTTGGATATGCAGGATATAGGGCTATTTGGGTTGGTAGATTTGTTCTGTTTACATTAACAGAGCCTTTTTGAACAATTAGTTTTTTATTATTGATCAATTGATAATAGATAGCAATATCTTCCTGTTCACTATTAACCTGAATAGANACAGTATCAGCCTTTAATTTTCCAGATCGCGCAAATTCTAAGGTAGAAAACCCTTTGTCCGAATTATGACTGGTTAAATAATATTCACCTTCCTTATTTTGGCGCTCATTGAATTGTACTGGGTTTGTACCAATATCATAAGAAAATGAAATTTGGCCTCCGCTGATAGATTGATCAAAAATAATTAATAGATTATCAGATTTCTGAATTAATTCCAATGGTCGACCTAATGATGCTGTATCTTGTCTGATTGTGCCAATAGTTTTTTGATACCAAGACCACATCCTAACAAATGCCATACCATCTTCAATATCAAATTTATTATCCAGCGTGGATATAAAATGTGGGGCTTCACCCGTTACTGGAGCTAATTGATATTCTAAATTTGGCTCCGGGAGGGACCAATTTGTAATTAAATCCCATAAATCTTTATAGGTAATTGCTGAATCCAAGTCGTAATCACCCAATAAAGGTGTAACATAAGTGTATGAAATATCAACAGTTGTGAGGCCTGCATAATCTTCTATATAGGAAAAATAAACAGTAATTGAATCAAAACTTGTAAATGGTGGAATTAGAGTAATTTCAATTGATGAATCTTTAATANTCGTATCCGCTACAAAATTTACTTCATCAGCAACAACCCCAGTTACATTAAACTCTATAGAATCAATCGNCTCATTAAAAGAGAATTTAATGGGGTGGTCCTGCATCAATACAATAAACGAATCAATGGGGACTGAAATAGAACTAATACTGGGTGGTAAAATATCATATAACTGAATTGTATCAGTAAGGNTCTGCTCAGTCATTTGATTACCTGCATCATCAAAAATTTCAACACCAGACCTAACTGTGGCCACCATTGTTTCATTACCGCTTGGTGTTGAATTATAAGATAAATTCAATCGTACACTTGTCTCTCCTCCAATAAGAAAATTACTATCGGTNCGAGTTAAACTTGTAATTATGACAGTATCCGTTAGGCTACCATTATCAAAGATCTCAATTTCAATCGTATTGTTTCCTATGGGGCCAGATTCCTGATCTGTCCCATAAATTTGTTCATCGAAAATTAAATCCAAGTAAGAATTATCCAGAGCTAATGCAGAAGAATCGATGACTGGCGCCATGTAATCTTGGATTGTAAATGATGCCGAAAAATTTATTTCCACCGAATTCCCATTCACATCTGCTAATACACCATTNAATGAATAAAAGATTGTGGATTCACTTTGGTAATCTTCTACTGGATTAATGGTTAGCACAGGTGGACTGTCAGCCATAGATAAGGTGAAAGGTATATCAGCACCGTTGGAATCATCTTCTTTTAGAGTAACAAACGAAGCTAGATATGATTCTGTTGCAATATCTCCCGTATTTGGAATATACAAATCTTCTGTGAAGGTTAAGGTAAGAGAATCTGACTGATTAACATCAGTTGCACCATCTATGATACTATCATCACCCATAGGCGGCATTTGGTCATTAAGGAAAATCGTATCCGAAATTTCCGATATTGGGACTGGAATTCCAGTATAACTATAAATACTATAGGGCGTTGTAGGAGAAATATTGATGGTTTCTACCCCGGATGGAAAATTATCAAAACTCATAAATAGACGAATAGAATCTTCCCCACCAGTTAAGGAGTTATTATCAGTATCTGTTAGACTTATAGGCGTCACGGCTGTTGCTGTACCTTCATTGGTATTTAGATTTACTGTGAATGCGGATAAGTACAATGGTTGTGTTTGGATAGAATTGCCATAAACACCAACAGAATAATATAAATCAATGTATTCGTTACTATCCGCCAATGATTGGTTTTCAATGTAGGCTGACTGCAATAAAGTGACAGGTCCTGTTTGCAAAGCAATATTCATAATATTTCCAAAAGCATCATAAATAGGATCACCTGATGGAGAAAAATATAATGTTTCTACGCCACTGGCAGAACCGCTTAACTCAATTACAGCTCTGATAGCTGTTTCACCACCGGTTAAAGGTGTACCATTTTCTTTTGATAGATTAGTAACAGTAAGATTTTCGCAATTCCCTCCATTATCATCATAAAAATAATCAAGGTTCTCAAGTGTTAAACCTCCTGTTCCATCAGAATTAGCATAGATTGGTTCATCAAATTCTATTGTAACATAAGAATTGATTGGGGAAATGGTTGTAGCTTGAAAAACGGGTGGTTGATAATCTCTGATTGTAAAAGTTGCAGTAAGACTATAATTGTTAGGGTTCTCGTTTAGATCCTGTAACTGCGCATTAAAGGCATAATAAACTGTGCCTTCACTATTGTATTCTAAAGCAGGATAAATAGAAATAATAGGAGGGTCATTTAGTAAATCAATTAAGAATGGTATAGATTCACCTGTTGCATCATCATAAGCAAGTGTAATAAAAGGTGCTAAATCAGAAACAGTAACCTGATTCGCAGTTTCAGGGATATAAATATTTTCATTGAAAGAAATTTTTATTGTATCCCTTTCACTTACATTTATTTCACCTTCATCTATATCATCCACACCAATTGGAGGATGTTCATCATTTAATGTAATTGGCCCATAAATTTCTCCATCCGGAATAGGGACTCCAGATATACTGTAAATGCTGGCACTAGAAACTGGTGAGAAATAAACTGCTTCAATACCAGAAGGTAATTCATTAAAACTCATGTGTATTCTGATAGAATCCTCACCACCCACTAAAGCATTGTTTTCAAGGTCTGTTAAACTTGTTAAAGAAATACTTGTTGCTGTTCCATCATTTGGCTCAAAAATTGATTCAAAGGCAGACAAATAGACTGGTATAGACTGATATGCATTCCCATATATTCCGGTGGAAAACCCAAGATCCACATAAACATTGCTGTCTGCTAATTCTGTTGAAATCAATAATGCAGATGCCAAGAGTGTGACTTCATCCGAAACGTCTGATGGATTCATCGTATTCCCCGCGTAGTCATAAATGGAAGAATTATCTATTGGAGAAACTGTAATTGTCTCCACTCCGCTAGGGGCACCACTCAAAGAAAGTATAGCATGGATGGTTGTTTCTCCCCCAACTAAAGGTTCTCCAGCTGTATTTGTTAATCCAATAACAGTGACACTTTCACAATTGCCTCCATTGGAAGTAAAAGTGTAAGAAAAGTCGGTTAACTCTAATCCCCCTGTACTGCCTCCTTCTTCAACTTCTGCAATAAAAGTATGCATGTCATTTGGTAAATCATTCCACGTACCATCTAGAAAAATTTCTGCATAATGTTCTTCCCCAGAATTATTTGGCTCTCCACTGGCCCAATTAGTATAGGTTACATTTTCACCGGTGACCCACACCCAATTTCCTTCCTCTTCTACATCATTAAACCCAATCCATCCACTCGCCCATTCACCTGAAATAAAATCATTCTCTGCCTGTGATGTAATGGTGGCCAGATGAGCACCAGTAAATCCATCAAGATAATCACTTGCCTCGGTCCAGGTTAATTGATAATTAGATCCGTAATATTTATGATTACCAAATTCACCCATGTAAGTCAAGTCAGGTGCATTTGAGAATCCAGAACTTGAATAAACCCCTTCACTGAAAGTAATAGAGACATATTCATTGACAGATGAAATAGAACTCGCGTTGATTTGGGGTGGTGTTTCATCTGCTATAACAAATCGTATAGTATCAAAGGCGAAATTATTTCCGTTTAAATCCTGAATTGTTGTAAGCATTGATAATTTGATAGCGGCATTTTCTGGTAATTGTCCACCGTCAGGGTCAGGATTAATTTCAAATTGGGTCTGATCTCCAGAAGTAATTGTAAAATCTATATCATCGCCCGAAACAGCTTCTTCCAGGATAAAACAATCTAAAACATTTGAATTGGTGATATTTTCACCATCAACTGAGTTTAAAACTGCTTCTGTAAATATCACTGTAATATTCGTAATAGATGATACACCTGATTCACCATTTTGAGGATTAGTGGATTCAATACTTGGCGCTAAGGCATCTATTAATTCAATCTCAATTCCATCTACATTTAATAAAGGAACTCCTACATTGTTGAAAATTGATGATTCAGAAAATGGCCCAACAGTTAATATTTCTCCGCCACTAGGTGTTATAGGGTATTCAAGGTTTAAAACAACTACTTCTTCTCCACCTGAAAGAGAAGCTCCATTCAATGCTTCTAATGATGTTAAATTGACTTGATTTGCATCTCCTCCATTTGCATCTACAGCTATACCAAAGTCAGTGGTTTCTAACCCAATACCATTACCATTATAAACATCCAGATAATTCCCACCATAAACTCCTTCACTAAAAAAATAACCCACTTCAGAAAAATCACCAGCAACTTCAGTAGAATCCACCAAAAGAGAATAGCCCATCCATATTTTTACAGTACCATTACCTCCATTTCTATCATCCACAACAACATAATATGTACCTGCTTCTAATGGTATAAGTGGTAACATATTAGCCCACGTAGGAGATGACTCAAATCCTGACTGACATTCAAAAGTAAAAGTTTCTTCAGTTTCATCTGGGTAATAAATGGGCGTACTTTGAGAATCATCTTGATAAAGTATCCAAGATTCATTAAAAGTTGGATCACTACAGTCAGATGTATAAATAGCAATTTGTACATCTACATTGGTCTGTATATCACAGGTTGTAATATAAATTGTTTTTGCTTCAGCCAATGTCAATTTATAGGCATAGTCATTACCATTCGCACTTGAAACACTAGCTGGTTCACCATTTGGATAATTGAATACTGACATATCCCAATCATCATCTTCCGTTGTTAAATCTGACAAATGACTAAATGGAAAGTCAAGTGGTGTTATTTCCATATTAAAACAATCACTCCCACTCTCTGCAAATACATCTGTATCCCAAGTGCCATTACCATTGTTTGTTAAAACTCCAGGGAATGTCCCTGGTGGCGGGGTTCCTTCCGCATGGTCAACAATAGTTGCTGATTGATTATCATTGAATGTCCAGTACCCAACTAAACGTGATTCATTCACATCAACCGTACTGTTCATCGAAACTTGTATTTCATCCTCTAACCTTGCTATATCCCATAATCGAACTTCATCAATAGAACCTTTAAATGAGTTGTTCCCATCCAAATATTTTCCAAAAAATAAATCAGTGTCTATATCTTCCCAGAGTATTGATCCACCAATATCATCTCCAGAATAGCTTTCTTCTTCCACACCATTTTTAAATATTTTTGCGGTTGTACCATTATATGTACCCGCAATGTGGGTCCATGTATTTCCGTCAAATGGGATTTCGATTCCGGGCCATTCCGATATGGTTGGGAATACATCGTTAGCACCATCAGTAATTACAACAAAACGCCATTTCCCTTCTTTAAAAATAAATGCGAACCCAGATTCTGTGGTCGCACCTTGAAGGGTCAAATAACTTATTATACCATTCATGTCATAAGCTGCTGGATCTTCTGTTGGTTTGACCCATGCTTCCAGTGTCATACCTGAAGTCGGACGGATTTGGGGATCTCCATCATCATGCTGTATAGTTACAAAATCTTCGTTTGGACCATTGGTCTGAAAATTAAAACTATTATTTTGAGCTATAAGACCTGAAATGATCAATGACAGCAGTACAGATTTATTCCACATTAATAAATCCAGTACCAAAACTTTTTATTCTAACAGAATCATTATTAGCATCTCTCAATCTAGTATCTTCACCATATAAGAGCTCTGAGCCACCTGTTGAAATCGCCGTAAAATGAATAGTTGCCAGTGACCAAGTACCGCCCTCATTTTGGTCTGAAAGTGTATCCGGTAATAAATAAAGAAAAATATCTAGGTTCTCTTCATCATCAATGATTACCTGAAAAGGCTCATTCAGATTTTGGAAAAATGTATCTGCAATTACAGAATCAACTCGGACACTGTTCCTTTCATAACGAATATCTAAATGTGATGCTGCTGTTGGTCCTAACTTTAATCCATAAAGTTGAACAGTGAATGAAGAATCAAGTTTTGTGTTAATTTCACCGGGGTGGAAAAAAAGAGCCGGCGGATCCAAATCCATATTTTCAGGATCATTGGGATTATTCAGATCATATTCTGCATCTTCACAGGACAAAAACAGGACTGATAAAAATACGATTGTACCAAAAAGCAGTTTCATATTTAAAAATTAAAATTAAGCTGAACTTGGTTCCCATCAAGGTTATAATCTAAATTAAAAAAATAATCACTATCAAAAGAATCATCATCAGGTGCTACAAGATAAGCGTGAACCATATTTACAACCCATATAGAAAGTCCAACACTTCGTATATTTTTCATGAATGCATTATATTTTCTAGAGTCAGATGCATATTGGATTATCTGCGGACGTAACTCTATCAATTCATGAGGATCTGTTTCAGTTTTATATTTAGCGTAATTCTTATCAAACCCACCCCAGGCTTTTTCATATTGGTAGTAGGAAATTAGAGCAGCTAATCCCAAAGTTGCTTCGGTGCCCATAAACCCGTAGCCAGGATACTTTCGGGCTGCCCAAATTTGGCCACTGCCCGGTAATGCTGTGGACATTAAAAGTGCTTTGATTTTACTTGGTATAGGTGGGAGTTGTATCCACTGCCGTTTTCGTTCAATATCATCAGAAGCAGCAACTTCAGACATATCTGTTCCCACCGATAGTGTATCTGGTAAAGGCAGACCACTAACGCTGAAGGCCATTTTTTTCATTTCCAGAAGAAGACTATCCGTGATTCCGGAGCTGTTCATGGCAAATTCATTCATCATTGTTTCCATATCAACTGAAAATAATCGACCCTTAATGACAAATTCATCATCGCCTTTTTTCTGGATATTCCCCGCTATGATATAATTAACTTTTAAACGTCGTCCTAAGTCAACTGCACATTCTTCGCTCCAACAGGACCAGTAATCCTTCTTCCTGGGTTTATATACATTGAATTGATTTGTGATGCCCCGATCCTGGACTTGATATATATTTAGTTCCCGTACAGTTTGTCGAAACTCTTCGGTAAGATGCCTCGTTAGTGGCTCGGAGATAGACCACCCTTCAAACTCTAAAACAGCTAATTTATTGCCTGTCATCAGAGAAATGTTCCTTGTGCTTTCTGAAGCAAAGCAGAAACACACAAAGTGTAAAATGATTATGCCTCGGATCAAAAACATTTGTGTAAGTAAAGGTTTAATTTTTGCCTTTCCCAGAAAATTACATAACTAGGGGTAATTGTCAAAGGGTGAGGTTAAAAAAATAACAAAAGTTAAAATTGCTTGATTGGGTTGTCTTTATACCATTGATCTAGGAAAAATGAGATCAATTTATTGATGGCTCTTTCTGTATCTCTGTAAAGATTTTGACTTGATGTTTGACCCAGGATTTCATGTGAAAATATTTTACTTGTCATAAATTTTTTCGTTACCAGCTTATCATTCAAAGACTTGTAATAATTGGGCTCAGAAACACTGTAATTAAGAACTGAAAAAGAAACAAAAAAAGATGATGACTCCTTAACTCTTGAGTCTATAATATGAACATCAACCTTCAATTTTGGCATTTTTTCTTTTACCATCCGTATCTCATGCTCTAAGATCCGCAATTCAATGAAATTGGTAATTCGCTTTTCCCAAACATTATCTTCTAAGCCATGAAGATTGAATTCAAGGTTGAGAGTTTCAATTTCTTTCAAATTATCTTCATACCAAAGACCCTGAGCCTTCAAAGTGAAAAATGATAGGCCTAGAATTATAACCCATTTTTGCATACTAAAAATTAGATTACTTATTTTTCTAACTCTTTTAAGTGCTTTAGACCATGCTCGTCAAAATAAAGATTTGAAAATTGTTCAATCAATTCCAGAGCCTTATCACAATGTATTTGATCTAAATTTTGACGACATTTCATCGCAGCGACAAGCAACTGATGTAGCTTTGTTGTTTGCTGAATATATTTATTCCTACCATCCTGTCCATAACCTTTAAATTTTATTCTTTGCGTTAAAAAATATTCTGAAACAGTTACCTGTATTCGCTGTGCATGGTTTTCTTTTGTATTTACCCAGCGAATCATTTGGTTCATATCTTGTCCATTTACTTGCTTTTCTGTAAGACTATTTATCTCCCCCATTGCTTTACGGATTGTGAGTAAATCTTCTTTCATTTGGACAATTCTCAGAGCATCATCATATATTCCACAAGGGACTTGGCAATGCGGGTAAAGAAAAGAAAGGAATAAAATTATTTTAAGGGTATGAGTGGATATTTTTTTCATTTTTTGTTCTCCATGTTAAAATATAAGTTCAAAAATTAGGATTAAAAGTTTTTACAGAAATAAATGAAAAATGTTAATACTATTCTTTGACCATTGGAACAAATCGGACCGGTAGAATTTTCTCTTTTCCTATATTTCCTTTATTATCCTTTTTTATAATCCATAGATATTGAGAAAACACTGATTCTCCAACAGGAATTATCATTTGCCCTCCATTTGCTAATTGTTCAACCAATTTTTCTGGAATTTTTCCTGGTGCAGCAGTAACAATTATTCTATCGAATGGCGCTTCTTCTGGCCAGCCTTTATAGCCATCACCTATTCGAACAAAAATATTGTTATAATTCAATTTCTGTAAGATATCAATGGAACTTTTTCCTAATTCTGGAATGATCTCTATTGTAAATACCTTATCTGATAATTCACCTAAAATCGCTGCCTGATAGCCAGAGCCGGTACCTATTTCTAAAACTTTATGGTTCGAATCTACCTGAAGTTTTTCAGTCATATAAGCTACAATATAAGGTTGACTAATCGTCTGCTTATAACCAATGGGCAAAGGCCCATCTGAATAAGCCATATCACGAAATTGTTCTGGAACAAATTTTTCTCTTTCTACCCTGGCCATAGCAGATAATACAGATCGATCTCTTACTCCCCGTTTTTGAATTTGATCTTCTACCATCTTTTTCCTCTGAATTTCAAAATTGTTCGTTTGTTGTGAACAGACCAAGTTGAAAATGAGAATTACAAATAGCCATTTCATCTCAATTGGGATAGAAAAGAATTTAGAAATAAAGGCTCAAACTTAAGCCGGCTTTCTGAGCTAAAGGATTTATTTTAGGTTCTAACGATAGTTGCAACTGTTGTCCGTATTTATATCGTACTGCATCTCTTTTATTAACAATCATTTTCCAGCCATGTAACCAATCATATAATATATCTCCAATTAAAATTACAGCTCCAAAAGCAATTAGTCCGCCGCCTGATCCTGTCTTTTCTTTTCGCAGAGGATTCAGCTTATACTCAATATCATTGCCGACTTGATTTACTGGTATTTTTTCGTATCTTGTTTCATTTTCTTCGCCAGAATTCATAATAAGAATATCATAATCCGAATCCTGCCATTTTTCTTCATCCTGCATGCTTCCACCAACAACCATCATAGCAAATCCACTCACACCTAAAAGGAAAAGGCGTCGAGATATTTTTTTCTCACCTGCGTAGCGATGAACAATACCCGGGATAGGAATTGATGTAAGGGCCAGTCCAATCGTCAGCCTTCTATTTATATCCTGATATTCTTCAAAAGTCATTTCAGCAGGAACTGGGTATAAAGGTGTTTCATCAAGCATATCACCTCCTAAAATACTTTGCCCATTGAGAAGAGATATACAAAAACAAATCAAACAAATTTTAATTATTATTTTTTTCATGTTTTTCGTACCCCTATTATTATAAACTGATTACTTCCATTCAATCCCCCATATCAATTCCTACCCAAACACAATCATCTTCAACTTTAGTAAGAAAGGTTTCTACTGGTTTAGGGTCCATAGTCATCATTTTTTTTGCATCAGGGTCAAATTTTGAGAATAACCACATCATAAATTTTTCAAACCCTTTTACATTNANCCANNCNTTNACNTCNCCNGTNTNATANGAAAAATCACTTGAATGGAATTTGCAATGAATAGTTTTTTCTTTCAAATCACACCCTCCCAGATCCAAAGCTAAACCCAGATGAGGACACCTGTTATTGATTGCATGAAAACCACTATCATCTTTGATGATTAGAATGTCGTCTCTCTTCACTTTTACCAATTGCTGAGGGTTCTCATCAAAACTATTTATATCTGATAACTTTGTCCATTCAATATTGTTTTCAAGCATATTTTTTTTCCTATTTATTTAATTATTTGATTCTATACCAANCCAAATAAANCCATCTTCCTGTTTTGTATTATAGATGTCAACTGGAATACGCTCCATCTGAGAAATTTCTTTTGCTTCTGCATTGAGTCCCATTTTACCCAAAACTTTCTGGAAATTACTTATTTTCATCCATTCTTTTACTTNACCTGTCTTATAGCAGAATGAACTTTTATGCCACCGGCATGCGATAGTCTCATTTTTTATATCAATATCGCTGCCTTGGAGACTGAGATATGCATGAGGACATTTATCATTGAGAGCAAAAAAGTTACCTTCAACTTTTACTACCAAAATATCTTCCCTTTTTATTTTAAATACCTGTTGCGGTTCATTTTCAAATGAATCTACTTCAGAGCATTTTTNCCAGAAAATATTACCTTCAAGAACCTCATTTTCTATTTCTTCATTTGTTGCAAAATTTATATCTTCTATTTCATAAAGTGTAACACGGCCTTCAATTCCAGGCAGATTGGTGCGCATAAAATCCTTGATGACTAAAGAATCTTTTATTTCTTCATGTGTTTCTTCTGAAATAAGTACCCTTGATTGAAATTGTTTATTGGCAGACTCAACACGACTAGCAAAATTCATTGCATCACCAATTGCAGTTAGTCGTTTTGATTTCCCTGCTCCTATATCACCCACTACTGCTTCACCCCAGTGAATCCCCACACCAATATCAAAATCTTTACCATACATAGTTNTTAAATATGGCTTCATGTCATCCATTTCATCGCACATATCCAAGGCGGATTTTACTGCATGTTTTGCCGGTTTTCCCTCATCATGTAAACCAAATATCGCAACCATACCATCACCAATATAATTATCTACCGTACCATAGTTACTCTCCACAGCCTTTACCATCCTGTTAAAATATCTGTTTAAAATAAATACAACATCGTAAGGAGTTAATTTTTCTGAAAATGGAGTAAAACCTCTTATATCACTGAATAGAATAGCAATTCTCTTAGTTTCCCCTAACCTCCCGGAAACACTTCTTTCTGATACTGATTCAATATCTTCCTTATTTAATACTAGCCTTCTAACTGTTACATCACCTGTAATGGTTGTTTGGCATGCTAATCTAAATTCCTCAGTGGTGTGNGCTTTTTTCTTAAGAGATAATTCTTTTTCAGTTTCAGATGAGCAGTTATCAATTCCGTCCAGTATTAGAAGTCTGCAAGTAGTACATTTTCCTTCTCCACCACAAGCATTGACATGCGGGATACCATTTCTTGCAGCAGTCTGAAGAATTGTTTCGCCTGGCTCTATTTCAAGGCTCTTATTATCAGGAAGGAAATCTATTTTTGGCATATATTATTTAGCAAAAACATTAATGTCATTCTTAAATGATTTAAATTCCAAAATATTACCACTGGGGTCCTGGATAAAAAATGTCCCCTGTTCGCCTGGTAATCCCTTGAAACGTATTTTTGGCATGATCACAAATGGAATTTCTTTTTCATTAATCATTGCACAAAAGTTCTCCCACTTATTCCANGNNAATATTACTCCAAAATGACGAACAGGTACTTGATCACCATCAACAGAGTTTGAAAAAGCATCTATACAATCTTCAGGTGATAAATGGGCAACAATTTGATGACCAAATAAATTAAAGTCTACCCAGTTTTTTGATTCTCTGCCTAATTCACACCCCAGAAAACCACTATAAAAATCTTTTGCTGACTTGATGTCGTGGACAGGAAATGCAAGATGGAACCTTGGGATATTCATTATTTGTTAACTTATCTCTGCAAATTTACCAATTATTTCGTCACTNCCATTACTATTTANTCCATCTAATTCCTTTATGTGGCATAAATAAAGTCTAGGAGCTACTCCCTTGTTTTCTTTAGCAAAAACCAATGCTTGAATAAAAATGAACATTAATATTCTAAAAGCCGGAAGCATAAAATGAATCAGTTTAATACTTCACAAATAGTTTCTATACCAATATTACCACCACAAATCACTACACCAACTCTTTGATTTTTTAAGTCAATTTTCTTTTTTAAGAGGGCCGCTACAGCAGTTCCTGCTGCACCTTCTAAAAGCTGATGTTCTTTTTTAATGTAAGTTATCATAGCCTCTTTTATTTGTCTCTCAGTTACTAATACGGTTTCATCAATTACATGTTGGCATATAGGAAAAGTCACAGAATCCAACTCTACACCTCCGGCAGTACCATCTGATAAAGTNGGTTTTGATTCTAAACCCAGAACTTTTCCAGCTTTCAAAGAATGAATCATTACGGCAGAATTTTTAGGAGAACAGGCAATTACAGATAAATTCGGCCATATAGATTTTAAATAGGTTGCCGTGCCACCTATGAGACCACCTCCTCCAACGGCAATAATAATTGTATCCAATCCATCACATTGGGATTCTATTTCAACACCAAGCGTACCTTGCCCGATTATCACTTTGGNATCATTATATGGTGAGACATATGTTTTTCCTGTCTTCAACGAAATTTTACGCGCTTCTGCTTCTGCTTTGATAGAATCATCCCCGTGTACTATTATTCTTGCACCAAATTGTTTCATATTCTCCAATTTAGCTTCTGAAGCATCTTCAGGGGTATAGATTGTACATTCTATACCCAGTTGATCAGAAGCATAGGCAACAGCAGCGCCGTGATTCCCTGTTGATGCTGAAATGACTCCTGCGANCTTTTCCTTCTCTGTTAATGATAAAAGTTTATTAACCGCTCCACGNGCTTTGAATGAGCCAGTGACCTGCAAATTTTCTAATTTGAACCAAACGTCAGCATCTATTATTTCTGCAAATGCTTTGGATTTTATGAAAGGTGTTTCTCGAATATTAGATTGTATTCTCTCGGCCGCTTTACGGATTGTTTGAAAATCAATCATTAATTAGGATGATGTAATTGACTAGAGAAAATCCAAAAAAATATATCAAAAGGCGTATTCTAAATTTGCCCTAGCAATGAAAGTATTTTTCTTATTTCCTGATGTTTCTTTAGAACGAAATTCCGCCTGAGTATTGAGCCTTAAATCATCCATGATTTTCCAACGTATCCCTGTTTTTAATCCAATCCATGACATATCTACCAGGCCAGATCCTTTAGCATAATTTAGCCCGCCCTTTGCTAAAATCTTATTATTAAAGAAAGGATATTCTGTATCAAAATTNGTAGTAATAAAATCCTGAATTCCTCGGATTCCTGGTCCAGTACTTAATTCACTTGAGTTGGTTGTAAGGTTTAATGTTGTTTTTAATGAATTACCATATAGAGTGGAAAGTGTAATATTTAAAACATTAGTAGCCATAGCAGGATCAACATAGTTTTCATCTCTATCTTTGAATTTATCTTCTTTATTTACTATAACAACTGTACCACTTAAAGCATGNGACCAGATAAAAGAAAAACGGTGATTTANATTAAAAACCATATTACTAGCTTTTGTATTTTCCCGATTGTCAGTATAAGTTGTATCTGTTAAATATAGTAATTCATTTATTCCNTTTTCTCTGTTGATAGATCGGTATGTAAAATTCACTGTAGGGAGCCCAGGGCCAGGTAACGCATTTAATCCAAAAGACATTGTCTTTTGTATTTTAACATTTTCAACTATCGTCAAGATATCATCATCCTGGTATTTATACCCAACTGTTAACATAAGACGATTCTGGAGTAATTTCAATTTATCGGAAATGGAAAATTCTCTTTTATTTTTTACTAAATATGGATTAGCCAAAGAATTAAATTCAGGGCCAACCTGAGAATATTCCAATGCTAAATAATTTCCATAAAAATTGGTGATAGCACGTCCACGATAAGCAAGAGAAGGCATAGAAAGAATAGCATCCATAAGTTCAATGGTAGCACTATCTCCTAATGCATTGATATCAATTGGAACCAAAGGCGATAAATTAGGATTAATAATCAAAATATCTTTATAATCTGCAGGGTCAGGTAAGTCAGCTAGATCAAAACTCGATAGTTTATTATCTACAGAATCATCAATCAAAGTATCTAGTGCACCTAATGTTAATGGCCCCCCCCAAATATTGGTGTTGGTCATACTAAAGGCTAACTCACCATCTAATCGTAATCTTTTGTTAAAGAGTGAAATACCAAGATCTGTTCCAANAACGAGNTTATCTTTTGGNCCATCACCAGCCCAATCTTTTCCATTTGACACCAGTGCTTTTGTNCCTAATTCACCTATTGTATAAACAGTGCCTGAATCNAATCCAGTTATAGAACCGCTTGGTTCCGGTGTATAAATGATTGTAGCATCATTCAATTCCCCCCTAACACTTGATGTATCATCTCGGGCTTTTAAAAAATTGATGCCCCATTGGAATTTTTCACNACGACCGATAGCCAATCTAGCCGATGTTGTATNCTGGGAAAAAGTATAGCCAGTTCGATTTAATAATAAAAATTTCGTTCCATCCTCATCTGTATCAATACTGGCTTTATAAGCATTTTGTAAATCACCTTGAATGGCTCGATTAATTTCACCTTTTACAAGCTGAAGATTGAACCANCCTAATTTAANTCGAGCATTTAAACCCCTGATNCTCTTACCATTCATTGTGAAATAAGATAGTCTAGGATTTGAATCACCGATAGTAATTGTTGCATAATCTTTTAAGGAAAACTCTAAGCCATACACATTGCGAGGCTGGTATAANACATTCTCTTGAGTTGTGAGTTTCAGGTTTGTTTTAAACTTTAACCATTCATAAGCNGTNCCTTGAAAATCCAGTAAAAGTTGACTGATATTTAATGTATGCTCATCAATTTGGTCCATACTACTACTGGTTCTAATCCTACCAGAATAATTTACCAGCGGCTCACCTAATGTTGTTGTAAAAGACCAACTTTTCTGGCCCTGTCTGCCTAAAATAATTTGAACCTGATGTTCTCCAGGATCTATTTCCTCGAGCAGACAGCTAACCATATCATCATCAATATATGCCAGGTCAGTGATATCTTTACTATCTAAAATTAATTGAATATTATCTGGATTTATGTCACTCATTCCAAATATTGATACAGCAATCAAAATATCTCTTCCAGAGAGTTCTGAATTGGGCTCGGGATTCATAATTAAAATATCTGACTGAGCAAAATCAACACTCATCAGAATGATTAAGNGGANNATAAAATTTTTCATTATTATCTTTCTATTGGAATTGAATGATTATTTCNTTGATGTTTCCATCTTTATCTTCTAACTCAAATCGTAATTCCTGAGCTGAATTTCCAACATCCGCTTCTTCAAAACCTGCCATATCTTCTGTGGTGGTCTCGCGCACATCTAAAGATCCTTCAGGAGTTGAGACAGCTGTTTCGCCCTGTTGAACCTCTGTTGTTTCACCTGTGATAGTGTTAGTTACTTCGATCAAACCCTCGAGTAGTGTAAAAGAATCACCGTTTGCAGGGCCTGATGCAATTGTTAATTCTGTACCTTTTACTGAAGCAACTGAGGTAGGTGTTGCAATACGAAATTCATTTTCTTTTTGGGGTGAAATATCAGCTGCGATTTTTCCGTATTTAATATCTAAAGATTTATTAATTCTATCTTTGGTTCGATTACCGGCGATTGTTAAATCTGAATTTCCCAACAATTTTACTACTGTTTTATCATCCAGATACATAATTGCGGCAAACCCTCCCTTACCAACAAGAATTTGGTCCTGATCTTTAAGAGGTTTACCAGGTGTTAAGGGAGATTTTTGTATATCACCCTTAGCTATTACTGATACTTTTCCCTTTATCTTAATGGCAAGAGCAATTTTATCTGCTGCTGATAACCAGTTATTGATTAAAAGACAAATTAAGATGAAATATTTCATTCTACCACCTCCACAGAAATCACCTCCATAGTACGATAAGTTTCATTGCCATTTACATCTTCTGAAACGATACCTACGGAAACCATGGATTGTATAGATGATACATCAACACTTTCACCATTTAAAGTAATTTTTCCATTAGCAGTCATGCCTTCAAGTAAACCACCTGGGCCAAAATATTGTTGAGCTAGAGCATCCCCAATCAAAGACTGTAAAACTATTCCTGCAGGGCTTGTGTCTTCTAGATTCTCATTTTGGCTGTCTGTTGATGTAAAATCCTTTATCTTGAAAGCCATAATTTCACTAAATAGTTGCTCTGTTCCAGAAGTAGTTACAATATCTTTTTTAACTTGCCAAACATATATTTTACCAGCCTCTAGATCTCCAGCATCTGTAGGATATTGAAAAGTAGTAACTCCAAATCCTGCACGAGTAAATCCTAATGATTGATCTAGTGGTAAGCGAGTTACTGATTCAATTGCTTGATCCATTGACGAATGCTCTTTAGAGTTGAACTCTGCCACTCGGATAAAAAATTCACACCCACTTTCTCCTATAATGGGATCTATATAGTTACATGGATCCGATTCCCATTGAAAAACAGGAAAAGAAGTATAAACCTCATTAATTGTTGTATCAGCTAAAATTCCACCAGGAGAAATAAGCTGAAGCATAGAAGGATTCGAAATATGTAATATATCAACACTTTCAATTGGTGTACCATTTTCAGGGGTTGCTACAACTCTAAATGTATAAATACCATCTGGAAGCTGGCCAGTTTGAACAATAGCGCTGAACATCTGGTCAGCTTGTTCCATATCCAGTTGTTCCGTGATATCCAAATGTAAATCCACAGGATTTCCATAATCATCAAAAATTTTATCAGTAGTTAAATTCAAATCCATATTGGAAAGATGGATAGGAGCAGTTAGAATGATAGGTTTGGTTGTCTCGACTTTAACAAGTGTTTCATTGTCTACACCTAAAGCATCAGAGTCTATAATTATCTCGAATTCTATATCAACATCTACTGAATCTAGAGCAATGGATTCACGTCGGAGTTCTGCCAAAAATATTGGCATATTTGACTCACCAGTGTTGATATCCACCATGCTTAAATAATATGTAACATATGGTGTCCAATTAACATCGAGTTGGATTTGAGAGAATAAACATGATAGCCATATAAGGTAGCTTAGTACTTTTTTACTCAATTTTGATTTATGCATTAATTTATTTTCCATGAAAACTTTTTCTATTTTTACCTAATTCTTGCTTTTCCAAAAATTGGATCAGTCAACTTCTACTCCATATTCGTAGACTTTCTCTGAAACTTTAAAACCATTGGGCGTATATTTAGTCCAAACACCATCTTTTTCACCTCGTACATATTGTCCTTCTCTCAATTTTTTACCTTTCTTACCCCAGTGTATCCAAATACCATGCTTTTCTCCATTTTCATAAAAGCATTCTTCCAGACGTGTTCCATCATCTCTCCACTCTGTCCATTTTCCATCCCTACTGCCATTAAAATAGGTACCTTCTTTTTTCTTTTGACCATTACTATGGTAATATGTTTTCTGAGTCAATTCTAATTTGTTATTTTTTTCTGTAAAATGAAGGATTATTTTGGGTAAACCATCATCGTNAAATTTATCTATAGTTTGAATTGTCTGGGCATACGCTGGAATAATCAGCATTAGCNAGGANAAANAGAATACCAACATTTATTATAATTATTTTTCTTAATTCTGATAAGAAATTNCTCTATTTATCCTTCTGATAAAAGTATAAATATGGACTGTAAATCTTTAAACTCAAATTGCAAATATATTCAAAGTAATGAGAAAGAGATGTGGGGTCTAATATTTGGATTGTTTTTAAAAGTAAGTGGGCGATGAGAGATTCGAACTCCCGACACCTGCGGTGTAAACGCAGTGCTCTAACCAACTGAGCTAATCGCCCTAAATTTTACGTAGAAAATTAATTATTTCTTCTTTGTTTACTTATGTTTATTTCAATTTTTTGCCAAACCAGGTACAGCAACTTTCAAAACATCTTTAATATCCTTCGCAAAGTGGAATTTTAGATCTTTGGCTACATGTTCCGGAACATCTTCAAGGTCTTTACGATTAAGATCTGGGAGAATGACCTCTTTTATCCCTGATCGATGAGCAGCAGTGACTTTTTCTTTCACCCCACCAATTGGAAGTACATTTCCTCTCAAAGTAATTTCACCTGTCATTGCAACTTTCTCTTTTACAGGAATATTTGTTAATAATGATACAAGGGATGTTACCATACTTACACCTGCAGATGGGCCATCTTTTGGGATAGCACCTGCGGGAACATGGACATGTACATCAGACTTTTCATTAAAATCTGAGTCAATTCCAAATTCTTCTGCATTCGCACGAACAAAAGTTAAACCGGCTGTGGCAGATTCCTTCATTACATCACCCAATTGTCCTGTAAGTGTTAATTGTCCCTTTCCTTTCATTCGTGTGGACTCTACAAAGAGAATATCACCACCTGCTGCTGTCCACGCTAATCCAGTTACCACTCCTGGTTTTGTTGCTCTTTCTGCAAGTTCAGAGTGAAACCGTGGTGCTCCCAAGAATTCGCTTACTTTTGATTTGATTATTTTTATTTTTTTAGATTTTTTTTCTACTAATTCCCTGGCGACTTTCCTTAGTACGTTCGCAACTTCTCTTTCAAGATTTCGAACCCCTGCTTCTCTTGTATAAGATCTTATTAGCTCTTTAATAGAGTTTATATCAAAAGAAACATCTTCTTTTGTTAACCCATTTTCTTCAATTTGTTTTGGAAGAATATGTCGTTTTGCAATTTGAACTTTTTCATCTTCAATATAACCCGAGAAATCTAGTATTTCCATCCTGTCTCTTAATGCTGGTGGAATTGCATCTTGATAATTTGCAGTTGCAATAAACATAACATTACTAAGGTCAAAATCCACTTCTAAATAATGGTCACTGAAAGAATGGTTTTGCTCTGGATCAAGCACTTCCAATAAAGCTGATGATGGGTCTCCTCGAAAATCTGATCCTAATTTATCAATCTCATCTAACATAAATACAGGGTTATTCTTGCCCGCTTTTTTTATGCTCTGAATCACACGGCCTGGTAGAGCACCAATATAGGTTCTACGATGGCCACGAATTTCAGCTTCATCCCGAACACCACCTAAAGAAAAACGAACAAATTTACGCCCCATCGCACGGGCAATAGATTTTCCCAATGATGTTTTACCTACACCTGGAGGTCCACCAAAACAAAGAATGGGTCCACGTACTCTTCCATCAGGGTTTTTCTTTTGTTTTAAGTTGCGAACTGCTAAGTATTCAATTATTCTTTCTTTAACCTTATCCAGTCCATAGTGATCTTCATCCAATATTTTTAGTGCTTCTTTCAAGTCAATTCGGTCTTCCGTGGAATCACTCCAAGGCAAATCAGCTAACCATTCAATGTAAGTTCTTGAAACATTATATTCAGGAGATTGAGTTGGGATTCGGGAAAGACGATCTAACTCTTTCATGGCAACTTTTTCAGCTTCTTCATTCATCTTTGCCGCTTTGATTTTATCCTCTAAATCTTTTAATTCTACGGAAGTTTCATCTTCACCCAATTCTTTTTTTATGGCTTTCATTTGTTCTCGTAAATAATATTCTCTCTGAGTCTTGCTAATTTCATCATGAACTTCCGTTTGAATTTCTTCACCCAGCTTAATTCGCTGAATTTCACGCGAAATTAATGTAAGCGCTTTCTCAATTCGCTTTTTGATATTCAATTCTTCAAGAACTTCCTGCTTTTCTTGATTAGATACTGTCATAATGGAAATAGCACGATCCGTTAACCGATTGGGTTTCTGAATATTTTTCAGCATCCCCGAGTGTTCTTCAGTCAAGTTTGGTGCTACCTTCATCAGATCTTCGAAAGATTGCCTTAAATTTTTTGCTAATGCTTCCACTTCAAGTCTATCTTCAACAGGCTCATCTTCTAAAGAATTGACAGCTGCAGTAAAGTAAGGTTCATTACCGGTGAAATCCAAAATTTTTATCCTTGATATTCCCTGGACTATCGCAGATTTACTATTGTCAGGCATATCAAAAACTTTTAGGACCTGTGCCAATGTCCCAAAAGCATAGAGATCTTCGGGACTGGGCTCTTCGATTGAACCATCTTCCTGGGCCACAACTACAATATATCTTCTGTTTGGATCTAAGTCATTTACCAATTTTAGACTACGTTCACGACCAATGTATATTGGAATCACCTGTTGCGGAAACAGTACCGTATTTCTAAGTGGCATTACTGGATATTCATTAGAATCTCCAATATTGAAATTTTCTATTTCTTTTTCAGTTAGTTTATCAACCATGATCGTCCCTTAAAAAATAATTTATTTATTTGAAGTTACAAGGATTATGCCAAAAGGATAGAGATGTTGATTCGTCTAAATTTTCAGTTTTTCTCTGTAACTCTGACGTAGTTTAAATTTCTTCAATACTATTAATGAATTTTTCGAATACAATTTTATGTTCATTTATAGTTTGGACAGGACCAGTCAACTTAAAAAAATAAGGCCCAAATTTAGTTAGTAAAATTGCTGCCATCATGGCATAATCTGGAATTTCAGTTGTTGGACCTCCCATTCCCATAGATGATTTAATATAAGTCCCTTCTACGAATGAAAGAGTAATTTCCATATCATTATTACGAAAATAGGATTTCTTTGCGTCATCCGAAACAGGAGTTCCATTTTCATTTTTAAATTGGCTATACCACCTTTCCAAATTTGCATCTACACTACCACCAATTCCTGAGAAAACCACAAGTTCTCCATTCCCGTAATTTCCGGGTAATAAGTATTGTGCAATTCTCATTGAATTTGATGGAGTTTCCCTTTTCCAATTTTCCGGAATCAAACCTTGCAGTTGGCCAATTTGTTCAAATCCATGGTTTAAGGTAATTCTTGACTCTCCTCTATTAACAACTTTTGTTTTAGGATCATGCTCAATATTAGAATCGAAATTATTAGTGGTTTTTGATTCTTCACCAATAATATAAATTCCTAAGAAACCACCGATAAACATTGCTATGAAAATAATTAAAAGTTTTTGATTCAATTTCCCTC
Organism: Fidelibacterota bacterium; assembly: GCA_002722105.1. The sequence continues at coordinate 55,106 of PBKF01000015.1, forward strand.
CATTACCAATCTTGCCTGTTCATCGGCATGGTAAGAACTTCTAACAAGGGAGCCCGATTCGACTATATCAAAGCCTAACTCTAAACCTGATTGCCTATAATATAAAAATTCTTCATCAGAAACATATCTTTCAACCTTTAAATGGTTCTTTGTAGGTTGTAAATATTGCCCAATTGTAAAAATACTCACACCGATTTCTCTTAATTGCTTCATCGTTGAAATGATTTCATCATTTGTTTCACCCAGGCCGACCATCATTCCTGTTTTTGTCCTGAGACCTTTGCTAACAGAAAAAGCTAGTACATCCAAACTCCTATTCCAATTAGCCTGGCTTCTCACCTGTTTGCTAATGCGTTCAACACACTCAATATTATGTGAAAAAATATCTGGTTCTGCTTCAAATACTTTTCTTAAAGCAGGTTTATAACCCTTAAAATCAGGTGTTAATACTTCAACAGTACATTCTGGTATATGTTCATGAATCTGGCGGATTGTTTCAGCCCAGATAGTGGCTCCATAATCATCTTTTATATCATCTCGGTCTACAGAAGTAATTACAACATGACGTAAGTGCATTTTCTTTACAGCCATAGCAGTCCGAAATGGTTCCATCGGATCATCCCAGCTCGGTTTACCCGTTATAACCGAGCAGAATCCACATGCTCGAGTACAGACATCTCCTAAAATCATAATCGTGGCTGTACGTCGATCCCAACATTCATAAATATTTGGACATCTTGCTTCTTCACAGACAGTATTGAGGTTATTCATTTGTACCACGTCATTGACAAACTTGTAACCATCAGTCATCTTGAGACGAATTTTTGGTTTAAATGGTTTTTCAATCGTATTAGGCATTTTTCTTTTGAAATAAGAAAATCATATATTTTCTAAATTTTCGAAATTGATCGCTATTAATTAAATCCAACTGAGTCATCTTTTTTTTCAATTTTGGCTCAACTAACTTTTGAACCATGGATAATGTTTTTGGATAATTCTTTTTTGCAGAGTACAACCCATAAGTAAAAGTCGGTTGGATAAATCTTTCAAAAAAGTAGCGGCCGTAATCTAAAGTAGGCATGGTATTTTCAGTTTGATCATATTCCTTTACTATTTCAAATCCATATTCTTCTGCCGCTTGTAAATAAGTTTCAAGGTCATGGGCAGATTTCAAATGCGGATTTTTAGATCCGTCTCTGTAATGAACAAAATAATCTGATGCTAATAAGTAGCCCCCATCTCGAAGTGCTTGTTTAGCTTTTTTAAATCCCAAGTCAATCTTGATGTAACAGGTACTTTCACTTTGTAAGATAAGATCATACGTTTTGGTTGGTGTGAAAGACTCAAATTTGCAATGATGAAAAACCATGTCTCCATTGAACTTTTCTTTAATTATCATTTTTTGATATTGATCTGGAGATAAAGTTTCAACCTGAAATCCTTTATTTAATAAATAGGAAGCGTTTCCACCTATGCCACACCCAACATCTAAAATGGATAAAACATTTTCAGGGATAAAAGATGCCAAATGGACAATATATCTTTCCTGTGCTCTTTTTAAATCAGCAAGTGTAATAGCATCTAAATCCACAGAAGAAGGTTTATCCCAAAATCCATAATGGAGGTAAGAAGATCGAATGGTCTCTGAATACAATTTTAAAACGTGATCAATAGCCATTACAATATAATTTCCAAATTCATGGTTTCCAGAAAATATCTAACGCGTTCTATAAATTGAGCTCCTCCAGCCCCATCTATCAATCGATGATCAAAGCCCAGTGATAACATTACCATACTCCTAATGGCAATGGCGTCACCATCCGTTGATTGAATTACAACTGGTTGTTTTTTTATAGCACCAATACCAAGTATACCCACATTAGGTTGGTTAATAATCGGAGTCCCTATAGTAACACCAAATATTCCAAAATTGGAAATAGTGAATGTTGACCCAGATAATTCATCTGGGGAAATCTGTTTACTCCTTGCCCTAGTGGCGACATCATTTATGGAACGGCATAAACCTAAGAAATTCTTCTCTTCACAATTAAATATACTTGGAACCATTAATCCATTTTCAATTGCTACTGCAATACCAACATTAATATTTTTATGATATGTAATTGATGTTCCTTTTAAGGATGCATTCATTTCGGGAAAATCATGCAATGCTTTTATCACCGCATCCACCACAAATGGAGTGTACGTTAATTTGAATCCTTCCTTTATATCAAATTCGTTTTCCTTTAGTTTGACATACTCAACGATGCGGGTCATATCTACCTCGGTCATAACATATACATGAGCCGAAGTTTCAATACTGGTTTTCATATTGTCCGCAATCGTTTTTCTCATATGATGAATTTCTTCAGTTTCCCCCGCCTTAGCTTTGGATTGAATGACAGATGTTAAGATTGATTTATCAGTCACAGGTGTACTAAAAGGTTGTTGATTTAGTTTATTGACTTTTTCTTCAAGGTAAGCAAGGACATCTTTTTTAGTTACGCGACCACCTCTACCTGAACCCATAATTTGTTCTAGTTCACTTAAGGGTAATCCTTGTTCAGCTGCAATTTTCATCACTACTGGAGTATAAAATATCTTTTCGGTAGAAATAGATAAATTTGGTTGATTCATTTGAGTTTTCAGGGTTGTATCTTCCTTAGACTTAATCGATTGATCAGATGTCTCAGTTATTGTTTCTGTTTCAATAGGTACCCTATCGCCGCTTGTATCAATTCGAGCAATCACTTCACCAACTTCTTTTACATCATTTGGTTCAGCTAAAATTTCTATTACTACTCCTGCAGCAGATGATGGAATTTCTGAATCAACTTTATCAGTACCTATTTCTAATAATATTTCATCTAATTCAACTGTGTCGCCTATTGATTTACACCATTCCAGAATGGTGCCTTCCGTAATTGATTCGCCCATTTTCGGCATTACAATATCAACGATCATTTAATATTCCAAAAGTTCTTCAATTGCTGCTGCAATATCTTCTGTCTGGGGTAAAACTTTTTCTTCCAAAAACCAATTGTATGGTACTGGTGAATCTTTTGCAGCAACTCTTCTAATCGGGCCATCCAATAGTTCAAAATATTTATCTGCTATTAATGCCGAAATTTCTGCTCCTGGACCATTTGTTAAATTGTCTTCATATATGACCAACACTTTCCCTGTTTTAGATAAAGAAGTTTCAATCGTGTTTAAGTCCAATGGATTTAATGTTCTCAAATCGATAATTTCTACTGTCCCTTCTGGTAACTCCAATAGTTTAATTCCTTCTACAGATTTTTGAACCATAGCACCCCAGGTAATAATAGTTAAATCATCTCCCTCAGCTAAGATACGTGCTCTCCCAAATGGTAATACATAATTAGGCCCTGGCTCTTCTGTTGCTGCATAGCCTTGACGATATAATCCCTTATGCTCCATAAATATTACAGGGTCATTCATACGGCATGCCATTTTCAATAAACCTTTCGCATCTGCAGCATTCGATGGATATGCAATATAAATTCCAGGCATATGTATAAAATAGCCATCAATAGACTGACTATGATATATTGCACCATGAATATAACCCCCAACAGGTACACGAGTGACCAATGGGCATGCCCAAGAATTATTTGATCTATATCGCATAGTTGCTACTTCATTTCGTAGTTGCATCATAGCTGTCCAGATATAATCTCCGAATTGAATTTCCACTACAGGTTTGTATCCTGTCAACGCCATTCCAACCGCAGTGCCAACAATGGATGATTCTGCTAAAGGTGAATTAAAAACACGATCATTCCCGAACATATCACTCAAACCTTTTGTAGCCGTAAAAACACCGCCTTTTGGATCAGCAATATCCTGACCATAAATAACCATTTTATCGTTTCTTTCCATTTCTTCTTTTAGAGCATGATTAATAGCATCTACAATCACTACCTTATCTGCAATCGTATCAAAACCTGGTTCATCAATTTGGTTATCATCACTATAAATATGATCTAATGCCGTTTCCGGTAGAGGATGCTCTTGCTTTTCCGCCCATTCTGTTTCTTCATCTACTTGTAATTCAATATTTTGTATTATTTTTTCAAACTCTTTTTCTGTAATAAATTTTTGTTTAATACACTCATCTTCTAGAACAGTTAAGGGGTCTCGCTTTAAATCTTTTGCCAAATCATCTTCTGTTCTGTATTTACGTTGATCATCTGAGCTGGAATGTGGCAATAGTCTTACAACATTTGATACTACTAACGTTGGACCTTTACCTTTGCGAGCACGCTCTACAGCTTGTTTAAACGCAAGATTAGTTTCAAAAAAATTTGTTCCATCCACATCATAGCGAGATAAATTTTTATACCCCGCGGTCATTGCATAAACTGAATCAGCTGTTTGTTCCGATTTATGAGTAGAAATGGCGTATTCATTATCTTGGATGTGAAATATCACAGGGGCTTTAGCGTTACTTGCCCAATTCAAAGCTTCGTGAAAGTCTCCCTGACTAGTTGTGCCTTCACCCGATGATACGTAAACCAACTCTTTAGTTTTATCCATTTTCCTAGCTAAAGCACAGCCAACTGCTTGTAAATACTGTGTACCTGTTGGGCTTGATTGACTTATTATTCTAAGATCTTTATGACCATAATGTTGGGGCATTTGTCGACCACCAGAGTTTGGGTCATCTGCTTTTGCTAAAAAGGACAAAAGTTGCTCTCGACTTGTCATACCTAGACCAATACAAAATGCTGCTTCACGATAATAAGGGAATGCCCAATCTTCACCAGGACGTAAAGCAGTAGCAGCCGCCAACTGTGCTGCTTCATGTCCAGATGCGCCCATATGAAAAAAACTTTTACCCTGTTTTAAAAGAATTAGCATTTTTTCATCCAAACGACGGGATAATGCCATTTTTGAATAAATATCTAATATTTGTCTTTTTGTAAAACCGTGGAGACGAGCCATTAATATCTTTCCTTTATGAAAGAGTGATTAAATGTTTCAATAACAATATCTTTTACAAGATTAATATCTTGTTTTTTCCCTAATACGTTTTCCATAGATGTTACACCATGATCAAAGATTCCGCAGGGAATAATACCTTCGTAAAAGGATAGATCAGGATTAACATTTAGAGCAAATCCATGCATGGTAACCCACCGACTGATACGAACACCTTGCGCTCCAATTTTTTCATCATCGACCCAGACACCCGTCAATCCTTCAATCCTTTTTGCAATAATTCTAAATTGACCTAAAACATTGATAAGTAATTGTTCCAGAGTTCGCATATACCAGGTCACACTTTTTTGATAATTGGATAAATCTATAATGGGATAACCCACTATCTGCCCAGGCCCATGAAATGTAATATCACCACCCCGCTCGATATGAAATACATCTACCGAATCATCTCTGCTTTGAAGTAAATGATTCTCATCAGCATTTTTACCCAATGTATAAACAGGCTCATGTTCGACAAGGATTAACGTATCATCAATTTCACCATCAATGCGTCTTTGATGCATCTTCTTTTGGAAATCCCATGCGCTTTGATAGGAACAATATCCTAAATCTTTTACAATAATATCTTGTTTAGCTGTCGTTATCATTTTTTATCTTTCAAATATTAATAGTCTTAATATTTGTTTATTACTGATGAATTGGAGCACCAAATGCATCTAAAGCTGCTTCCATGATGGCTTCTGATAAGGTTGGATGTGCATGAATTGTCATAGCAATATCTTCCCAAGTTGTTTCCAATGCTTTTGCCATACCCAACTCACCAATAAGCTCTGTTGCTCCTTCTCCAACAATATGAGCTCCCAATAATTCACCATATTTAGCATCAAATACCAGTTTAATAAACCCTGAAGTATTCCCAATAGCCATAGCTTTGCCACTGGCCTGGAATAAAAATTTTCCTATTTTAACTACGTGTCCTGCTTTTATTGCTTGAGCTTCCGTTAGTCCAAGAGAACCTACTTGTGGTTGGCAATAGGTACATCCGGGAATATTAGTATAATCAACAGGTTTAATATTATTTCCTTTAGCATGTTCTGCTGCCACATGTCCTTGAGCCGATGCAACATGAGCTAGCCATGGTCGTCCCGTTACATCGCCAATGGCATAGATATTTTGAATATTTGTTTGATTGAATTCATTAATAATAATTGCACCATGATCTGTTTTGATTCCCAAATCTTCCAATCCGATATTTTCTATATTCCCTTTTACGCCAACAGCCATTAATGCCACATCTGCTTCCAAAATTTTTTCCTTTCCATTTTTTTTGGTGTGGACCTTTACTTTTGTTTTTAGACTTTCAATTTTCGAAACTTTGATTCGGGTCGAAATTTGGATACCTGCTCGTTTAAAACTTTTTTGTACTTCTTGAGAAACATCTATATCTTCTAAAGGTAAAACGCGATCCATCATTTCAACCAAATGAACTTCAGTACCAAATTCATTAAAATAATAGGCGAATTCAATGCCAATGGCACCTGACCCAATAATGATCATCTTTTTAGGCGGTGTTGTTAATACCATAGCTTCTTTGGAACCAATAATACGTTTTCCATCAATTTCCATCCCAGGAAATCTCCGTGGACTTGCCCCTGTTGCAATAATAATCTTTTCCGTTTGAATGGTTTCCTTTTTTTTACTTTTCATTACTTCAAGGGTAGTATTAGATGTGAGTTTCCCTGTTCCAACTATGTGAGTTATCTTATTTTTTTTCATTAAAAATTCGATACCCTTACTCAACCGATTAGAAACATCTCTGCTACGTTTGATATTTTTTTTAAAATCAACCGAAATATTTTTTACATTAATGCCATATATATCAGCATGCTTGATGTGGTGGTATACTTCAGCATTCTTAAGCAATACCTTAGTTGGGATACATCCCCAATTCAAACAAATACCACCTAATTTATCTTGATCGATCACACAAGTTTTGAGACCTAACTGTGCGCCCCGAATGGCTGCTACATATCCACCAGGGCCACCACCTAAAACAGCTAAATCAAACTTATCCATAAATTTTAGATTTTCATTTGCTTGTAATACTTAGGAATTCTGTCCGTGTTTCAGCGGATTTTCTGAATAATCCCAACATGGAACTGGTAGATGCAAAGCTGTTTTGTTTTTCTACACCTCTCATTTGCATACACATATGAATCCCTTCCATAACTACTGCTACACCTAATGGATTTAGTACTTCCTGTATGGCTTCTGCAACTTGATGAGTGAGGCGCTCTTGAACTTGCAGACGCCTCGAAAACATATCAATTATGCGCGGAATTTTTGAAAGGCCTATTACTTTACCATTCGGTATATAACCAACATGCGCTTTTCCAAAAAATGGTAATAAGTGATGTTCACATAGAGAAAAAAATTCTATCTCTCTTACAATCACCATATCTTTTGCATCTTCACAGAAAATTGCATTATTAATTACTTCGTCTAAATTCTGATTATAACCCTTGGAAAAAAATTCCCATGCTTTCGCTACACGTGCCGGTGTTTTTAATAATCCTTCTCTTTTTGGATTTTCACCTATTTCTTCCAATAAGGAATGGGTTAATTTCTCTAGATTATTTAGATCCTTCATTAGTCAATCCTTCTTGGTAGGGTGCAATGTCTATTTTACCTTTTAATACATAAATCACAGCATAAATAATAGGTGTATCAATTATGGCTACTATAACTTTAAATAGAAATCCATTTTCAAGAAGAATCCAAAAACGGCTCCATTCAATAGCACCTGCGAAACATAATAATAATAAAACTGTAGCTGTATCCACCAATTGACTTACTATGGTTGAACCGTTATTTCTAAGCCAGAGATGTTTCCCCTTCGTTAAGTTTTTCCAGAAGTGGAAAACGCGAATATCAATAAATTGAGCAGTAAGATAAGCGATCATAGATGCAAAAACTGCTGGGCCATATAAACCAAATACTGTACGAAACGTTTCATCTTTTACAGGAGACCAATCTGTACTGTTTACAGCATCTGCAATTAGTACTACTCCCATGACAAATACGCTAGAGACCAACCCAGCAATCACAACCTGGTCTGCCTTTTTCTTACCATATAATTCAGAAATTAAATCTGTTGCCAAAAAAGTAATTGGGTATGGTAAAATCCCAACAGAAATTTCAAATGTATAAATTCCAAAGGGTGTCCATGTGAAAAATTTCTGAAATATCAAATTACAGCTGACTAGAGATGCAATAAAAATTCCTGCAAGGATTAAATAGAATCGATCTTTAAAATTCATTCAGCACTTGGACCAAAATAATCGGTATAAATGGAATGTGTTTCTACCAGTCTTAGGCGCTGTAATTCTCCTTGGGGGAGGCGCGGAGCGATTTCTTCCCAAGCCCAAACTAAAATATTTTCTGATGAAGGCTGTTTCCCTTGAAACCATGGTATATCTTCTTCTATTTGAGAATGATCTAAAACATTCACCACGCGCTTTTTAACTATTTGTCCCATTGCTTTTAAATCAACCAGCCAGCCGGAATCCTGATTTATTGGACCAGTAACTGAAACTTCCAGCACATAATTATGTCCATGGTTATTATAATCTTTTCCAAAAACTTCCAAGTTTTTTTCATCTGACCAATCAGAATTTCCATATTTATGAGAAGCGCAAAAATGATATTTCTTTGTTATTATAGGATATGACATATTTGTATGTTGCAATTAAAACTAGATAGTAAAATTACCGCCCAAAATTGGAGCAGACAAAAGGATTACAACTTGGCTGATGGGCATAAATCTAGCAATATACATTGGTCACATTGCGGGCGACGAGCAATACAAACTGTTCTGCCGTGATCAATGATCATATGAGTCAATTTTACCCAATCATCTTTTTTAAAAATATCCATCATCTCTAATTCAATTCTTTTTGGATCCTTTATTTTTGTAAAGCCTAACAAGCCCATGATTCGTACCATATGCGTATCAATAACCATGGATGGTACATTATAGATTTCTCCTAATACACAATTAGCAGTCTTTCTACCTACACCTGGCAGTTTTACCAAATCTTCTATCGTATTAGGTACAGTACCTTCATATTCTTCCACTATTTTTAGACTAGCACCCTGCAAACTACGTGCTTTCTGATTATGGTATCCGCATGAGTGAATATCTTTAACTAATTCATTAATATTTGAATATGCGAAGTCTTCTGAAGTTTTGTATTTTTTAAATAATCGCTTAGTTACCAAATTCACTCTATGGTCAGTACACTGTGCGGATAAAATGGTAGCCATTAATAATTCATGTGCTGATGAATAATTAAGAGAACATTTTGAATCAGGATATGCTTCTTTAAGCCGTGAAACAATATTTACAGCACGAGATTGTTTTTTTGATTTAGACTCTCTCAACTAATTAATTCATTAATCAGAGTTGGAAGTGTTTTTACCAGACTAGCACGTGGAATAATTATATCACATCCAGCAGAACGAAGTTTGGACTGATCGTGGTTATTTATTTTTTTCATCGTCCCCACCACATTGATCCCTTTTCTTTTTAATTCAGCTACGAGCCCTACAGAAGAAAATATTTTTTCATCCATATCAACTACAGCCAGTTTGACTGATTTGGAGAAAGAGTCTGGATCAGTATTTTCATCCGAAAATTCTACCTGTCTATCATAGTCTATACAAGCTTCAGATAATTTTGACCCTAATTCAAAGTCCTTAATAAATAATAAGATGTCTGCCATACTTACTCCAGGGTTGGTACTACATCCCAATCAAATTCTTCTGGATGATTAAGGCTGTCATATGTAAGTCGAACCATTTCCATTTGGTTTAATAAAATTTTCACATTGATTCCCCTGTGCACTCCATCAAAAAGTTGAAATTTTTCTTTTGCTTTTCGGAGTAAATTTTTAGCTCCTGTTATATTTCCGTTTCCCAGGTGAACAAAACTAACCGATAACTGAATCAGCCCTTGAATAAATTTCCTATCTTCATTATAATAATCCGACCAAAGGTCTTCCCACACTTCATGAGCTTCAAAATAGTCCATGCTTTTGAATTGACGAATACCTTCTAAATATAATGATTCTTTTTTATTATCATTATTCACTAATGGTTATTGTTTCCTTCAATTTAAAGTGTTTTCCATCCAAATGAATAGTACAGGCTTGTATATGGGGGTCATGCTCAAAAAAGAGAAACCAATTTTCATCTACCATTTTAATAAGCAAATTCTCTTTTTCTTTCACCGTCACAGCTGGCTGGATATCGTAGGCCATGACCCAAGGTACAGGAATATGAGCTGCCATTGGAATTATATCTGCTCCATAAAAGATAGATTGGTTCCCGTCCGTAATAACTGGATGTAAAAGACCTGTTGTATGGCCGTACGTTAAATAGGTTTCAATTCCTGTAATAAATGATTCTCTACCATCCACAATTTGAATCATACCATTTTCTGCTAATACTTTCCAATCAATCTCCATAAAACTACCTGCATCCTTTTGACTTGGATGGTTAGCTAGTTCCCAATTTTCTTTTGATACCCAGTATGTTGCATTGGGAAATGTAGGAACAATTTCCCCTTCTTTAAATTTTGTATTTCCTCCCACATGGTCAAAATGCAGATGAGTACATATTACATCGGTTATCTCTTCAACTAGAAATCCATATCTGGCCAAAGAAATCTCTATACTAAATCGACTTGTATCTATATTATAGATCTTTTTGAATTTTTCTTCCCATTTATTCCCATTACCAGTGTCAATTAGTATTTTTTTTTCATCACTAACAAGAAGTAGGGACCTAGTTACCATATTTATGCGATTCATATAATCGGATGGTGCCTGTTTTTCCCAAAGTGGCTTTGGTATGATGCCAAACATGGCACCACCGTCTAATCTAAATTCAGACGTCTCAATGCTATATAGTTTATATGGACCGATTTTCATAAACTGGCATTTAATCTTGTGATTAAAATATTATTTTGTTCAGCTGAAATAAGTCTAGATAAGGCTCTGACTGCTTCTAAAGTTACAACCTCTTGTGCTTTGACGGATTTTGAAATATCTGAAGTAATTATTTTTTCGGCTACTTCTATAAATTTTTTAGGATTATCAAATTTTAACCAGCTGAAATCATTTTCTTCGATTCTATGGTAAATCTTATTAGCTTGGCTTAGCCCGTAACTTAATTCTCTTCTGTAACTTCGAATTCGAACATAATCTCCATTCCAAAGACGCATTAAAGCAGAAAACCAGATTAAGTCTCCTGTTTTGATCATAATATCTAATACATTTTCCGGGTTTATGCTTTCTGGTGGATGAGGCTCCGGGAGACCCTTATTTACAAGCCAGTTAAAAATACAAAAAGTATAGGCCCAATTATCTTCCTTTATTTCCTGAAATTGGTAAGCACGGAGAATATGGAAAATAAATAATGTATTCCTTCTTGAATCCTGTAGAGCTAATTCACATAGTAAATCCAATACACCACGTGAACGATCAGATGCTAAAAATATTTTAGCTGTATATATTTTTGCAGATTCCCAATCTCCTAGTTGGCAAGCTTCCTCCAAATCTCCCAAGAACGCTGTAGCTCCAATTCCATCTTTTGCTACATTATCCAAAATATTTGAACTATTATCAAAGTATTCATAATCACCTAAATAATCTATTGCGAATTCGATCAATCTAAGTGACGGTTTTTTTCTATTATCACCTATAATATTCTTAATTGAATTCATGACACAGACAGGGTGTATAATAGTATTCTGTTTCGGTTTTATACTAGCGGATACATATAGGAGGTCATTTAATGTAGGTACAAGAATTTCATGAAGATCATTGGATTGAAGAAATTCTTTAATAAGTTGTGAATCTTTTTTAAGCAAATAAGACCGAAAGGGATAATCAGTCATAGTTTATATTTTATTTTTTCTTTTTTTTTGTGGGCCCTAAATACATAAATAGTTGGAAGGATAAACCAGTGGAACGGGAATATTCTGATGGGAGGCCTTCAAACCTATGCGGGTATTCTTTGTAATTTGAGCCATATTTATTAATGTTAGTTGTATCGCTGGGATCCCAGGCAAGAAGTACTTTTGAAAAGGGCATGGATCTGAAATCATGAAAATATCCAAATTCTACAGCCCACTTTGTACTAAAGCGACGACCATAAAGCATACCGAATCTAATACTTTCGCCTCCGGAAACACCCTCTGGAATATACATTAATCGATAACCTGTCCATGCTACACCAAAAGGGTTTTTAAGATTAATACGCTTATCACCTTTGAATTTATAGTAAGTGGCATCGAAACTAGAATTAGGAGCTAAATTGTATGAAATATTAATTACGTCCCATTTACGGTCTCTTTTATATAATACCCGATTTAAATCAATACCACTCCCAGAGAATGGTATCCCTGCTCTTAATCCCAGGTCTGTATATCTTCCCAATCCATGCCGCCACCAAATAACAGGAATCAAATTTTCAGCAGCAAAAGTAAACCCCATATTTGTTTCCCCTTTTTTCGGCATTTGAGGGATANACCGGTGGGTGCGAAGCGCAGCTNGCACAAAATAAAATAATTGCCAGGTAAAGAAGGGATAAATTCCTTTTCAACATATCAACAGGGAAAATACAGATTTCTCTGTAGAGAATAAAATGGAAAAGGTAGNTCTTATTTCAAATAAATCATTTTCCGACTGAATGTTGTTGGANCANGATTATCAACNTGTGTNTGAATCGTAAAAAAGTATATACCTGTAGATTTTCCTTCACCATTCCAGTTATAATTATATGTTCCTGAAGAGATAAATTCACCTTCTAAAAATTTGGCATGAATACGCCCCGTCGCATCAGTTATATATAGTGAAACATAAGCATCTTCCAATAAATCAAAAGTAATTCGGGTTGTACCATTGAAGGGATTCGGATAGTTTTGATAAAGGACAAATAATTCAGGTAATAAATCCGGTTTAAAAGATTCTTTAATNGNCTCATTAGATATGCCCAAAGTCNTTGTCTCAGTATAATACCATGGNCCTCCATCGGGCAANCGACTAATNGCAAAGGGCAATGANTCTAAAACGATGTATTCAATAGGAGTAAACTCTTCTATAACAGCTTTTTTAAAAGAAAGGACTACGGGGNAGTTAATTTCGTCTTGAAGTTTAATTGTGGAGTCCTGATAATAAGNTTCATATCCAAGATTAGTTTGAATTTCCCAAATAATTTTATCTTTAATGAATATTGAGTACTGATCTTCAATATCAGGGTTACCTGCTATTTCCACTTGGATCGTTTTTAAATAAGGGTTCCATATTAATTCATTAAGCCAAAGTGAAGATTCCAACCGTCCAACATTGATAATTGTTTCTTTATCTGCCGGAATAAAATCACCATCTAAAGTAAAACTTATGGAATCATCAAAATTAATGGGACAGGATTGAATAAAAATATCATCCATCATCAAATCAACTGATTGCCAATGATCAGGTACAATTAATTTTATTCTTTGATCATTTTCAATAAAGAATTCTCCTAAGTTCACATATTCTTCATCAGCTAATAAAAAAATTTCTGATGATGCAAGNTGTTCGGGTTTAAAAATTTGCAAAGTTAATTCTTTTTGATGTTCCTTTGTAATCCTATATCGAACTATACGAATGGGAGCTATCATTTCTAATCTTTCCAGAGCCTCTGAGTGCCCTTTTATTAACTGTTTCCAAAAGNTCTGAATTTCAAAAATCGAATTTTCGACTTCGAAAAACCATGATTCGGGCTTTATTAATAAATAATTACGGTAGAGAGTCTCTTTAAGTAATACTTCATCTAAAAGAAAAGAGCTAAGAAAACAATCATTTAATATTTGAAGGGCAGGTTCAATAGATTTTAAATGTTTAATTGAAAAGTTCTCAAACCACATTCTTTCAACTGGTTTGTCTATATTAATTAAACCAAGAATGGATTCATANTCAAGATACTTATCATGTTCTTTTGCTTTGTTTAAAATATGCGATAATACTAAATCCTTTATAGAAAATATTTGTTTAGTGTAAGCAGTAGGATCTTCTATAGATAAACAAGTCCCAAAATCCGAAGTAACCGTATCACTAGTAAATATTTTTCCAAAGCTATCTTTTAATTTTATTTGGTAAAAATATCGGAGATTTTGTTTACAGCCATCATGCAAATAATAGGATTGTTCTGCTGGCAATTCTGTTAATATTTGAAAGTCATCGCTGCCGGATTCACGGACAAAAATTTGAANATTATTTCCTAGAATTGTATCTGGATAANTCCAGTGAATTAATAATGTACCTTCACCATCATATACAGAAACATCGATGGGGAATAAATGTGTTCTATCAATATAAGGCTCACTTGCTTCTAAAAAACTGAAAACAAGTATGGCTTTAAGCGTGATGAATTTTAGTTTTCGTTTCATTTAAAAATCTCTCAGGCGAGATGCAATTTCGGGGAATTATCAAAGGAAGGCAAGTATTTCATCCAAACTAAATGGAGTTATTTAAGGTAAGTTATTTTTTTGAAATTAGATCTACCATTCATATGCGATTTGACCAGAAAAATTCCAGATGCTTGATGATCTGGGACCCAAATTAATTTTTCTGTCTTTCTAAACAGTATACCTTCATACAGGGTCACAACCCTTTTACCATTTAATGAATAAATTTGGACTTGTAAATGTGAGCCAGGATCACCATATACCTGAACTGTAATGGCTGGATTAAAAGGATTTGGATAAGCTGTCANCATATGAAATTCAGAAGGTANTATATTCCCATCTTCCACATTTGCTGTTATGTTATATTCTATGGCAGCTGCAGCATCCATAATTCCATATCCATATTCATTATCTGGAATTTCAGAACGGGATGATGTCATCAGGACAGCTTCTCTTAACTGCATAGCTGTCCAATCCGGCTGTGCTTGTCGAACCAATGCGACTGCTCCAGCGACTAAAGGGCATGCCAATGATGTACCACTTAAATTAGTATATGCAGATGTACTGTTAGGACTAATACATGAAGTGGAAACACCTCGAGCACAAACTTCCGGTTTTATTCTTCCGTCAAAGGTTGGGCCATGAGAACTGAAGCTGGCAATTTGTCCGTTTTCCCGTACTGCTCCAACTGCAATAACAGAATCCGCATCTGCAGGAGCNATAATATAATTCCAATCATCATTACCTTCATTNCCTGCCGCTGTAACACAGATCAAACCTAGTCCTGCAGCAATATCAATTGCATTTGTGGTTACAGCTGTATTCCCATCCATATCCTCATAAGTATACCAATCTAAATACCCTAAACTTGTAGAAACAATATCTGCACCATTTGCTTCACCCCATTCTAAACCTGCGACATAATTATCTTCTTCAAGTTGAACTTCCTGGGTTACATCTTCCGTTTTGGCTAAAAGAAATTCNGCATCAAATGCTACACCAATTAAATCTCCCGGTGCATTAGCTGCAATTGTTGATAAAACCGCAGTCCCATGGTAGTCTTGATTTTCATCTATCTCAGTAGATGTCTCATTCGCTGTCTCATTATCATCATTGATCACATCCCACTGAGAAATCACATTAATATTTTCCAAAGCAGTATGAGTCAGATTAAATCCTGTATCCATAACTAATATACGAACACCTACCCCAGTATAACCTGCGTTATGCAACTCATGGACATTTATTTGTTCAATCTGTGATTGGGCGTTTCCATAATCTAACTCACGAAAATTATTATTTATCTGTTTGCAATGTTCATAACTTAGCTTCTTGTATCCAATCACTGGCTTAATTTTTTGTACAAATGGCATTGCTATAATTTTTTTAAAATCAGTTTTTTCGCATAAGACGGATATGGCATTAAGCCATCTACTCTCATTTTCAATTTTGAGTCCTAGTCTTAAAATTTCTTCTTTATAGGCAGATGTTAGATTTAAATCGTACCAGAGATTCATCGATTGAACTCCACTAANAGCCCTACGATGAAATGATTTTGCAGATATTTGAGTCATTTCAGATTCGGACTTATCCTTGAAGTATATCCAAATACGATAAACATCTCCACGGACTCCTAATCCAATTTTATCATAGTCTACTTTTTCTGAAAAAACTAAAGTTATAAATAAACAAAAGAGTATTTTTTTCATTTATTGAATACCAAGTATTTTATTGACCAATAATAAGATATCAACAATATCAATTTGATTATCATTATTTAAATCACAAAAGGTTAGTTGATATGCTGTGGCATTCATATTATTTAAAATCAAATCTGCTACTCCAAATACGTCAAGAATATCTACAGAATTATCTGCATTAAAGTCACCAAATTTGTAACTAGAAATTCCTAAAATACGGAAATTATCAATCGTAAATCCGTCCCCTTCTACATAATTATCACTGGTTTGCATAAATCGAAAACCAAATATTCTGGTATTACCTAATTGATTTAAATCTATACTCTCTGTGACCCAATCTTCTTGAGTACCATCATAGCCAGGTTCTCCTTCTGGCTGTGCTGACTGCCCACTCCCAAGTTCAGTAAAGATGCCTTCCAGACTTACCCAGCCTTCCCCTTCAATGTCAGCTTGAAATTGAACAAAATCCCAATTGGATTCTATCTCCCATTTTGCAGTGTATTCTACAATTGCTAATGGGAAATAATTTAAATCTAAATCCGTTTCAAATTCAGCCACAGACTCCTGAGCTTCATCATAATCGCCGTTAGGACTATCTGATAGTGCATAATTTCCATCAAGTGCATCACCAGTTAGACCCCAATCGCCAGTAACGTACCAATTATTAATACCATTTTCAAAACCATCAAAAAAAATGGTTTCTAAATCACCTATCATGAATGAGATTGTATCCATCCTGCTAAAACTCGATTCACTAATAATGGAAAAAATCAAGCTTATATCAGAGCCGTTTTGAATGCCATCATCAATAGAGAATTCAGTAAAGAACTGCACTGTATTCCGGGCATTCAGGTTATTAAAGGTGAAAGAAGAATCACTAATAATAGTTATGTTATTGAATGGCAAGAGTTCAATTTGGAATTCTTCAGATAAATCTGTTAGTCCACGGTTTTGAATTAAAATTTCAATACCTATTTGATCACCGGGATTTAATACATCTGCAGTTAATTCATATTCATACATAATCAAATCAGGTCCAGCAACAAGAGCAAAAGTTTTATTCGCGTGTAATTGTTCTTCACATAATGGAAGAACATCACTTTCTGAAGGCCAAAATCCTTGAGATTGTGAACCTACTTCAGGAGTAAAAGCAACTATTTCTTGATCACCGTATGACCAATCAACAGCATCGCCATTTACTGTATATCCAATGGTTTCATAACCAGTTCCAGATTGATAACCATTAAACCTAGACATTTCTTCTCCAATCTCCCTGTGAGTGGATAGATCAGGCTCATCGGGTAATGAAGCATCACCAAAAGCATGTATATATACATTAGAAAAAGTGTGATAATGAAGTACATTCATAAACTCTCTATCATCCATAAAATTCCTTACGGCTTGTGTCTCCGGTTCAGAAAAGGCAGAAGTCCCTCGATATGTTGCAGAACAAGGATTTGGTGAAGAACCTGTATCATTTGATCCCCATCCATAACCATAATTTCTGTTCAAGTCTACCCCTCGTTCAGTGTAATCGCCGCAGTTCGTATCTTGCCGGTTTTTGCGATGCATTCCACCGCCATCAGGTTGAATGGATTCATTAAACACATACCCATCTGGATTCACTACCGGAATGAACCACAACTCCCTCTCATTGACAAGGTAAGTTAATTCCTGATCATTTCCATATTCTTCAGCCAATGATTGAACAAAATAAAATAAATTCATCATGCCTAATGGCTCACGGGAATGTGTTAAAGATGTATATAAAACTTCAGGCTCATTTTCATCTTCATTTGGATTATCTGAAACTTTAAATGCCCAAATATCCCTGCCTTCTACCGACTCACCAATAATTAATCTTGGTGATATAATTCCTGGATATGCTTCTTGTAGTTCATCAAATCTATCATTTAATTCACCCCAAGTATAATTCCCCATCATTGACCCTAATGGAAATTCGCGTTGCGACGCAGGTTGATTTCTTTCTAAGTAATATGATGTCAGATCGGGAATTAAAATCTCCGGGTCTAACCCTAAAGACATAAGTTCAATAGTCTGTTCTTCCCTTGCAGTTAGATCAATATAAATTCCTTTTTTACCTGATATATGTTCTAAAGGGATTCCTACTTTAGAGATTAACTCTAATCTCTCGTTTGAAGGGTTGAAAACTCGTATAGTCTGATAAATATCTGATGCAATAGAAAATTGAGAAAGAAATAATAATCTAAAAGATAATCTTACTATAATATTCATAAGAACTAAATGTTATTTTTAATCCATTCTGTAGTGATTGATTTTGGACGAGTTATGGGAATACCTAGTGCACGTTCCCAAACCATCTGCGCAATCATACCCATCGATCTTGAAATACTGAAAAGGACTGTATAATAATTGAATTCTTTGAGTCCATAGTATTGCAATAATGACCCTGAAGCAGCATCCACATTTGGCCATGGGTTTTTTGCTTTACCATGAGATTGAAGAACATCAGGAACTACTTCAAATAAACGATCAACGATTGAGAAAACCTCATCATCCTTAATATGTTTTTGACCAAAATTGATGAATGCTGTGAATCTTGGATCAGGACAACGCAGAACAGCATGACCATAGCCAGGAATGACTCGCCCCTTATTTAATCGGTTCCAACAATACTCTTTTAATTCTTCAATAGAAGGCACACCATTGAATTCATCTCGTATTCCTAATACAAATTTTAGACATTCCTGATTCGCCAACCCATGAAGTGGACCTGCCAATCCATTTAGACCTGCACAGACTGAGTAATAAGGATCAGAAAGCGCTGATGCAACTGTATGGGCTGCGAAGGCACTTACATTCCCACCTTCATGGTCGCAGTGTAACATGAAGTATAGTTGCATTAGTTTGTGGAAGTTACCTGACTCATCAGGTAGTCCAATCATATGAACAAAATTCCCTGCCCAGTCTAAATTAATATCTGGTTGTATTCGGTCACCCTTCTTAAATCTAATTCTATAAATACCTGCACCCAAGTTTGGGAGTTTTGCCAAAAGACGAATTCCATCATCAAGAATCGCTTCCCAAAATTCAGACTTTCCCATACCATTATCATATCGTTCGCGAAAAACACTTTGGCCCTGCATAGCTAAAATTCCCGTGTTAAACATTGTCATTGGATGAGAATCATCTGGCATGGCATCCAATACATCCCAAACATAACCGGGAACATCTAGGTGCTTTGAAAATTCATTTTTTAAATCAGCTAATTCTTCATCACTAGGCAATTCACCTGCTATTAATAAATAGAAAACTTCTTCTGGGGAAATATGAGTTATATCGAGCAAGGGAATTCCACGTATGATGAGACCCTTGTCTGCNGAAACAGAAGANGTATCACATACAAAAGCTTTAATCCCCCTCAAACCAGAATAAGCCTGAGCCACAGTCACATCACTGATTTTTTCANTCCCCTTTTCAGTAATTAATTCATTAATATTNTTCTGCACCTGTGGAATTTGTTGTCGTAATCTTTCTTTAAGTAAACTCATATGTTTATACCTCAAATAAATATTGATTAGAATTTAATCATTCCATCTTATCCAAGAAATGAATCACATCATCAAAAGACTCAGCAACCGCGTCAGCTTCCTTTACAACAGAGTCTCTTTTAATATTCTCTATATATGCTAAGAATGAAACTTGAGAGCCTAAATTTTTCATTTCAGCATCTGTATTACCATCTCCTACTACTACAAGTGGCATAGATAGTTTCATTTGTTTTGCCTGCTCTAATTTCCCATTTGAACGAGAAAATGGGATGGAACGATCTACTCCTAAAATATTTCCTGACTCGTCAAATAAAAATTCATTAGCAAATATATGATCTTCAAGAATATTGAATGGCTTTAATGCTTGAGTAATAATTTGTTTAAAACCACCGGAAAATATAAAAATTTGATTTGCATTTTTTTTCATCCAAGCACTGTATTTTATGAAACTTGATGAAATATAATTTTGAATGATAGAGCAAACTCTATCAACATCACTCTGATGAATATTCAGCAAAGAAAAACGTTTATTTAAAGAATCCTGGAAGGTAATCTCTCCAGCCATTCCTGCTTTCGTTAAAGAAATAACTTTTTTTAATTTTTTTTCTTTTTCAGGATCATCCATCAAGGATATCTCGGCTAGGAGATCAAGAGATTCAATAGAGACAATCGTACTGTCAAAATCTAAAATCAGTACCCAGGGAAGCGAACTCATCTTAAATCAAAATAACTTTCTGGCAGATTCTAAATCCTCAATAAAATCTATTTCGAGACAAGGAAATTTGGAAATATTTTCATAATGTACATCGATCTTATCGAGTAAAGGCTGAATTCCCGCTTCGAAATAATCATTCACACCTCCGGCATCAATCAAGTTTTGTAAAGATTTACAGAAATATTTATTAAACGATTTTGAAAATTTTGCTACCCCAATAAATTCGCCTAAACAATGGGTTTCGATTAAATCCTTTCCTATTGCAACAATCTTATTTTCGCCACCATCAATAACCTTTACTTCCTCCCTCCCGCAAGATTTAACATCCACCGCCAGAGCTGTTTCATATTTGGAGTTTACGGTCTGCTCCAGTAATTCTTTGGGATAAACCACATCCGCATTCATCAGAACGTGTGCTTCTGATCTTAAAATATCCCGTCCAAGATAGACAGAATAAGCTGTGTTGGTTTCAAAATAATGATGGTTCGTTAAAAAATTGAATTTCATTTTTGGGAAACTTGATATCACGTGTTCTGTAAGCATTTCTCGATGGTATCCTACAACCATTGTAACATCCTTAATCCCCAAACTATCCAATGCTTCTAATTGATAATGAATTATCGGCTTTCCTCCAACATCGAGAAGACATTTAGGAATATTATATGTATAAGGATAAAGCCGACGGGATACACCAGCAGCTAATATATATGCTTTCATATTAGGCCAAAATTATGGGTATCAACATGCTGCACCAATTGGAATTCCTATCTCATTTAAATATTGAATTAAGCGATTTGTTGCATTACCATCGGATGAACCAAGAAATTTATCTTTGGCAAAACTCCTTTCTTTTTCCAAACGTTCAGGATCCCTTAATGATTCTTGGCATATTTGCCATAAATTTTCTGGTTTATCACAAATTTCAGTGAAATTAATCTGAGACATTCTAGAAGTATCTAATCTTTTTTCTAATAATTTAGGAAATAATTTATACTTTAAGCGGAGTGAGTAATAATCAGTTTGAATAATAGGACGATTGAGATGCAAAAATTCAAATAATGTAGATGAATAATCTGAAATGAGTACATCTGCCGCTTCAAATAATGGCAAAATCGAATATTGTTCAAATGGGACTATTTGGATATTGGGCAAAGAATTAATGGCCTGGGCTAATTGTTCTCTTATTCGAGCATAATAATTGTGAGTCCAATAAAAGTGATGCAGTTTTATTTTTATATTTACATTTTTGTAATCCGATAAAAATGGAATTGTTTTCTGCAGTGATGATGGGAAAAATGTAGGTGCATAGAGTAAGGTATCGTAATCATTGGATTTATGATAATCAAGTTTCAATAGATCAAGTTTTGTAAAACCTGTTGCTACGGCTTCAAATCCTTTTTCAGATAATTCCGATGCCCTTTCTTTAGATTCCACACAAATCAAATCCATTTCCTTCGATAAATCTGTGTAATAAGATTGCTTTAAACCTATACCATGGTAAACCATGATGCAAAAAGAACTTTTATTTCTTATTGCAGAAAGAGACGATTTATTGCCAAAAAATATAAGGTCAAAGTTCATCTCCTTTAAAATTCGACGCCGCTGAGGTTCAAAATTTGCATGAATGCCTTCTAAGGATAAACGATTACATTCTTGTTTAAANATTTTTTTTTCAAGTTTTGAAACTGATTCATTTAATGATAAAAAAATTTCATGTTTACCNTGTTTCATAAACCATCTAACGATTGGTTCAAATTGTGGTAAATAATATAAATAGTCGTGTTCAAATAGAATTTTCATTCCGTTACTATTTTTCTAATTTTTCTTTTATTTAGCCAGTTGGGAGATTTTTGCCTCAAATCTACCAATTCATTTTTTTCAAGTATAGTTTGAATAGTTTCAATTATGCGGTATGAAGATTTACCATCTTCATAGGGATGTAAATCATCCAAATATTCTTTTCGATTCATTTTAAACTCATCAGGGTCATTCAAACAACGTNTAATTGCTCCTAGAAGATCTTCTGGCGAGTAAATATTTATTCCTTTATCTAATCGCGTTGTTGCATTAAAGGTTATGATTGGTCGGCCAAAAATTAAAAATTCATAAACTACTGATGATGTATCACTAATTAGAATATCTGCTGCTGGCATCCAGGGTAAAATATCATGTCCTTCAATGATTGTAATATGATTGCGTAGCGNTGAAAAAAGTTCAACAGTNTCCCATTTTTCTAAATCATGAAATTTGATTACCCATTGCCAATTAACGTTTATTTGCTGAAGAGCAGATAGCATTGCAGGTGCTGAAGTATATTTAGGTGAAAATGTTGGTGCATATAAAATAACCGGTTTNTNTGAATCTAANCCTAGCTTTGCTTTTACTTTTTCAATTGGTATAGAATTATCCACAGTATCCAATTTAGGCCAACCAGTTTCTTTTACTAAAAATGATTGATGTTTCTTTTGAAGCATTTTGAATTTATCAGTCATCACAGGCCCGGGTGTACAATATAGATCAAAAAACCCAGTTATATCATAATGTCCTTTTTTTTCTTCACCCANGCCATGGAATATTTGCACCTTCAATCCGGGCCAAAAATCAGGAACCACATTACCAGGAACTATCACAGCATCAGGATTATANTTTCTTACTTCATTTGAAGATGAAAGAATATTTCCAGTAAGATTTGCTGTAGAGGCNGAGCCTGCNTTATACCAAGCTATGTCTNCATTTGTNTTATTGCAGGCAATTTGGAGTGGTTTTAAAATTGCAATAGAATATAGTTTTGTTATGAAAAAAAGAAATTTCAATGCTTACCGTTGTTGAAGTCTGCCAAGGATTATATCTCTGACTCGTTCAGATGCTTTCCCATCTAATTTANACAACATTTTATNTTGGTATTCTTTCATAGCATCCATTTTTTTATGATTTTTATCTATAGCTGTGGTTAATATATATGGTAAATCTTTTGCCCTATGCATCTCAACACAAAAATCAGCTAAATCATTATTCATTTCCTTGCTCAATCTTTTACGGTATAATCTATAGCGAAATAATTTATGTGATAATTTGAGTTTGNAAAAACGATTCACGATGACTGGTTTATTTAATGCTATCATTTCAAAAATNGTGCTGGAAGCTTCTGTTAACAATAAATCAGAAATTTTATAATAAGGTGTAATATTATATTCATTTGGGCCTAACAATTTGATATGGTCAAATTTTTCAGACAATTTATATATCAATTCCCTCTGATGTTTTAAGTTGTATTGGGAGAATTCATCCAAAAAATAAGTCCACATGTGTGGTTTTAAAATCACATTATAATCTTGTGTATAATCACCAAATCTCATTCCGAATCGTTCGATTGAACTGGGATAAAATGTAGGGGCGAATAAAATGGTTTTTTTCGAAGAATCTAATCCTAATGATTTTTTCAAANCTTGAAATTTATNATCGGTTCNTTGAAATAGNGGATCAAGTTTCGTANAACCAGTTAAAGCTAAATCCGTTTTTATACCCTTTTGACGAAGCTGTTNTATTCGGTATTCACCTTCTACAAAACGAATATCCAGACGTTTNTTATTATCTTTCCAATAAGACGGNTTTACTCCAATCCCATGATAAATCATACCTACTAAAGTAGAATCAGGTACAAATTTACTTATCTCATAACGTGACCAACCGCAAATAAAGACATCAGGCGAAAGTGCTTTTATTTTTAATGCTCGAGTTTCTTCCGAATCTGCAAGAATTAATTCACCGGGTTTATTTTTTAAAATCGAGACGCATAATTCTAATTCTTGGGGTTTATTATGCGATGCGGTTGAAAAATACAGTTTGAACCTTTCGTCCTTACAAAGTAAATCAATTACAGGATCAAACTGTGGTAAATGATAAAGATGAAAACTATCAAAAACGATTTTATATGGATTGGCCACGCTTAATCAATTACCATATTTTCATATAATTGNTGATATAATCCACCTTCCCTAAGCAAGGATTCATGTGTCCCTTNCTCTATAACTTGTCCTTCATTTAAAACAATAATTTTATCCGCACGTTTGATAGTAGATAAACGATGAGCNATAACTAATGTCGTTCTCNCCTTCATTAAATTTTCTAGGGCTGCCTGAACTTTTCTTTCNGATTCAGTATCTAGAGATGATGTTGCCTCATCTAATATTAGGATTGGCGGATTTNTTAATATAGCTCTTGCTATCGCCAATCTTTGTCNCTGCCCACCAGATAATCTAATGCCTTTTTCTCCAATCACTGTTTTAAAACCATCAGGTTGTNCACAAATAAAGTCATACGCATTGGCTGCTTTGGCAGCTGCCACCAATTTTTGTTCTGAAACATTTTCTAATCCATANGAAATATTGAATGCAATAGTTTGGTCAAATAAAATTGTTTCCTGGGTGACAATACCCATTTTATTTCTTAGCGAATTCAAGGTAACACTTCGAATATCATTACCATCAATCTCAATTGAGCCNGACTGGATATCATAGAATCGTGGAATTAAATCTGCGATAGTAGACTTTCCAGCGCCACTGGGNCCAACGAGAGCAACAATCTTTCCCNTAGGAATAGTAAAAGAAACATCACAAAGAACTTTATCGCCAGAATCGTAATAAAACCCTATTTTATTAAGTTCAATTTGTGAATCAAAATTTTCTAACTTGATTGCATTTTCTTTATTTGAGATATCCGGTTGGGTATCTAAAATATTAAAAACTCGCTCTGCTGAAGCAATACCCTTTTGGAGATTCACACCTACATTAGATAGAAGCCTCACAGGCCCTAAAACGCTGAACATTATCAATATAAANCGAATAAAATCTTCCGAACTCATTGTACCATTTACTAAAACATCCATTCCACCAATCCATAAAAGTNAAACACCGATAATAGAACCAATAGTTTCAGTAATGGGGGTAGTAGTTAATCTCAGTCTTGCCTGTCGAAATATCAAATGATAATATCGATCCTGTTCCTTTNTGAATCTGTTTCTTTCAAAATNTTCAGTNCCAAATGCTTTCACAACACGGATTGAATTAAGAATTTCTGTTATAATGCCCATGATACCTGCAATTTGCTGGGCTGTCCTTTTTGCTTTCCTTCGAATACTTCTGCCTATCCAAAAAATGATAGACGTAGTTAATGGTACAATTATAAGAGCAATAGTAGCTAATTTTATATTTATAATGAATAGGATTATAATGAACACCAAAATATTAATGGGCTCCACAAATACTCTATGAAAACTTGTCCCAAGCGCTACACGCATGTTNGAGACATCTGTTACCACAATTGATGTGAGTTCTCCGCTCCGTNCTTTATCAAAAAAAGANAAAGATAAATTATGGAAGTGATAATAAAGCTTATTTCTTATTTTAGTGATAAGATTGAACTGAATATAAGTAAGACAAATATTTTTCAAGTATAGAAATACATTTTTTATTAAGAAAACAATTAAAATAGTAAAACACAAAACCTTTAAAGTTTCTNTAGGAGATTCTCTTAAAATGATTTCATTTGTCCAAAATTTCAATTGATCATTTAAACTGGAAATATTTACTGTTAAAGTTTCGTGATCACTAATCAATTGATCGAAATCAGTTAAAATATTATTTATTAGAGATGCAGTTAGCCATATGGATAAGCTATTAAAAATAACATAGATCAAAGCAGCAATAGTTGAAACTAGCAACAGGAGCCAATATGGAAAAATGAGTNTTCCCAAACGGGAATAAATATTTTGAGTCATCATCTGAAGTTAACCTGAGTAAATCATTTTTTGGTGCGGAATTTCTGCTTCCATAAANCTATCTCCCACTTGGGAAAATCCNAGCTTACCATAAAATTNAATTACAGATTCCTGAGCATTCAAATAAATTATTTTCTCATTTTTCAATATTTCTAGAGTAAATAAAACCAATGATTTACCTATCCCAAGGTTCCGATATTCATTTAAAACGGCAAATCTCTCTAACTTAATACCAAGATCTGTTTTACGCCATCTAGCAGTTCCGACAGGCCTTTCTTTAAATATTGCCAAAATATGAGTTGCATCAATTTGGCTATCATCTTCTTCTATTTCAATGGGTATGTTTTGTCCTAAAACAAAAACCTGCCTTCTAATGAAGAGACAGGTTTGATGATCTTTTTCAGATTCAACAATTATAATCTTGATATCCACATATAAAATTTCGCTTTTTCTCTGCATCTATTCACGAAAAAAGATTATATCTTAATTTTGCTAAATTGAACCATGATTTATGCAGGTATCTATATCCATATCCCCTTTTGCGCCATAAAATGTATGTATTGTGATTTCTACTCCATAGCAGATGGTGAAGACAATATTCCTGAATTTGTTGATGCAGTCTCTTGGGAAATTAAAAACTGTTTAACAGATGTATCTGATTGGGAATTTGATACAATCTTTATAGGTGGCGGGACACCAAGTCTATTAAAAACAAGTCATATAGAAAATATCCTATCCTGTTTAAATAAAAAATTTGACCTTTCAAATGTAAAAGAATTCACAATAGAAGCAAATCCGGGAGAAATAACAAAAGACAAGTTAAAGGATTTTCGACAAATGGGAATCAATCGGTTATCCATTGGTGTACAATCGTTGGAGCCAGACTTATTGAAATTTTTAACACGAATACATTCAGTAGACCAAGTATTTGAGACATATGAATTTGCTAGATCTGCAGGATTCAATAATGTCAATTGTGACTTAATTTATTCCATTCCTGGTCAAACTTGGGATATTTGGCAACGAGATCTTAATCAAATCATTGAATTAGAACCGAACCATATTTCTGCTTACACACTTACTTTAGAAAAAGGAACAGATCTTTTCAAATTAGTAAAAAATAAAAAAGTTACCATGCCAAAAGATGGGCAAACAGGCGATTGGATTTTACAAACACATGACATTTTAAAAAATGCAGGGTATCCCGCATATGAAATTTCAAATTTTTCAAAACCGGAATTTAAATGTATCCATAATCTTCATTATTGGCGCATTCAACCCTACTTAGCGTTTGGTCCTTCAGCTCACGGATTTGATGGACAAAATCGATGGAACAATTCAAGATCGTTAGATAATTATTTCAAACAAATTGAATCTGAAAAATCTCCAATCTCTATGATAGAAATATTAAGTGAAAAAGATAAATTAAATGAAATGATCGGTTTTGGACTTCGTTTGAAAGAAGGGATTAATTATTCAAAAATTCCGGAGATTTTTTTAGATACTTTTAATCAAAATTTAGAAATTGCTCAACAAAAATGGAGTGGTTGTTTTATCTTAAACGAAAAATCAATTTCACTAACTACCACAGGCATGGCGTACTGTGATGGGATTGGAGTGGATCTAATGATGGATTAGGGATTTTTAGGCAGAAGATTGTGTATTTGAGTTCTATCTAACTCCCCAACACCTAATCACTTTTAAACTTAGAAACACTAGTACGTGAAGTGTTTTATCTTCTCTCCTTCATCACCAATTCGCATCATCGCTTCAATACCCATTTCTAAATGAAGGTCCACGTATTTATGAGTGACTTCTTTATCCGATTCTTCTGTCTTTACCCCTTCCGGTGTCATGGGTGTATCAGAAACTAATAATAAAGCACCTCTGTTTATGCCATTGGCAAACCCTGTGATGAAAACAGTGGCAGTCTCCATATCAATTCCAATTGCACGCACTTTTCGAAGATATGCTTTGAATTCATTATCATGTTCCCACACTCGACGATTAGTTGTATATATCACACCGGTACGATATTCCATTTCATGTTCAAATAATACTTGGGACACATGTTTGTGAAGTTTAAATGAAGGCATCGCGGGCACTTCTTTGGGAAAATAATCATCACTTGTTCCCTCTCCACGGATGGCTGCAATGGGTAAAATAAAATGACCCAACTCTGTAGATTGTTTTAACCCTCCACATTTTCCAAGAAATAAAACGCCCTTTGGAGAGATACTAGATATTAAATCCATAATTGTGGCTGCATTGGCACTGCCCATTCCATAATTGATAATAGATAACCCCTCGTTATTCGTGGCTGATGTCATAGCACCACTTATTCCTTTCACATACACATCAAATTTTTCAGCAAACTTGTCTACGTAGTTTTGAAAATTGGTAATGAGAATCCAATCACCAAAATCATCTGGATCTGTGCCCGTATAACGGCGAAGCCAATTTCTTGTAATTTTTTCTTTATTCATCATTTATCTAAGATTAACGAAACAGGGCAATGGTCGGAACCAAAAATATCAGAATGAATATCCGCATCAATACAAAATTTTACCATATCTTCATTCACAAAAAAGTAATCAATCCGCCAACCTACGTTTCGTTCTCTTGCACCAAAACGGTACGTCCACCAAGAATATCGTTCTCCTTCGTCATGAAATAATCGAAATGTATCTACCCACCCTTCTTCTACATATCGGTCTAATTTTTCACGTTCGATCGGCATAAAACCAGATGTATTTATATTATCTTTTGGCCTGGCCAAATCTATGGGATGGTGAGCTGTATTCCAATCCCCTGCAACAATAACATTATTTCCAGATTCAACCTGCTCATTGATTATTGGAAGTAAATCATCATAAAAATCTAATTTATATTTCAGACGTATATCATCTTTTTGTCCATTTGGGAAATAAATATTATAGATGAGAAAATTCTCATGCTCTGTCAATAGAACACGGCCTTCATCGTCATATTTTTGGATTCCCAATCCTTCTTGAACATAGAGCGGTTCTTCTCTACAGAAGGTTGCGACACCACTGTAACCTCTGCGTACACCAGAATGCCAATATGCATAATACCCATGATCTTCTAAAATCTCCTTTGATAACTGATCAACATGTGCCTTTGTTTCCTGAATACATAAGATATCAGGCTGTTCATGATCTAAATAATCTAAAAACCCTTTTTTTACCGCTGCCCTAATGCCATTTACATTCCAAGAGATAAGTTTCATGATTTTTTCCTAAAATTTAGTGATGAGTTTAATCCCACTTTTGATAGATCGCCAAATAAGGTAAATATGACTTAAATTTAGGTGAGTAAAATAGAATGTTTTAATTTCATGCACCAATTTTCTGGAAAAAATGTCTCAAAAACGTAAAGGAATTTCTAAACCTCGGCATAAGCCATTTTTCCAAGAATACAACTTTGAAATTACTGTTTTATTGTTAATTAGTCTGGGCATTTTTCTATTAGTAGAGGAAATGGAGATTAAACATTATATCTATGTAATTATTAGAAGTATTTTATTCTCAATTGGAGATTTCATAAAAACTCTCCGAGACGGAACAATTTTTTTAATTGATAAGTTTGAAGTTTCGGATATAGTGGGCATTTCACTAATTATTTTTGCTCTCTTTCTTATTGCGAATCGCTGGCGGGAAAGAATGATTGAACGTTACTCTATTTTAAAAAAATGTCCTAAATGTTCCAGCGAATTAAAAAGGATCCGTAGGGAATTAAAACATAAAATAACCGGCTTTATTTATTTTGTTAATGTGAAAAATTATCACTGTAAAGAATGTGATTATAATGGCATAAAAATGATGAAAAATTAAAAAGGAAAAAAATGGAATTAAAAAAACAGATTATTCAGGATATTCAGTCAAATCCAATCATACTTTATTTAAAAGGAACTAAAGAAATGCCAGTTTGTGGATTCTCAAATCAAGTAGTGCAAATATTAAACCATTATGGAGTAGAGTACAAAGATATTAATGTATTGGAAGACCCCATGATTCGGATAAAATTAAGTGAACATTCCAACTGGCCAACCATTCCCCAATTATTTGTGAATGGTGAACTACTTGGTGGAGCAGATATTGCAATGGAGTTACATCAAAACGGTCAACTATTAGATATCCTTGATAAGGTAAATTCTAACGGGTAAATCAAATAAAAAAGATTGGTGTAGCTTATCTACTTTAAATAAATTTTTCCCCAATTTTATTAATGAATCATCACTTTTTGGCCCGTTCGTCTAGTGGTTAGGACTCCAGGTTTTCATCCTGGCAACAGGAGTTCGATTCTCCTACGGGCTACAACTGAAACCCCGCAATTGCGGGGTTTTTTTAATCCAATCTAATTTGGCTCATGTATATTGAACTGCACCCAACTTTAGTACATTTTCCAATTGCTTTTATCACATTAGCATATTTTTTCCAATGGGTTATTGTAATAAAACCAGGTTGGGTTCCAAAACATTTAAATTTATGGGTTTTAATCCCTGCTGCTCTATCCACTCTTCCTGCTGTTTTATCCGGTGAAAACGCCAAAGAATCTCTTAGTGACATTTGTCAGGAAGCACATGAAACATTAAAAAATCATGAGCTCTTTGCTAATATAACTACATGGGGTATTATTCTTTTAACCTTGGTATGGGTTTATATAACAATTAAAGGGAAAGCTGATGCCAAAGTTCAGCAACTTCTAACAGCATTTTTAACACTAGTATTTATAAGTGCTTGCATTACAGGCTACTTAGGTGGAGAATTAGTTCATAAATGGAATGTGAATTAATTTTTAATTTTTAAACCAATAATTTAATTTGAAATATAAAGCATTTACATTTTCTGATGCCCACACTTTATCTATAGGAGAATAATATCGATTATCATTTAGATTATATACTAAAAAAATTGTACTTCCAGAACGATATTCCCAGCGTAAAACAAAAGTGCCCACCGTATTCTTCAAAATAAAATCAGGATTATTAGAATCATCTAGATAGCCATAGGATTCAAGGTCCATAGTCTCCGGTGCTAAAAGTCGATAATAATTTTCATATTTCATGTCTGCAAGAAATGGTTGTACAAAACATTGAAGACTAAGGTTTGGTGAAAAAGTCCAATTAAGGCGCAAAGTAACGTCCCTTTTCATGAGTATAGAGTTGGCATAAATCCTGGCAGTATCATCCAAAGTCTCCACAATATCAACCCATTGCATATATGTAGGAATACGGTCTTGCTTTGCTTTTATTTCAATATTTAGAGGCTCAATTGGCTTTATAACTACACCTAAATTTATTCCATGACCCCGTCCTCTATTTTTACCGTATCCAACTCCAATATTTGCTTCAAAAACCACTTTTTTTCGGCGGTCAGAGCTGATAACTGGACCTGCAAATCCCAAAAGTTCTGTTTTGTAAGCCCATGCATTATCAACCCTGAAAATATCATCATCATTGTAAGCAGGTAAAAATACTTTACTAAAAAATCCAACTCTCCAATAATTACTGAATAAATTTTCTTGTACAATATCTAATCCTTTTTGCAGTACCAAACCATCACCCCGCCATTCCTGCTTGTATTTAAACTCTATTTTATTATTTATGAAGTTTCCCCAAGGTTCCTGCTTTCTTAACTCAACTTTACCACCAATCCAGTTTATATCGTTACGGCGTAAATAGCCTAGATCATTCACATCAAACTTATCACCATAATTACCATACCAGAAATTAGCGCTCCACCATAATGGATCAATGTAACCAAGGTTAAAACGGATTGCATTACCAGTTATGTTATCAATATTAGAGCGAACCATTTGACCATTTGTAAATAGTTTATTATCTAGTAAACCCAGATTCCAGTCTAATCCCGTAACTGTTGCACCGGGATTACTTTTACGTTGAACATTTGTAACCATTAAACCTATTCTGGAAATGTTATTGATCACTGGTAATTCAAAGCGGCCAATTGTATAGTTTGTCTTTGGCTCAATTACTATTTTTTGGTTTTTCTGAGCATCTGTCGAATCAGCTATCAATATGCCTATTTCTTCTGAAGTAATTGCACCAATTAATCCATAATTCACACCAGATGCTGTATTCCCAATAATTTTAGTGGCCCCTAAAATTGTCGTATAATCAGGTACATTTTCTAGTTCACCTTCTTCTGGGAAATAATATCCTGGAGTTTTGCCAATCCGCCTTGAATGAAAAAGAGATAGTCGTTGACTGAAAAACTTGGATCCTTCCGAAAAGAATGGTCTTTTTTCTTCATAAAATGTTTCAAAAGCTGTAAGATTTAAAACTGAAGGATCTGCTTCTACCTGGCCAAAATCTGGATTGAAAGTCATTTTCATTATTGAATTTGGTGTGAGTCCATATCTTAAATCGAGACCCATATCAATAAGTGTTTCAGAAGTACGTCCGAGTAAAGTATATGGGATTATCTCTAGCTGTTTTGGGTTAGGTATATCTTTTAAACCTAAAAGCACACCAAGTGGAAATACACTTCCACGAACTGCTTTAGTACGTCCCGGCCACATAAGTGTTTCCTGGATTCGGTGCACACTTCTTAAAAATTCTATTCCCCATACTAAATCTGGTTTATTATCAAATTGGAATATCGCAAAAGGTAGCTTGAATTCTGCTGTCCACCCATCCTCGTTGATTGATACAGCCACATCCCAAACAGCATCCCAACTTGGATCGTAATTTTTATCTCCAGTTACTGCAACATCCATTTTTACTCCAGATGTATTGACAGCAATAAAATAACCATTATAATTGTCATTTCTTGAATCAATGGTAAAACCAACCCAATCAGAATTATTGTTGAATCCATCCATCCAATTATCCCTTCTAGCCAGAGCACGTTTAATCTGTTTTGCTTGGGAATCAAATGATTGAAAAGAAATGTATAGTGAATTATTATCGTATAAAACTCTAGCTGTAGTTATTTCTGAAGGCTGGTCTAGCTCTAATGGATCGATTTGAAAAAATTCATCAACAGGAATCGCAGATTGCCATACAGCATCATCTACTACACCATCAATCAATGGTGGCTCTGTGCATCTGATAGCTGTAGCTGTTTTGAATCTCAAAGAATCTGGATTAAAGTCTTTCAAATAATTTGAGTCACCAAAAGCTGTAGCTATATTAAACAATATGAAAATTATTGATATAATAAAGAGCCTATTTTTATTTGCCATTACAGTAACTCTAGTAGCACTTGATGGGTTATTTGATTTTGAAATCAAATGATTATAATTATTATTTTAATGGGAATGGCCAAACCAATTATAACTCAAATAGATGAAACCGACTCCCATAATTAGAACTCCACTGACCAACTCAGAATTAATATTAAATTGAATTTTGTTCATTTTATTTATAAGAATATTTTTGGTATAATTAAATGTAACTACAATAAAGAATAAAACCAGGCCGATTCCCAAAACGTAAATAGATATAAAACGTAAAATTTCACTTATACTAGGAGTTAGTCCAGTCATCATTATAACCGCAAGCGAAGAAGCACAGGGCAGCATTCCAGTTAATAAGCCCACCGTAATTGGATTTCCCACTTTTGTTTCATTGTATTGGCCGTGTTTGTGGCTGCAATCATCAGAATGGATATGTTTTACTTTGTAAAGTGCCCTAACAAATATATAAATGCCAAAGATAAGGATGATAAATGGACCTAACCAATGAGAAATATCATGAATAAAATCATTTGCTAATTCTGTCATAATTATATTAAAAACAATTGCGATCAAACTAAGTACCCCAAAATGGGAAAATAATAAACTTGCTGTTAGTAAAAGAATTTTATTGAAATCCAATTTTCCGCCAATTGTGTAGGCCAGTAGGAATGTTTTACCATGACCTGGCTCCAATGCATGAAGAGAGCCTAAAAGAAATATAGATGTAATAGTTAGGGAGTCTGTCATATCTATCCAAAAAAATAGCCCCATAAATTGAGGCTATTTATAGGTAAAATATTATTTATAATTATTCATTAAGCACTGCATCAACGATGAGTAAAACATCATAGAGGTTAACTATGCCATCGAGATTCATATCAGCGTTCTGTACCTGTTCAAATGTAAAACCAACATTACCTACAACGTAATTAACAAGATAGATTACATCAAAAATGCTTATCAAACCATCCAGATTAGTATCACCAAAATCAATATTTAAGGGTGGTACAGAACCAGCTGGGAATACTATACGGTCAATCCAAGCACAATCTTGCCCAGCACTTTGAGCTCCGTCTTTCATATATACCCATCGCAATGTATGCATACCAACAGGTATGTTAATTGTATATTCTGTCCAGTCTGTCTCTCCACCAATAATTATATTGACCGGTTCATCATTAATAAAAAAAGTAAGATAATCATAAATACTACCACTGGCACCTTGCTCCGAAGATGATTTAGCCCAGAATGAAATTTCACCTTCATATAGTATATTCATTTCAATAGCCAGCTCAGAAGTTTCACCATCATTTATATCTCCAGATTGTGCAGAATAACTTCCCGAGTATGCATTGGAACTAATAGACCATTCATTATCTCCACTATGAATCCAATCAAATGCAGTAAAATTTTCTGACTCAAAATCTTCGATTAGCAGACCTAGAGTAATGGGTACAGGGAAAACATTTTCGTAATCCGTCCCTGAAGAACCTATCACCAGACCAACCAGTGCCGTATGACCAATTGGCGCATCGTTGCTGGCAGTCAAATCAACTGTCACGCTGAGATTCCCATTAATTTCCCAAAGGTATGCATTATCACTAGTCACAGTTCCCAATGTGATATTTGGATCACTGGTAGTGGCTATAAATGTTGGATAATTCAAAGGAGCATTACCTAGATTATTAAGGACTAATTGCATCGTTGTAGACTCACCTGGGTCTAGGGTCCCATTACCCATATCCATAAATTCAACTGATAATAAATTGAATTCCGGAGCTTCCACAGGGATATTTGTTTCATATTCCCAAGTTTCATTCCCATCTGTAACATTCAAAATAAAAGGTATGATTGACCCATTTTCAACGTTCCAACTTACCATAAATTCGAAAGGGCCTATGGTCACCTCTTCGCCTGCTGCAATTGAAGTATGTTCAAGAATAGTATTATTCATATCTACCATATCACCATCATGAGATAAGCTAAAGGTCAAATCTCCTGATGAATCCTGGCCGACATTTTCAAAAGTCACGTATAAATATCCCGTCTCACCAAAATCGAGTATTTGATCTGAACCTCCATTCACAGCAATATCGCCCATAAGCATATATGCACCGTCTGGGGCAATAACATTTACGGCTGTCTCATAAGGGATTTTATTATATCCGGTAACAACTAAATCTATGCTTCCAGGTACATCTAGAGGTGTATCAAAATTAATTGTTGCTGCCCCTGAACCATCCGTATATGTAGAGCCTAATAATTCACCATCTCTAGATATCGCTACTAATGCACCGCTTTCTCCAGTTTCAATACTAAATTCGGTAGCACCTATAATCATGACACCATTATGTGATGTATTCATATCTGTTGGGGTATCGGTCCGAACAACAACAGACGGATCACCGAAGCAAGTCCAATAATAGGTTTCATTGTATCCTGCACTACCATAACTGTCATTCATTTGTAACATCCCATTAAAAGAGAGCCCCCCAAAAGTACGTTTAATATTATTCTCATAAGATTCAACCAAAATGGCATTCATTTCATCCTGACCTTCCATCGGAGGATTCCATCCCTGATTTACTGTGGACATGAGGGTAGCAACGGCCCCAATTGGTGTCCCATCACTTGCAGTTGCACGCAACCATGTTTCAGCAAAACAGGTACCAATATGGAATTCGCCATTTACGCATGCGACTGACCAAATAAATGGATACATACCTATATTGACTAAACCGTTAACATCTGTTTGATTCATGGGACATCCGTTTCCCCAGGATCCATTGGAACCATGTCCTGTGTAATTAATGATAGAACGGCCTTCATTCAGAGCGGCTTCTCCATCCGCCACAGTTCCACTTGGGTCATAAATCTGGTCTATTTCCATATAAGTATAATTTAATAATTGATCACGTATATTGTTTAAGTGCTCATCATCATATTCACCATCATCCCCAGGACCTTGGTCTGATGCAAACCCGGATCCTTTTTTATACCAGTCTGCCATTGGATCCGGCTCCATTTCATAAGCGATTGTCCTATTGACCATTGTTTCAACATGTATACCTGTTTCTGCAGAAAAACGACCGATAAAAAGTTCAGGATATGCATCATTACCTGAAATAAAAGTTAAGGAATTATCAGAAGGACTATTTGAGCCATTACCATTTGAACGACGTATCGATTCAATTTGAGCAATATCTCCTACAAGCAAAACATATGCGATACCGTCTTCGTAATATTTATCCGCAATGAATTGCTCCATATCAGAAACACCACCAATATTTGCAACATCAACTATTTCTGTTGGGATACCTTTGTAATTTTTCCAATCAATAAATGCTTGCATCTCATCCATGAACTCGCCATGTGAAATAATGAGCATAGGACCATGTTCATCAAGGGGCTCATATCGGTCTGTTGTCTGATAGTTTAAAAAGTGTTCAGAGTATATATTTTCAAATTCCCTTGAACCACCTTTATTTGGTCGACGTGTTAAAGGGTTGATGTTACTGATGCCATTTTCCTTAATAAAAATTTTTATGTATTTAAATACCCTGAGTTTTCTTTGAATAGGATTAAATTGGATTGGTTGAAAAACAATAGATTGACCACGTGTATTTCGCATGACATATGGCTCCCGCAGAAAAACAATTTCATCAGGATAAAATTTATCCGTCTGGTATGCTTTTCCATAGGTATAAAGTATACTGGACGGATCTACATTACGTAGAAGGTTCCCTTTGGAAGAGCTCAAGTCTTCAAAATCTATATCCATGTACTCTGACTCTAGAATTGAAACCTCCATATGGGCTAAATCTGGAATTTTAATCGATCTTGCCATTCGAGGTAAATCGGGTGCACCAGCTTCCAAAATAGGGATTCCACCAGGTAATGTAATTTTCTTTTTACCGTTTGGAAGAAGCTCTACAAAATATCCACCTAAGTCAAAAGAAACTTCTAACTGGCTTTCAGAGATAATATTTACGTTCCATTCCGGTTCAGAAGGTTCAGCATTGCCTACATCTACCCACTCTCTCCCAAAAAGATTACCCAATGCAAATATGCTAATAATATAAATTGTTTCGATTTGTCTCATAATTTGATTATCAATAAAAATTTTGTACCCTTAAAACGATTTCTCCAACAATAAAACTCATTGATTCTATAATTAAACTGTAACAGATAAATATACTTCTAATTGGACATAGCAGTCCAATCCTGAATCTTCTTTTCTACTATTTTTAATTCTTGCACTTTTTCTCGTTTTTTTAATCCATTTGCAAATATTTTTAATTTATTTAGCAGCATGTTTTTTACTGATTCGTATTGTTCTTCAGAAAGCGAATTAATCGCCAATATTTTTTCCAAGGATTGAATACGAAATTGTTCAATCCCATCGGGTAGCTTAGATAGTTGATCTGGATGCCCGCCATATTTTTTGATTAACATTTCATCCAAAAATAAAACTGGATATTTCATCGCTATCCGTAACCATAAATCATAATCTTCGCAAACTTTCAGATCTTCATCAAAAATTCCAATATCATTTAATATAGCTTTATGAAGCAATACCGATGATGGTGATATTCGGCAAATATCTAGACATTTTTCAAAGATATAACCGCCATATTTTTGATGTTTTTTCATTTGATTTACCCTAACACCATTTCGAATCCAAATTTCATTAGTATGGCAAAGTAAAAAATCAGAATTATTTTCTAACGCAATAACCTGCTGTTTTAATTTAGTAGATAACCACTCATCATCTGAATCTAGAAATGCGATCCAATCACCCCTAGCATGTTTGATGCCTGTATTTCTGGCAGAACTAACTCCCCTATTTCTTTGCTTAATCAATTTAATGCTGGGATATTCAGATAGAATAAAATTTTTAGTACCATCAGTTGAGCCATCATCAATAACAATAATTTCTGATGGATGGTGAATTTGGTTTATTACAGAATCAATAGCACGGGACAGGGTATGTTTTCTATTATAAGTTGGAATAAGGACAGAAATATTCATCAGTTACTGGGTATTAATTATTAATCTTTTCCATAATCAAATTAACTAAAGCTAAACCCTGGATAACAATTCCTACAGATTTGAAAAGAGTGAATTCACCATCAACCTACCTTATTGGATATCTTTTTGATATGAGCTTACCTAATTCACTTTGAACTTGATGAAATGCCCAAAATACTTCCCATAATTAAAATAATATACCAAATGGTTATTTTATTTAGGATTTTCTCACTCTCGTTTATAATCTAAAACAATTGACTTGGGTAAACGCCTTTTACTATTAGATCACTTATTTGCTGCATCACATAAGGTCGATCTTGTTTGTAAGTTACTCCAAACCATCTAGAACCACTTCTTAAAACATGAACCGATTCTTTACCGTTCTGGATTAAATCGTTTACCACTGTTGGTATCAAAAATTCACTTTTCATTTTACCACCATCCTTTTTCAAAAATTCAATAAAATTTAGTTTAAGGTAGTCAAATAATTTTGGTGTAAAGCCCCATACATTCATAGAAACTGTTTCTGTACCATTTAATTTTATATCCCGATCGGAAGTGATCCCATCGAGGCTTTCCCTTAACTCGCTTGTTTCGATAACTGTATCCAATTCATTATTATTTACGGTGCAAAGTCCACGAGTTACACCACCATATTGTGATAAAGTGTTGTTCAATTGAAACCCAACCATAGAAAAATTATCGGCTCCTGAGCGATAGTATTCCGCCACTACATTAAAAGACTCACTACCATAAAAATCATCTCCATTGATTGCCACAAAGGGTTCGTTAATTAATTCAGAAGCTGCTAAAATGGCATGACCTGTTCCCCAGGGCTTTTTCCTGCCTGCAGGGCATTCAAACCCTTCCGGCAAATCATGAAGATCCTGAAAAGCAAATTCTACTTTTATTTTTCCTGCGTATTTATCTGTGATAACTGCTTTAAACTCTGTTTCAAAATCTCTGCGAATAATAAAAACAACTTTGGTAAAGCTTGCCTTAATGGCATCATGTACAGAATAATCTATAATGGTTTCACCATTCGGCCCTACTGTATCCAACTGCTTCAACCCACCATACCTCGAACCCATGCCGGCAGCCATGACAAGAAGAGTCAACTCATTCATTTAAAAACCCTTTATAATTTTATTCAACATTTGAAATTAATGTAAAAACTAAAGAGAAAATTACGCATTCATTATTTGGAATAATGTATTAATATGAATAGAAAGTTGTCGGCCTCAATTTCTGCAATGGAAAAGGAAAATCAAATTGGTAACCCTAAAAGATAAAGAATTTCCAGAATTGTAGTAGCATCGGTAAGGAATGTTAGTACCACATGATCATAATGAGGGAATATCTGGTTTTTTCATAGTTAATATCTAAAACTATTTAATATAATACCTGTCAAATTGCAATTAGAAGAACTGAATAAATGAATCCGAGCTAGATAGAAGACTAATTCTTCCTAATCCTACATAGAGAATGCACTAAGTGTATCTATAAGGATTATAGGATATAAGTTTTTAGATTATGATTTGTTTGAATTCGTTGTAAGTATAAAAGGTAAGATCAATAGACTCTTCTAAAATCGGAAGAGATTGCAGTCCCTGACCACCAAAAACAACTTTTATTCCTAAATCATGTGCCAAACTAACGATAGATTTTGTCTGCTTTTCTGTTTTCTGTAGGTTCTTTTTTACAGTTGCCATACAGCATTGCATGTTACAGAGATAAAAAACGATTATATCTATCTGCTTCTTTTTTAGAATGGCTTGTAGGTCTCCTAACTCAGCATGCGACCCGGTATTTAGTACGTTATATCCATAATGTCTTAAAATAATTTCAGACATTACGACCCCAAGATCCGGCAGATTATCCTCAAAATTAATACAGAGTGCAGTTTTACCATTGAATTTACCGTTGGGCTTATTTTGGTTTAAATTTTCTGCTACC
This sequence comes from Fidelibacterota bacterium, assembly GCA_002722105.1. Next base: position 95,523 of record PBKF01000015.1, read on the forward strand.
CTGGTTATTATCTTCCTACTGATAAATGTTTCAACCTGGGATAAGTAACCTTTTCTCAACGAATTTTCAACGATCATACTCGCTGGTTCAATGACTCCATCACAGATCTCTTCAACTTCGACTCCTTTTAGATAAATCCCATTGATAATCGTACTCACACTAAGATCATCAGATACAAGGCTTGCATCTGCTAACATTACAGCTAATTCTTTGTAGCTCTTTTTGTTTATCAGGCTGTGAATCTTTTTATGATCCCGATTATTGATACCAAGTTTTGTATTTTTCCCAGCTTTTTCTTGAGCTTTGTAAAAATCACGAATATTTTGCATTGTGAACTTTCTATGACCGCCTGCAGTTTTAGTACAACTTAGTTTATCATTATCTGTCCAGCGTTTTAGGGTAGATATATTCACACCCAATATTTCTGCAACTGTTTTTGAATTAAGATATCTCATGCATAAATATACTTAAAATGTCCAAAAAATTAAACTAGTTAATGAGCGTTATGGGCTTTTTGATATAAAAATTAAATTATCTACTATATAGCATAAACAAAAAAATCAACTAATGTAAGACTTATTTATTATTTCAGTTTTACTTTGTCGATACAATTAAGACATCAACAGTGATATCATCATAAATCAATTTATCACCTAAATTTTCAAAAAACTTTCCAGAGCGAAATCTCACATCATAAAGTGAACGGTTAAATATGACTTGAGCATTGGCAGTCAGCTTACCATCTGAATCTTTTATTTTTGATATGAAGGATATCGGGTGAGTAATATCTTTAATAGTTAATTGGCCATCAAATTTTAATTGTTCATTTGAAAACTTTTTTTCATCCCCCTGAAATTTTAAATAAGCATTAGGGTATTGGTTTACATCAAAAAAGTCAGGGCTTTTTAAGTGGCCATCTAATTTCTGCTTTCCCATACCCGTAAGATCAGTAGTATTTATAGTTGACATATCTATTTCAATATCACCATTAATCATTCCATTATCATTTATTGCTATTCTACCACTTTTAATGTTAATGGTCCCATAATGTTCTTTAGTAGATACTTCTTTTCCAGTCCAGATTAATTTTGATTCTACGACATTCACAATATAATCTCCGGTACTTAATGGAAAGTGTTTCACAGATTCAGGTACTGCTTTATTATCTTTTTTCTGGCCGCAGCCATTAAATATGAAAGATGAAATTGTTAATAACAGTAATAATTTTTTCTTCATTTTAGGTTTCTCTTAATTAGTATTTTTGGTTAAAATAATTTATGAAGTTTGGTAATTCTGTTGCAAGGGTGTTGACTAAGAATATTATTCGCAATTGGCCAGAATAAATGGATAAAATCCGACTCAACTTTAATAGCCATTATTTCAAATAGTTTTACAGAATAATATTAATCTTAAGAAAATATGAAAAATATATTATACATTATTTTTTTATTTGAATTTATTCTAGGGCAAAATATTCAGATCAATGAAATTGTATCTACTAATGGTGTAGTTTTATATGATGAAGATGGAGATACACCGGATTGGATTGAATTATATAATATTGGTAATCAGGAAATAAATTTAAATGGTTACGGTATCACGGATGATCCTGAAGATTTATCCAAATGGATCTTCCCATCAATAGTTATTGAGCCGGATAATTTTCTGATAATTTTTGCTTCCAATAAAAATAGAAAGGAAATTGTAACTCAATGGGATGCAATCATAGAGTGGGGAGATTCATGGCACTATTGGGTTGGTTTAAGTGAACCTGTAGACAATTGGGAATTGCCAGAAACTGATATTTCATTCTGGAATGTAGGTAATAGTGGCTTTGGCTTCGGAGATGACGATGATAATACAACTATAACTCAAACAATTAGTGTTTATATAAAAAAAGAGTTTACTATTGATAATCCTTCAATTGTTAATAAACTAATATTTCATCTGGATTATGATGATGGCTATGTAGCTTATTTGAACGGCATTGAATTCTCAAGAAGGAATTTAGGTCCAGCAGGATCACCAGTATATTATAATACAACAACCATTGGCCTCCACGAAGCAGAAATTTATTCTGGAGGTTCCCCCGAAACAGTGGAAATTGATCTCGCTTTATTTCCCCTTCAAGAGAATACAAATACTTTAGCAATCGAAGTTCACAATTATTCTTCTAACTCTTCTGATCTAACCTGTATACCATTCCTTACATTAGGTTATAATACAGAATTACAGAATATATCAGCACCTGATCCACTACTTAATCTTCCATCTGTACATCTTCATACTAATTTCAAATTAAATTCGACTGGAGAGACTCTTGTAATTAGCGATTTAAATGAAGTTATTTTAGATTCAATCTCATTTGACAGCATTAAGACAAATATGTCCTTCGGCCGAAATCTTGAAGGTAGTTCTTGGGTTTTATTTGCTAATCCTACACCTGGTTATTCAAACTCAACACCATCCTATGCCGGTGTGTTGGCGCCTATTGAGTTTTCAATGGCTTCAGGTTTTATTAATGAGCATCAGATTACAGTAGAATTAAGTACGCCTGATGAATCTGCTGAGATATATTTTACTACTGATGGTACTACGCCTAGCATGGATGATTTTAATTATGAGTATTCTATCCCACTCACCAATACAACAGTGATCAGAGCACGGGCATTTTTGAATGATTGGCTGCCGTCAGAAACTGAAACTAAAACATATATTTTTGGCGAAGACGAACCGATCGGAGTTCCAGTAATTTTCTTATCGACAGACCCTATCTATTTTTTTGGAGAAGATTCCGGAATTTATGTCATGGGTTCTAATGCTAGTCCAGATTTTCCTCACTTTGGTGCAAATTTCTGGGAAGATTGGGAACGCCCCTTACATTTTGAAATAATAGAACAAGATGGCAGTAGTTATTCTACAAATGCAGGAGTGAAGATTTTTGGTGGATGGAGCCGTGGTTTTCCTCAGAAGTCATTATCTATTTATTCTCGTAATTACTTCGGGCCAAGCGAGTTTAATTATAATTTTTTCCCAGATCATATTACTAATTCTTTTGAATCTTTTGTTCTAAGAAACTCTGGGAATGATTGGACACATACAATGTTCCGGGATGGATTTACTACTAGCTTAACTGACGGATTGGGAATAGACCATCAAGAATACCGGCCCACTGTAACATATCTTAATGGGGAATATTGGGGGATCCATAATATTCGCGAAAAAGTAAGCGAACATTTTTTAGCATCCCATTATTCTTTAAATACAGAAAATATTGATCTTCTTGGGTCAGAGCCCGGACAAGAAACATATATAGTCCATGGAACAGATACAGATTACTTGAATCTTTTAGATTATATTTCAAATAATGATATGAATGACTTACTCGTTCAAAATGCTTTGGAAAACTGGATTGATATTGAATCCTACATGAAGTATCAAGCATTTCAAATTTTAATTGATAATCGTGATTGGCCAGGAAATAACATTAAATTTTGGCGTGATAATAGGATCGGTGGTAAATGGCGATGGATTCTCTATGATACTGACTTTGGATTTGGGATATGGGATCCGTGGTCTTTCACCTTTAATACTCTAGGTTTTGCTTTGGAATCAAATGGCCCTGATTGGCCAAATCCGCCCTGGAGTACATATTTATTTAGAAAACTAATCGAAAATAACAATTTTAAATATATATTTATAAATACATATTGTGACCTCTTAAATACAACTTTTGAACCTGAAAATCTTTTAAATCATCTTGATTCAATAACAAATAACATTATCAATTTGATACCACTACATCAAGAACGATGGAATATTCAATGGGGTGGCGGATGTTGTTGGGGAGCAGGTTCAGCATTGAATTTCGAAGATAATATCAATGTAATTCAAAATTTCAGTATTAATCGGCAATTATATGCTAAGAATCATATTCGGGATCAATTTTCTCTGCCAAATATTGCCTTGGTTAAATTATATCTTGAACCAGAAGGAAGCGGTTCCATTCAATTAAATTCCTTAAACATTAATGAAGATGATTGGTCCGGATATTACTTTCCTAATATTCCTATCAATGCAACTGCAGTGCCAAACAATGGATTTATTTTTTCAGGTTGGTCGGAATTTCCAGATTCAAGTTCATCTTTAACCATTAGTGTTACAGATCCTTTTATATTAACTGCAAATTTTGAGCCTACAAATCTTTCTGAAGGAAGTATAATTATTAATGAAATTAACTATAACTCGAGCGATGATCATGATTCTGGTGATTGGATTGAACTTTTTAATCCAGGTGAATCAGAGCTTGATTTAAGTAATTGGGCTTTCAAAGATGAAAATAACAATCATAATTATATTATACCAAATGAAACAATATTAAATAGTGAGGCTTATTTAATAATTTCAAATGACCTATTAAAATTTCAAGAATTTTATTCCACAGATATCCCAATTTTTGGTCCATTTGAATTTGGTTTGAGTGGCGGTGGTGATGAAGTACGTATTTTCAATAATATAGGCGAACTTATTGATTCAGTTCAATATGATGATAATGAACCATGGCCAACTGAACCCGATGGGGATGGGCCTACGTTAGAATTGTTAAATCCTAATATGGATAATAGCACACCACAATCATGGGCATCTTCCAATTACTATGGAACTCCAGGTCAACAAAATAGCACATATCAATATCTTGATATAGATAAACAATTATACTTACCAAATGAAATTCATTTTTATCCTTCATATCCAAACCCATTTAACCCAAGTACAACAATTACATTTGATATACCCAAAATAACCAATGAACAAGAAACACAAATAAATGTTTACAATTTAAGGGGACAGAAAATTAAAACTATTTTGAATAATCGATTAAGATCTGGAAAACATGAAATGCAATGGCACCCAACCCATATTTCATCCGGGGTTTATTTCCTACAATTAAAAATAGGAGAGAAAACTTTGAATCAAAAGATCACGTACTTAAAATAAACGAAATAATTATTTTATTTTTGTCCCATCACCCATTTGAATAATATAGGCTTTTCCCCCAATCGACTCTATCGCTTCTACTACTTTTCTCGAATTTTCTGGCGCATAGGCAAACATGGTTCCGCCGCCACCGGAACCATTGATCTTTCCTCCGACAGCTCCTGCGTTTAATGCAGCATCCATCATGGACTCAATTTTAGATGTACTGATCTTCAAAATATCTCTCAACACTTGGTGATGTTCGATTAACAGTTTACCGATTTTTTGATGATCCAAAACATCTTTTTCTAATTCTGAAAGAGCCTTTTTTAAAATGTCTCGATTTCGTACAGTTCCATGATAGAGAAGCAGTTCATCTCCATCTAAACCTGAAAGATCTATATTATCATCGTAGGAATGAACCATAGCACTTGGATTATTTATTTTTATTTTTTTTATAAGTGCTAATCTTGAATCGCGACACCGGCTTAAGATACCTATGGTGTCTTTGGGCTCACAGGAATCACCTAAAACAAAATTCCCAAGATTTGAATTTATTGATCGAATCTTTGTATCTGGTTCTGATTCTAAATAGATCAATTGCCCCATGGCAGTAGAATATTGATCCATCATTCCACCAGGTTCATTGAATTCCTGCACTTCTGCTGCGTATGCAAATTCCCCCATCTTTTTCTGACTCAAATTAGTAGGTTCATCAGCCATTTGTGATAAAAAATGAATCCAGCTGACCATTAAAGCAGATGAACTACTGCATCCGGCTTTGATGGGTATTTCACTAGTAATTTCACAATCAAATCCTGTTGAAAATGTAAGTCCTGCACTACTGCAGATATTAATTCCGCTTTTGAAATAATCCCGTTGCTTAGTGTAAGTCAAATCATCTAGTGAAAAGGATTCTGTTTCGCTTAGATCAGATTTATTTATAACAACCTTTTGATCGTTCCTCTTTGCACCCTTTAGTGTAGCCCGTAGGGATATGGCCATTGCAATTACAGGTAAGCCAAGATAATCCTGATGTTCTCCAAAAAGGCAGATTCGTCCTGGCGTATTTATTTCCAAATTTTAATTAATCCTATTGAAGAGATTATAGAAATAATAAAAATTAATAGACCGGGTAAATTATGACCGTAGATTAATTGCCCCACACCAAATAATATTCCATAGACAGCCGTACATCCTAAGAACATGGATAAAATCCCTTTTGGCACAGGCCATTCTTCTGATAGAATGCCATCAGAATATTTTGCCCATCCAGGTCCGCCCGGTTTTATTTTTTTTACAAAATTTCGTAATGTTTGATCATTCTCTGGCGGTGTGAAATATGTTGCTGATATCCATATAACTGTTGTCAATAAAGCACCGACCACTATCTTCTGCCATTCCTCAAATCCAGAATTGCCAAAATTGAAATATCCAGCAATGAACAATGAACTGATCATGGCTACAATTTCTGTATATGCATTGATGCGCCACCAAAACCAGCGCAGAATGTATATGAGTCCAGTCCCAGTGCCAATCATCAACACTAGTGTAAATGCCTGTCCGGCACTGGTAAGTAGTAACCCCAAACCTCCACCAAGAATAATTGATAAAATAGTAAACAAACGTCCAACTGTAACAAGATGTTTTTCTGATGCATCAGGTTTTATGAACCTGTGATAAAAATCATTTACAAGGTAGCTGGCTCCCAGATTCAGCTGGGTTGACATGGTACTCATAAATGCGGCAATCAGCGATGCTGAAACAAGACCCAGTAATCCAGAAGGTAAGCGTGTGAGCATGGCTGGATACGCTACATCATGACCTAATTTATCGGCAGGCAAATTCGGAAAGGCAAATTGAATATCTTTTAAGTCCGGGAATATGATTAAAGAAGAAAGCGCTATAATGATCCATGGCCAAGGTCGTAATGCATAATGAGTAACATTAAATAATAATGTAGCACTTACGGCGTTAGATTCATCTTTTGCAGAAAACATTCTTTGGGCAATGTAGCCACCACCACCAGGCTCTGCGCCTGGATAATAACTGGCCCACCATTGTACCGCAAGCGGTACCAGTAATACTGGGACCCATAGGTTTGGATCGGACATATCTGGAATAAGCGCTAGTTTACCTTTTACATTTTCATGATTAAGCAGATTCGAAAGACCTCCAATTTCCGGTAAATCTAATATGTAAATCATACCCCATATGGATCCAATCATAGCTAAAGTAAATTGAATAAAATCAGTAATGATCACCGCTTTAAGACCGCCCAACGTTGAATAAGCCAAGGTAATGGAACAGGCAGTTAAGAGTGTGACCCACCCCGGTAGTCTAAGTACAATTTCACCAAACTTCACTGCCGCTAGGCTTACAGTGCCCATTACAAGTATATTGAAAACTAAGCCCAGATATATTGCACGGAAGCCACGCAGAAAAGCTGCTGGTTTTCCACTGTACCGTAATTCGTAGAATTCAATATCGGTAAGTACACCAGATCTCCGCCAGAGTCTGGCGTATACAAAAACAGTCAGCATTCCAGTAAGTAAAAAAGCCCACCAGGCCCAATTGCCTGAGACACCATTCTGGCGTACGAGATCAGTAACCAGATTGGGAGTATCCGTTGAAAAGGTCGTGGCCACCATACTCACTCCCAAAAGCCACCAGGGCATACTGCGCCCAGCTAAAAAGAATGATCTTGTATCTTTACCGGCTCGCTTCGAAGCCCATAGTCCCACTATAATAGAAAGAGTGAAATATGATCCTATAATGACCCAGTCTATAGTTGAAAGTATCATATAGATAAATTTTAAATTAATCTAAAAGAATCTTAGGCATATGAATTAGAATTGATTCATATACATAGAATCATAAAATTTGTTATATAAAAAAAGTGAATACTAACTATTTCTTTTTACATATATCATAAAGGATGAAGAATAATTACTGTAAAAAACACCAAGTCCATCACCAAAATTTGAGTCTGGCAATATATAGATATTTTGGCCAACGGGATCTCCGCTAAAATAATTAAAATAAGATTCACTAGTTGCCTTGAAGGTCATAATATGGTAACCATAATAATCAAAATATAGCCACATGATTTGTGTAGGAGTTTCTTCTACGTTCCATTGCCATGGATTTATACGATATGGTGTATTATTCTCATCACGAAGGTAATTACCCTTCCAGATACGAAATCCAAGTGTGGTGTCATAGATCAGATTGACAAAAGCACTATCTCTTATGCTATTATAATTATAATCAAAAAATGCTCCACTATCAGGATCAATGGTTAAGCTTAACGTATCTAATGGTTCCAGACCTCTCACATTTGATTCGAGAGCATAACTTAGAATTTTAATTGTTTGAAAATTATCTGAATCAAAATCAACTCCAAAGTAAGGGTAACTGGCAAAACTCTGTGTGAAGCAATCTCCAAACCTGAATTCAACAGAATCTACATTTATATTGTTTTGGATTACAAAATCTTCAGGATTATCAATCAACTGACTTAGTTGTTCAATCGAGTAGCCTTCTAGATTTTTTACGTCAACCATTTTAGTAGGAATTACTTCACCATCTGAACATTGATAATCACCTAAATCTGCTGAAGTAAGATTTAAGATACTTGGCACTGTAGTTATTGCAATAATAGAATCTTGTTCATGAATTACGGAGAGTTGGTAGGTCTGGCCTGATTGAATGATAAAATTCATCCAAGCAGTTAATTCTTCATCTGTTGAGGTTTGTGAGAGTGGGAAATATTTACCCGTTCCAACATTATTAAATGTCAATTTTTCCATTGTTGAGTCATTGATAAGTTCGACAATTGCACCATCTACCCAGAGTGAATCCGATAAAATATCTTCATCTATTGTGGCAGTTCTTGAAACTAAAACTGTATCTAATACTGGTAAACCTGCAGTAATTGATGCAAAAACAACAAGTTTTTGCTCATATTTTTCAATGCTATCGTTTAAATCACAGGATTGAATAATTATGCTAAACATTATTAAAGTCAATAATTTTAACCTCATGATCAAAACTCCCAAGTAAAACCAATGGTCGGAATAATTGGAAATAGGCTGATTATTTCTTCCCTTATTTTTCCTTCATCGGGTTCATCAACATTTGGCTCACCTGGGTCAGGCTTACCATTACCTGCCCCTATTTTATCTTCTCCAACACCAATATCATGCTGGTTTATATCCCAATCATCATCGTCATCCAAACCATTATATGTATTACCTAACCTGTACACCTTTCTAAATGGATTCTTACGATTGAATGTGTTAATTATTTGGAAGTAAACATCAACGTTCGTTTTACCAAATTTAGCATGATATACTGCACCAATATCTAATCTGCTATAGGGTTCATATCTAGCTGAGTTTCTAGACCCAGGTATTGTACGAAAGATTTCTTCCGGACTTTCAGGGAATTTTTGAATATAATACCCTAATATTGGTGTGTAAGCCTGACCTGATTGCAGAGCCAATCGCCAGTTCACTTCCCACTTATCATTAAACTGATAATTTCCGAGTGCACTGAAAGCATGCGTCCTATCCCAATTAGTAAAATATTCTTTTTCACCATCGTCATAAATGCTATTCATTATTTTTCTTGATACAGAGAAAGTATAAGCTAGCCAGCCACTGAGTTTACCCGCCATTTTTTGTCCAAAAATTTCTAATCCATATGCGTAACCGTTAGCAGGTGTAACGATAGATGCCAAACTTTCATCATCTACCTGGGCATCTGTTGATGACCTTGTTTCTTCATAGGTTAATAAGTTTTTTAAATCTTTATAATAGCCTTCAATCTGTAGCTTGTATGTATTTCTAAAATATTCTTCATATCCCAGAACAACCTGTATAGACTTACCTGGATTCACAGAGTTGTCCACAGCGATCCAGTTATCAAGTATTGGAGCATTGAAATCATCCTGGAATGTGCTGATAAATTGATGGTAGTTACCTACAGAAAAGTTGATATACCTGTCATCTGTAAGTAAATATTTAATCCCAAGACGAAAGTCAGGGTACAAAGAATCTGGATAAACACTGTATCTATTTATTCTGATTCCCGGTTCAATGATAAATAAATCATTTTTTTCATTCTTTGCTTTAAAGTAAAAAGCAGACTCACTAGGAGATGTTATAATTTCAAACTGCGTTGAATCTTGAAATTTATTAGTGTATTCAAATCCTAAATTTTTAAATTGATAACCAAATTTGAATTTCGTTTCAGATGATACAAACCAAGAGAAATCTCCTGAAAGAGTTTTATCATCAATTTCATTATAACTTACTAATCCTCCAGAACCACCTAGACCAAAGCTTGTAAAGAACATACTGTTCGCAGCAAGAAAGTTTCCAATAAATTTTTCATTGAATACACGTCTATAATGCCCACTTATCGTATTATTACCCCATCTACCATCAAGGCCAAAGGTATCGAAAATAATATCATCGATTCCTGAATAATAACTAACAGAGATCCTGTCTTTAGGTGAAAGATCAGAAAAAATATGTCCTTGGATATCGTAAAAGTAATACGGGGGAATATTATCGGCTGTACTGGCAGGTAGAACCTTGGGAAGTAGTATATCAAAATATGTTCTGCGGCCTGACAAAATCCAGGCTCCTTTGTAAGAAGGGCCCTCGAGGGTAGTCTGGGCCGAGAGCAAAGATAAATTTGCTTTACCGTTAAACTTATTTCTATTTCCTTCTCGACTGATGACATTTAGAACTGCTGATAGTCGTCCACCGTATTCTGCATTGTAAGCCCCCTTAATCAATTCTGCTTCTTTTACACCGTCAACAATAAAGTTAGAAAATACACCACCCAAGTGAGATGGATTATAAACAGTAATACCATCAAGCATAATCAGATTTTGGTCAGTATTACCCCCTCTTATAACAAGACCGGTGCTGTATTCTGAAGTTGTTAGAACACCGGGCAGAGCTTGGATAGTACGGAATAAGTCTGGCTCAGCGAGTGCCGGAGCAGATTTCATCATCCTAGGGCTTAAATTTATTTTACTTGGCTGTATATTATATTTTCTCTGGATTTTTTCAGCTGTAACATCGACTTCATTCAACTCAAGAAGTTCTTGTTTAAGTTGGATATCCAGATTAAGAGATTCACTTCGGCCTATTATGATTGATTGTTTAGAAAGCTCGAATCCTACATATGAAACAATGATATCATATTCTCCTGACACTATATCTTGTAAAATGTAGTATCCATTGTAATCTGTAGCCATTCCTTGACCTGTCTGCTGAATAAATACATTAGCACCTATTAAAGCTTCTCCGGATGAAGAGTCAGTTACAAAACCTGTGATAATTCCACCTTGAGCTAATAAAATTGATATATGTAATAAAAATGATAGAAAAATTCTTGACATAAATGATTATTCCCCTAAATAATTTAAATTTTCAATATTAAATGGGGTTGGTTCTATTTCATATTTTTCGAAAATTTCTTTTGAATCACATATACTACCCTTCACAAGGTCATTTAATTGGTCTTTACCTGCAGGGAACCACTCAAATCCATCAAGTAATCCAGCTATGGTAGTTATTAGAGAAATTGGAGTTGGTAACATGAAAACTCTTTGCCCCGTTGCACTTGCTATTGATTTGACAATTTCATTCCACGTAACATCACGCAAACCACCAAGTAATATTGTTTGGCCAATAGTACTTTCATCAAATAGAATTTTAACAAAGATCTTAGCTACATCCTTTACATGTATCATACTTAAAGCGTAATTGCCGGAATCTAGCGGATTTAATCCAGTGAAAAATGAAGGAGCGGGAAAGGGTAGAAACTTTGGGTATGGTACTAGATTTAGCATTAGCTTATCAAGCATCATGCAAAATTCAGGTCTATCTTCACCACGAGGATCACCAAATAATGATGACGGACGCATGATTGTCCATTGAAGTTCTGTATTTTTTATTACCTGTTCTGATAAAAATTTTGCCTGCATATAATTCGAACCATTTGGATCAGGGCTTGCTCCAAGTGCACTCATTAATAGAAAGCGTTTTACACCTAATTCTTGGGCAATTTCTGCAATTCTTTGACTTCCTCTAAATTGTAGTTTGTCATTTGTTAAGTCTCTTTTTGGGAATTCTCTGATTAAAGCAATCAGATAAATGACCGCTTCACATCCATTAAGTGTCTCTCTAATCGAGTTATCATCTTCTATGCTGCCCTTTACCGTTTCACATTTTTCTTGTTGGATTACCTTACTTTCAGAACCGCCTCTTACAAGTAATCTTGGGATATGTTCATTATGAATCAATTCATCAACGATGTAAGAGCCGACATAGCCGGTGCCACCAAAAATAGCCACTTTCATGAAAGATCAACCTCAACAAAATCATTTAAATTTCTATTAAAAATATTTTTTGAGAAAAATTCATTGATTATATTTTTAAGATCTTCAGACTTGTATATCTTCGTAAGATTCTCCTGAAGTGAAAAAAAATCAAGTCCTTTCTCGAAAGGGGGCTTTATAACTCGACTAGCTTTTATTTTATAAATATTCATTAAGAAAAATTAAAGTTACTATAATGTATAAACAATAATGTTATGAGCGTTATGAGCGTTTAATATTATTTGTCAATTTTATATTGTATTGATCAAATACTGAATCTTATTCACTCCGTACAGACTG
>PBKF01000016.1 GCA_002722105.1 Fidelibacterota bacterium
ATTTAGTATTACAAAATAGAAACTTTTAAAACTAAAATAATTCCCATGGTTACCTACCCCTGGTTGAAAGAATAATATTGTACACAATATTATTGAAATAATTGCTGGGACTTGTGATTTAAATATTAGAATAAATGTATTATAGGAAAATTCTGTTTTTTTTACTTCTTGTGATATATATAAAGTAATTAAATAAGCCGCATATGGAAAAATAATTAAATAGTTAAAAAAAACTAGAATCCCGCTTAGCCAAGCAATACTTCGACTTTTTTTCATACCTGGGGAACCAATGGTTAAAAACCATAGGAATAGACTCGTAGTAAAAATATTCCAAATGGTACTTCCAAGGTGATAACCATATGAATATGCACTAATAGAACACAATAATGTAATTGATAATAATAATATCGTTTGGAAAGATATCCCGATATTATAACATGTCAAGGCAATAAGTATTACACTCAAATGGAAAAGTAAGATAGTCATTAAAGTACATTTTGAATTAAATGCATAATAATCATCTTTCGGATTTGTAATTAATCCATAAAATAAACCATGACCCGCAGAATATGTGCTTGATAGTGGGACAGAAAACATACAATGAATGGGATGTGGTAATTGAAATAATCCGATTGTTTTAATATAAATTGTTCGAATGAATCTTGTTAGACTCCATTTTTGTTCAATTATCTGTTGACTTGTGATATTTAGCTTTTGAACCTGAGAGTCAAATAAACTTTTTATCTTTTTTACTTTTACTAGTTTGTTCACAATTGGGCTAATTCTCTCTGTACTTTTATATGACCAATCTGCATATGATAGTGCACCAGCTGGAAAATTCTTAATGTTTCGATATACGTTAAAGGAATCATTCTCTTGGAAATGAATTTCACGCTTACTGCAATGGAAAATAAAACTGATCAGAATTATTATGAAAAATCCATATTGTAATATAGCCAATTGAACTTTTGATAAATTGATCACTTAATCCATTATTTTAATTGAGCATTAAGGACAATCTTTGTTTTGTATTATCCTTAAGATTTGCAAATGAACAGATTCTATTTTGTGCATTTTTTCTTATTTTATCACTGTTTCCAGATAAAACTAATTCCACAGCATCTATTATTTTTTTTATTAAATCATTTATATCAATTGGATCAAATAGGAAACCATTTTCTATTCCACCAATTATTTCAGGTATACCCCCTACTGCACTCGCCACAACTATTTTACCAGTGGCCATTGCTTCATAAACCGTATTTGGTGAATTATCAAATAAGCTAGGAATTACGCAAATATCTGCTCTTTTATATTGCTCTATCAAATCATCTCTAGGTATAAATTGCTTTAGTTTTATAAAATCCATACCATCAATGTTCTGTTCTGGCTTAAATCCATAAATTTCTACATTTATTTTATTTTTTATATTATCGGGTATTTGTTTTAATGCGCGGATAAAAAGTTCACCACCTTTTACAGGATCGTTTCTTGATGCAAAAAAGATAATCACTTTTTCCTGTTTATTTAAAAATAAGGGAAAGCTATTATTCATTATATTTTCAATCGGATATGGTATAACATTTGAATTTTTTAATTTTACATTCATTTCTTTTTCAACATATCTAACCATAGCTCTTGATGGTGAAATAACTATATGAGAGCGTCTAATAAAAAAATGTTCCACTCTTCTACGTATCCATTCTGCACTACTTGTTTTTTGTCCAGATTGGTGTTTGAAAGTAAAAAATGAACCATGCAAATGAGATGAATATTTAAAATATTTTGTTATTGTATTCCAAAAGTCACCACCTTCTGAATATTCAATAAAATCAATTTTCTTATTTTTATTTAACTTTAATAAAAATAGGTGAATTTTTAGCCCGTTATGTAAATAAAAAAGAAATCCAGATAAAATTTTGATAATTGGGATCCGACTAATATAATAGATAAATAAACTGGGTTTAGAATCCATGATGGGATATACATGAATTAATTCATCTTTAAAGTATCTAATACCATTATTCTCTGATTTAGCACAAATCACAGAAACTTCATGGCCTAAGGATGTTAACTTCTTCCCAATAGTCTGGACATACATTCCTGCACCACCAATTGGGCCTGAATGTCTGGGGTAATATCCCTCAACGAAACATAAATGCAATTTCTATAAAATTTCTTTAATTATTGAAAGACTAACGTTTGATTGCAATGCGCCCAGTGTTATCTATTCGATTTAGTAAAATAGTTATATTATTTTCTTTTATATATTCATCTATTGCCTCTTTACATCCTGCCCAATGACCATAATCATCGACAATTAATACACCATTTTTTTCAAGCAATGGAAAAAGATTTTCCATTTCATGTTTGGTTGATCCATACCAATCAGTATCAAGTCNAAGNANGGAGATCTTCTCTGGCATAATTTTTGGTATTGTTTCTTCCACCTTACCTNCAATTAATTTGAATTTCCCTTTTGGATAATCTGTATTTATAAAATTATCTTTTTCTTTGTGAGTTATACCATAGCCGCGTGAGTGTAATATATTTTTTATCAAATTAAAAATTATTGTGTTAAANNTATTATTATTCAAATGATTGACCAATATTGATTAATGCATTATCAATTCTATCTATTACTTTCTTTGTATCTATGGTTTTTAAACATTCCTCCTTAATTAATTGATCACACTTTATTAATTCCTCATTTGCATTTAATGGGAAATAACATGGAGAACATTCTAGTTCTGATATTATAAAAATATTGCGATGATTACGTGGACCAGATTTTTTATAATTTGTGGGACCCCATAATGAAACAATTAGGTTTGTTTCTACANCATCTGCTAANTGGAGAATACTCGTATCATTTGTAATACATAATTTTGCCTTCTGCAGTAAAGCTGCCACCATCGCCAATGTATAATCACCTGCCACATTAATAGATGGACTATTCATGTTCTCCGAAACAAGTTTTGCAAGATGTAATTCATCTTTAGATCCAGTAATAAAAATTATCATATTATACTTTGTATATAAATGATCTGCTACAGCAGCAAACTTTTTATAGTCCCAAAACCTGGCGGTGTCATTTCCTCCAGGATGTATAATGGATATCATAGAATGATTAATTATATTTTTTTTATTTAAATCTTTTTTTATCAATTCCTTATCATGATTTGAGATTTCATACGACATACTCAAATCATTTTCTATATCTATATCAGAATCTAGAAACTCAGCAACAATACCAATATAAATCTCTGTCCAATGTTTTTCTAGAAGTGAATTATTAATCTTGGTTGTTAATAATTCAGGATATTCTCCAAAACAGCCAAAACTTTTTTTAATACCAATCAGATCAAAAAATAATGTTGAGAATGTCCCAGCATTCTTAAAATTTCCGAAGGAAATACCAATATCAAATCCCTTAAATAAATTATTGATTATAAATAATGGGTAATTGAAGTATAGTTTAAGTTTTCCTTGTATAATTCCATTACAATNAAAAAATATGTTTTTTATATCAGCATTCCTATTCTGTTGAAAAAATTGAAATTCATTTACATCTTTGTTCCTTTTTAATATAGCTGTAGCTGTTCTATCAGCCACAATAAAATTTATCTTACTATTAGGGTAACATTTCCTTAATAAACGAACAGCGGGAGTACACATTAATACATCACCGATCCCTCCAAAATGAATAATCAATATTTTTTTATTATAATGCTGANGAAAATATTTATTGACTTTCCCAAATAGGTAAATAATTGGAAAAACCATTAATAGGGGATATTGGATACAATATGTTTTTAGAAGCGCTTTTTTACTTATTTTGCTATAATTGATCACAATTATAATTCTATGCTCAATATATTACACGGACAGTTAGTATACTGTTTAAACAAACAATAATAAAACCCTAACGGATTTGGTTATTTAGATAACTTAGACCAGTCGTAACAAAATTATTTTTATCAATTATCAATAAAATTAAATAATCATTTTGTTGTTATCGTGCATAAAAATAATTATTTCTACGTATAGTTAACTTTCTTAACAATGCATCCAAACTGTGCGAAATTTTTTTCATCTGGCGTCCTAGAACGAAGAAATAAAGGATTAATGAAATACTTTAAAAAAATAAATTTAAGCAAATACTTTAATCCAATTTCATTAGATTCTTTCAAGCGTTGCCATAATAACCATTTGATGGCCCAATTATGGTCTTCGGTATAAAATATACTATCAATTTGAAGTTTTTGATTAATAAGAATTATTTTCAACCCATTCGGTGTGAACCGAAAGTTGTCAATTGGGGCAGCATGAACAGGATTTATGAATGGCACTTCAATAACCATAACTCCATTTTCTTTTAAAATTCTAGAGGCCTCCTTCAATAAACTTTCTGGATCGTTTACATGTTCAAGTACACATCTAAGTAATATTTTATCAAATGTCTTATCTTCAAATGGGATTATACCTCCATCATATACTACATCAATATTATTACCAGGATGAATATTTAATCGAGTAATATTATCACTTTTAAAGGTGTATTCCCCGTCATGACCAATATCCAACCCCTTTCCATATAATCCATCAAAAATCTCAATTGACTTCATATTTCGATCACATGGCCATTTGCCAAGGTTATTTAAAAATTTGTACCATATACGGGATATCATTTTCTATTTTTTTTATGATTATATGATAAAAATAGTTTTATGAGCTAAAGTATTCTAGTTTCAATATTCATAATAGACTTACTCGCATCATAATTTTTGCATTTTATGATTAGTTTTTTACCGTGACAACTTTTTTTAATCCTAAAACCTCCATAAATCTCAGCCTCAATAAAATATATACCCGGACTAAATGCCGTATATTCATATTTGATATTAATCTCATTAAGGCCTTTTTGCTTCAAAGAAATATTGTATTCTGAATCAAATACGGCAGATCCTGAATCGTTTAGTATATAAATCCTTAAAGTACTAGGAACCAATTCGATATTATTTGGTATAGAAAAAATTAATGTAAGTATAAAACCATCCATTTCACTAATTGTAGTTATTGGATTCCCCATATTATTTTTGATTTTCCAATCAATAAAACCAAATCTTGATATATTCTTACTTTTTGGTTTAAAACTACGATTCTTATAGACTCTTACTACATCATAAGTATTGCCATATTCTTGAATTTCACCCTTACTCAATAGAATCGATTTTTCACAGATATTTGGTAATACTCCAAGTCTATGACTGACCATCAAAACAGTTCGCCCTTCATCTGAAATATTTTCCATCTTATCAATACACTTTTCTTGAAAATTAGCATCACCAACCGCTAATACTTCATCTATCAATAATATATCTGGATTAAGATGTGCAGCTACAGAAAAAGCTAACCTAACACCCATACCACTAGAATAACGTTTAACTGGAGTATCAATAAATTTTTCTACACCTGAGAAATCAACAATTTCTTCAAACTTACTATCAATTTCTTTTTTAGTCATACCAAGTATTGTACCATTAAGATATATATTTTCTCTTCCAGTCAAATCAGGATGAAATCCGGAGCCAACTTCTAAAAGACTTGCTACATTACCATTTAGTTCTATTTGCCCAAAAGTAGGTTGGCTGATTTGAGCAAGAATTTTTAATAATGTACTTTTCCCAGCACCATTTTCACCAATAATCCCTAACACTTCACCTTGCTTTACTTTAAAAGAAACATCCTTTAAGGCCCAAATAATATCTTTTTCATCTGTTCCATTTTTAAAATTGCTCAAATTTTTCAAACGATTAAAATTAGAAAAAGGACTTTTAATTATTGATCCCACTTTTCCAATTAATGAATCCTGCATTTCATCTTTCAGACCTATTCTATAACGCTTTGAAAGGTTATCTATCTTTATTGCAATATCAGTCATCAAGCTACATCGGCAAAGATTCTTTCTTTACGTTTAAAATAAAATGCACCACTTATACATAAGATAAATCCAGTTAAAAAACCAAATAGTATAAATTTTAATGGCATGGGGGTTTGTCCAAGTAATGCGGAACGGAATCCTTCTATTACACCTACCATTGGGTAAAACCCATACCAAAACGTAATTGATTCTCCGAATTTATCTGTAAGTAATGAAAGAGGCCATACAACCGGTGCAGCATACATCAAAAGTTGAGATATAAAATTAATTCCATGTCTAACATCACGATATTGAATCGCCATTGCCGATAACCACATACCAATACCATATGAAGTTAAAATCATAATCAAAACCAATAATGGAAGCCAAAGTATATTCAATGTTACGTTGATACCATACCATACCATTAGTAAAAAAACAATGCTTAACGCAATGAAAAAATCAATTAGTCCAGCAATAACTGGGGTTAAGGGGATAATGAGCCTGGGAAAATAGACCTTAGTAAATATTCCAGCATTTCCTACAAGACTTTGAGTCGATTTCGTCATGGCTGTTGCGAAATAAATCCATGGTACCAGTGCCGTATAAGAAAATATCGGGTAGGGTATTCCGTCACTTGGGATTTTAGCTAAATTCCCAAAAATAATTGAAAAAATTATCATGGAAAGTACAGGCCGAATAATTGCCCAGGAAAATCCAAGAATAGTTTGTTTATACAATACCTTTATTTCTCTTAGAACAAAGAAATAAAGTAAATCCTTATATCTTATTAACTCTGGTAAATTTATGAACTGCCAGCGTTTATCTGGTGTAATTACAGTTTTAATTTTTGTATTTTTTACTTTTTAACATCTGTTCACCAATATTTAAATCAGAAATTTATATTTTTGATTTAAATATCAAATATTTTTGTTCCAAGAGTTTGTATAAAAGAATACTCTAAAATCATATCTTCTTTATTATCAATAACCCAATTCATATTATGTTGGCCACCAGGGAATGAGTTTTCATCAAAAATACACTCTATATGTTTATGTCCAAGTTCTTTGAATGCAAAATATCTCTTAAATCCATCTAGCCTTTGATATTGGAAATTAATATCAAGCCCATTAATCATATTATATTGATATCCACAATAATCTATGTAAGATTGCGATTTAAAGCTTGTAACTAAGATTGGTAATATTTTCTTGCCGTTATTAATTAATTCTTTTACCATTCTTATTCCCTCTTTATGGTCTTTGCATTCTGTAATAGTCTTTACATCATGATTACAATCAAAGGGATTAATTTGTTCTATGGGAATTTTCTTGATGCAAATCTCTTTTATTATATGTTTATTTTTTTTAAACCGTCTTAGTTGGTATTCATAAGAAAAATACTTTTTTGACCAATTTTGAATAATATTTGTAATAAGCATAATAATCTAAGTCTACTCTTTCTTCAGATCCTTCTGGCAAAGATTGATCTAATTATTATCTGCATTATTTTTTTTATTTTAGTAAATAATAATACTCTTCTTGATTTCTTAATGGACTTACAGAAATTGATAAAATCTTTTTCATTAAACTCTAATCGAATATCAAAATAATGCAGATGTATTGTACCATTTTCTTGTAACTCAATCTGTATTCTATCTGGAAAATAATCTGGCTTAGTTTGAATATCTATTTTTAATTGTTTTCGTAAATCATGTGATTCATTTTCTACGTATCCATTCGATATTTGGTGTTTAAGCTCAATATCGCTCAGTTTAATCAATTCGGCAAAATTATTCCATTCTGGAATGCTAAACTCAACCCTAAGATCTCTATGATGTATATGGATGTTTTCACATATGTCTATACACAATCTGGTACTGCATAACCTCTGCGAGCTAGAATTATTATTAACAAACAATTTTTTATCTATTATTCCCATTAGATATCTCCGATATGAATTAGGTATATGAATACATTTGATGTAATTAAAAAATTAATATTTAAAATAATTTCGAAGCTTTATTGCTATCTATCTGTACGATTTAACCCAAAATAAAGTTTTTAGGTTATTTTATGTATCCCAATTTTTTGATACGAATAATAATTTGATCAACTAATTCTTCAGGCGGTGTGCCACTGGAATTAATAACAATCTCCGCTTGTTTGGGTGCTTCATAAGGGTCTGATATTCCGGTAAATTTTTTAATTATGCCTTTTCTAGCTAATTCATATAGACCTTTCACATCCCGTTCTTCACATTTTTCCAAGGAAGTATTTACATAGATTTCAATATATCCACCCAAATCTGATATAAGCGCACGATTTATTCTTCTATCAGCTTCATAGGGAGCTATTGGTGCACAAATAGCAATACCTCCATTTTTTGTAATCTCGCTGGCAACATAGCCAATACGCTGAACATTTAATGAACGGTGTTTTTTAGAAAAACCTAATTCACTGGACAAATTTGTACGAACAATGTCACCATCTAAAAGAGTTACAGGGCGACTACCTTCTTCCAATAATTTTACCAATAACCCATTGGCAAGAGTTGACTTTCCAGAACCAGATAACCCTGTAAAAAATATTGTAAGCCCTCGCTCAGTTAATGGCGGGTGTGATAATTCTAGCTCTTGTGCTACTTTTTTATAGGTAAACCATTCAGGAATTCCTCTCCCCTTTTCTAATAACTGTCTTAATTCTGTACCAGAAATAGTTTGATATTCAACCTCTTTTTTGATTTCATCAACAGCTTCATAGCGATCTTCTTGCGGTAAAAAAACCATAAACTTGAATGGTACCATTTCAATACCAATTTCATCTTGGTACTTTATTAAAAGTTCTTGTGCATCATAAGGGCCATAAAATGCATTACCTTCTTTGTCATTACCGGGACCAGCGTGGTCACGACCAACAACTAAATGTGTACATCCATAATTTTTTCTGATTAAGGCATGCCATAATGCTTCTCTTGGGCCACCCATTCTCATTGCAAGTGGTAGTAAACTTAGCATTACGGAATTTTCAGGGTATTTTTCCATGACATGTTTGTAGCATCTTACTCGCGTGTAATGATCTACATCACCGGGTTTAGTCATACCTACCACAGGATGTAATAACAGGTTTGCATTTAGGTCTTTTAGTGCACGTGTGGTCATTTCAACATGAGCACGATGTAATGGATTTCTTGTTTGAAAAGCGACTATTTTTTCCCATCCATTATCTAAAAAGAAAGATTTTAACTCTTGCGGTGTATGTCTATCATATTGATAATCATAATGGTGCGGGTAAGATATTCCCTCAAGTTTGCCACCTAGGTAAACTTGATGACTAATATTGGTTAAATAATTAACAGCTGGATGTGCGACATCATTTGTACCATAAACAATTTTGGCTTCTTTTTCTAAATCGGGTTTCCATTTATCTGAAATATTTAATACCGCTAATGGAAATCCTTCCTTATCCCGTAACGTTATTTTTTCTTCTCCATTGATATTTTCTGCAAATTCTTCGGTGATATCTAAAGTAATTGGCATTGGCCATAATGAGCCATCTTGCAAACGCATTTCATATAGAACGGATTCATAATCATTTTGATTCATAAAACCGCTTAAAGGAGAAAAACCGCCATTTAATAATAACTCCAAATCACATATTTGACGATCAGTCAATTGCCAGGACGGAAATGTATTTGCATCATGTTTTAATTTTGGTTTTACTTTATAAGGTGCCATTAACGTGGTAACCATTGTATTATCGCTCATGTAAAAATTATGTTCCTATATATTGTATTTTTTTAAAGAAAAAGTTTGTAATGGATATTATTAAAAGAAAATAATTTAATTTTTATAAAATAATAACAGCTAAAGCTAAGCAGACTGAGTTTCCGTATCACTTCTATAGTAATGATAATATTGATAATAATAATAGTATGAGCCATAACTGTTTTTATGGGTTACAGCATTTAGAATAATACCACCAAGCGGTGCATCTACATTCCTTAATGATGTGATGGTATGGTCAAATGCTTTTTTATCTGTTTGTCCTACCTTCACTACCATAACGATTTGATCTATTTCTTTAGAAACCATGGTGGCATCCGTTACAGCAACTAGTGGCGGACTGTCTAGCAATATCATATCCCAATCTTTCTCTAACCTTTTTAAAAGATCAGACATCCGTTTGGATCCTAATAACTCTGATGGATTAGGAGGAATAATTCCAGATGGAACAACGTAAAGATTCTCAATACTAGTCGATTGAACCAAAGAATTAAAATCATCTTTTGCACCTGAAAGGTAATCTGTGATACCAGGTTCTTTATTCAAATCTAAAACTTTATGAACAACTGGTCGCCTCAAGTCTGTATCAATTAAAATAGTTTTTTTACCAAGATTGGCATAGGTAATAGCTAAATTTGCTACGGTAGTTGTTTTACCTTCACCGGGCCCAGCACTTGAAATAAGAATCGATTTTATCTTTTTATCAGCAGATGTGTACAGAAGACTAGTTCTTAGACTTCTGTAAGCTTCAGAGACTGGTGATCTTGGGTCTTCTCTTGTAATTAGTCTTCTTTTTAATCCATGACTAGTTTTGGATCTTGATAGTAGACCGCTTTTAAAAGAAAAAAACCTTTGTTTATTGACGATTTCTTTACCAATTGAAGGAATGATTCCCAAAACAGATAAACTTTTTCTTTCTATATCATGAGGTGTTTTGATGGTATTATCTAAAAACTCAAGTCCGAACGCTAAGAAAATTCCTAATCCTAAACCAAAAATTAAACCCATAAGTATAGTCCGCTTATGATTTTGTCCAGTACTACCAGGTAAACGTGAGTAATCAACTATTTGTACTTTACCAACCTGAGAAGCAACGTTGATTTTTGCTTCTTCCAGCTTTTGTCTAAGCAAAGAATAGTTTTGATTCAACACTATATTATTTCGTTGTAAACGAGAGAATTCAAGTTGTTTAGATGGTAAAAGGTCTAGTTTTTCTTCATATAATGATAATAAACGTTCAGATTCTTTCTTTTTTAAACGGTAACCCATTATTTCAGAGTCTAGCGAAATAAGTTCGGTTACTATATCCTGTCTTGCTTTCAATGGGTCCTGAACAATGATACCTTGTTGTGTTAATTCTTTTACTTTTGTATTTAATTGTGATTTAAGCCCCTGCATTTTTGACTTTAATTCCATAACTGCACCGTGTTCTTCACCATATTGTGCGATATTTTGGATTAAATTAGCTTCAAGTTGACTGATTTCATTTCTAAGTGATATTACTTGAATATTTATATTATTCATCAGCTGTTCAGCAAGGTTTTTTTCATCTTGTGATAACTTAGATTTTAAATGATTGTATTTTTCTTTTCGTATATTAATCTCTGAAGCTGTATTATATATCTCAGTTTCTACACTACTTATCTGACCAGTTATTGCTATAGCCTTACCATCCAGATCATACATACGTTCCTGTTTTTTAAATTGAGTAAGAGCTTTTTCTGAATCCCTAAGCTTTTTTTCCTGGTTTTTGACCAATTCATCAAGAAACTGAACTGAATTATTCGCTTTCTCACCACTCCATTTTTGATCTAAATCCTGATATACATCTGCAACTGTATTTACAATTAATTGGGCTTCCATCGGCCACACACTGGTATAAGAAATATCAATTATATTTGTACCTTGACGGTGATTCACCTTTAATCTTGCAATTAAATTCTCTGCAAATCTTTCTCCAATTTTATCTGAGTATTCTTCATTATATCTAAGAGGCAAATCTGTGCTGGGATCATATAGCCCAAGAGTTAGAATTTCTTTGGTGAATTGTCGTAATCTTTTACCTCGTGGGTAAAATGGATATGAACCAAATAGAGCCAGGTTATTTTTCTTATACCGCCAAATCTCTTTTATAGTTGCTTTGGCTACACTTCTGGATCGGATAAGTTGCATTTCATTTGTCATTCTGTTGCGATCCCTGTTTCCTGTAATATCCATAATCATACCAGCACCAGGTTTATCCTGCACAACAACTGTAGCTATGGCAGTATAAGATGGTGGAATGGTCATTACATGATAAATAGAATAACCTAAACCCAAAAGACCAAATAATAGTATTTTTTTTAGATGAAGACGTAGAATAAAAAGGTAGTCTCTAAAAGTTAACTCATTATCCTGCCAATTCGGCATTTGCCCATTTGATTGTAATCCTGATTGGCGATTAATCATAATCTGGATACCTGAAGATAAATACTTATCAAGCTTAAAACTGTATTAATTGCTCCTATCTGCTCTAGAAAATATGCTACAGGCTTTTTAGGAATAATAATTGTATCATTTGGTTTAATTTTAATGAAGTTAGAACGATCACCTGATTGAACATAATTATTAAGATCTATAACATAAACTAACTTGCCATTTTCATCGGGTAATTCCCTGTAAATACTTGTCTTTTTTAAATTGGCACCGGGCTGCGGGCCGCCAACAATTGAAATAAGCGTAGCTAAATCAATTCCTTCATAAACTAGATGATTTCCAGCATTTCCAACTTCACCCCACACGTTTACGTGCATCATTATGTTTCCATTATTATCAGTTAAATATCTTTCGCTAGATATTTGATAATCTGAAAATGTAGGTATTTTCACTAAATCATCTTGAGCAAAAATGAGATTAAAAACTAAACAGGTGATACAATATTTAATTTTATTCATACCCAATCAAATTAAACCAATTCTATCCTTTATGCGAGAAAAGAAATTAGGTTTAACTTCATCACTGTATTCAAAATCAAACTGGATTGGGGAACCATCAATTACTGCTTGGGGATTTTCATTCACTAAAATACTTGTATCGTAATCTACCCATTTTTGAATTAATTCTATCGATTCCTTTAAACAAAAATTCCTTTTCCTATTGTTATGGGAATCAGAACCTAATATTTGGCACCATCCGTTTTTTAAAATTTTTTCAGAAGCTTTTTTAGAGTCTGCTCCTAAATATCCAAGTGGACTACCTGCATCCACTTGAATTATGCAACCGGCAGCTAACCATTCCACCACAATATTTACATTATCCTGTACAGGTTTATATCTTTCCGGGTGAGCTATAATCGGTATTACACCTGCCATTTTTAAATTAAACAATTGCGTTTTATAATTTTTTGGGAATTGATGAGTTTGAAACTCTATCAGCATGTATTTACCATGGTTAAATGTTGATAACGGATCATCTTTAATTTTAAGGAGATTTGGCAAAAAAAAGACTTCGGCACCAAAATGGAGGTTTATTTTAATCCCGTTATTATCCAACTCTCTCTGCAACGACTCTACTTCTCTTTTAATCCTTTTATATGAGATCTCCTCAGTTTCTACCTTTGGGTGTTGATAATGTACTGTATTTACAACATCTGTAATGCCTTGGGACTCAGCAAATGCTAACATCTGTAGGGACATTCCCAATGATTTGGATCCATCATCTACTTTTGGTAATACATGATTATGGAAATCAATCAAAAGACTATCTTGAATGCATTAATTTTTTTATTGTATTTTTCATCATATTTTTGATATGGCTCCGCCTAGTCAGTCCCAATGGTAATGATAAGGCTATTTTATTTTTAGCTGAATCCAGCCAATTTATTTTAAAGTGACCTATTTAGGTTAATCGGTGCATAGCCCGAGACATCAAAACATCCACAATTTTGTTAGAATTAATCCATTTGATATCTGCGAATTGATTCTTTTGCTTGGTTTTACGAACCAATTCATCTGCAAATGCAGGGCCTATCAATTCAATATTTTGGAAATCAAATTCGATTTTACTTATATTTCTAATATTATGTAATAGGCTTTGCGCCTGTATCCTTGAATTCACCTGTTCATTCTTTTCACGTATCAAATTGACAGGAATACGAACCATATTATATTCTTTTTCAAAAATTTGATGAAATACTTTCTGACAAGTTCTTTTAGAATTGGTTTTAATCTCTAAATGGATGCGAGTACCTTTTTGCTGTGAAGATGCAAATACATTCCACTCATTCTGTTTGTTTTGAAAAACAAGTCTAATACCAGAAGCATCAATTTTTACTTTATCGAAGAGATGAATTACCGTCATTAATTCATCACCTGAATGATTTTCCGGATCTGTAGTAATATGACCTTTTGCAATTTCTACTGCAGCTATTTTTGTATTATTCAGACTAAGTGATTGATTCAATTTTTCAAAAATACCAATACCATTATCATTAAGAACAAAATGAATTTCTGTTGGCGAAATAAAAAGTTTATAATTTAGTTTAGTGGCTTGTGCGTGATCCATTGCGTTTACCAAAATAGCCCTGAAAGAATATTCACAAATCTCAAAAATATTTTTTCTTACAATCTTTAGATTTGGCAGAATCTGGGATTTCAATATTGCATAAGCAGATGTGGGTTCATTAAGATTTATGGTTTTTGTAAAGTTTACAATTGGCTTTAATTCATAGAATCTATCCCTAGTCTTTCCATGCGCAACTACACGTTCTTCGTTAATAAGGGTATGCATATGTTTCAAAATAGCTTGCCGAGACAAACCAAATTTCCTAATTGATGCCTTGATAATATCCTTCTGATGGCCAGATAGGTTTTCAAGGATAAATTGTTTTATTTGTTCAGATGAATCCATAGGGATACTATTAATGGATTATTGTCAACTTAATTCATCTGTATTATAAACCCATCTAATGTTTTTTATCAACTAAATAATTATTTTTTTATTTTAAATTGGATGTGTAATATTTCGAAAATTTTACATATTGAATCAAAACTAATTTGAAAAAGATTATAGGGATTAGGATTGAATATTATCCAAAATAATGGTTTAAAGTGGATTGCTATTTATACAAAACCACGTCATGAAAAAAGTGTAGAGAAGGAACTATTAAAAAAGGGTTTTGAAGTATACTTACCTCTTTTAAAAGAACGTCGCAAATGGAGTGATCGTAAAAAGTGGGTAGAATTTCCATTGTTTCGATCATATATCTTTGTAAGAACACAGGAAAAAAATACTTTGTTTATCTTACAAACTATTGGAGTGGTAAGATTAGTGAAGTTTGGAAATAAAGTTGCCATAGTCCAAGACGAAAGTATCAGAGCAATAAAACTTATGATTGAAGGTGGATATAATCCAAAAGCAACTGATTACTTTTTGGTTGGTGATAGAGTAGTAGTTCAAGATGGTCCACTTAAAGGGTTAAGTGGTGAAGTGGCTAGAGTTGACAACCACGATAGGCTTCTTGTCCGGATAGAGGCCATTCAGCATTCAGTCTCCATACAAATCGATAGAGCATTCCTTAAATTAAATTAGACTATATATTATATTTTAGACTAATATAAAGCATCGATAAATCAAGCCTTTTATAGCGGGAACGCCTGGGAATCGAACCCAGCTCTCCGCTCTATACGGAGACAACGGCTTTGAAGGCCGCGGAGAGCACCAGCCACTCAATCATTCCCAAATTATAAATATAACGAATCATACTGATAATCTACTTCATATAGTTTTTTGGTCTATATAATACCCTGTAGTCAATACCTAGTTTTTTCTTAATTACAATTCCAACTCTTTCTGCTTCAGATTTATTTTTATAACGCACTACTCGAACTGCATGGAACTTACTGCCATTTATCTCAACAGGGACTATCTCTACATTATAGCCAATTTGAGACACTTGTAGTTTCAAACGTTTTGCATTCCCAAAATTTCCAAAAGCACCAATTTGGACTATATACGGCTTTGGCTCCTCCATAAGTTTCGACTTAAAATTCATTGGCTTTGTTGGCTGATTTCTTGTAGATAATCCATACCCGTTAACATTTAAATCCGGGAACATACCTTGATATATTCCAACGTAATATCTTGCAGAATCTTCTTCTCCAACAGCTTTGAATGAGCTTACTGTAAGATCTAATACCCTCTGAATATCTGGATAACGTGGATAACTTCGAGGTATTTGACAAAGCTGGCGTGCCGCTTGGGTATACAATCCACGTGCATAAAAATATTCCCCTATTTTCATAGCCGCAGCAGGAGAATATTTTGATTTAGGAAATTTTTCAATTATACTGCTATAAATTTCCAAGGATTTCATTCCATCCATAGTTAGGAGCCCCTGTAAATACAATACACCAGGGTCATTGGGGTATTTGGAGATTAGTTCTGGTAGATTCTCATTCACACCATCTTTCTGTCCATCGTGTAGTAAAGATAAATACATGTCCACATTTTGAGCTAGCAAAAATAAAGGGAATAAATAAAAGGTCACCTTAATCATTCTTACTATTGGATAATTTGCCTAAAATTGAATCAATTTGGTGAGAAAGTTCTACTGGAGTTGAAGTGGTAAGAGAAAGTTTTAATTTAATGAGTTCACCGCGAACATCATCATCACTTTTACTCATAGCATCTTCGACTAATGCTAAAGCAGCATTATCTTCTCCCTTTTCTTCTAGCACATTAGCTAATCGAATAATTGCTTCAAAATTAGATGAATCAGTTTCTAAGATTCTCCTGTAAAAGTTTTCAACCTCGCTATAACGACCCAAATCAAATAATGCAGATTCGATTTTTGTAAAGATATTTGCACAATTTTTAATGTCCCTCATTGCAAATGCTTCCCAATTTTCCACAGCTTTTACTAGATCTCTTCTTTGTTCATATACATTTCCAAGATACCGATAGGGTAAACCATAATCGGGGCATGATTTAATAGCTTTTTGGAAGTAGGCTTTTGCTTCATCTAGTAAACTATTTTTTAATTTTTCTAGTCCTTTGTAGACCTTAAACCTGGCAAGTTCCTCTTCATTATATTTACCTTTAATCTTTTGAATTTGTTTTGTCCAACTGACCGCCATATCCCATTTTTGTTCTTTTTCAGCAATACCAACTAAAAATTGTAATGCCCATATATTTCGTTTTTCGATGTTAAGAATTTGTTCTGCTTCACGACTTGCTTTAGAGTATTGGTTAATCTGCTCATAATCCAAAGCCAATGATTGATGTATATCCACTTTTAAGTCTGTAGATAGATTAGGCCGAACAGTTAAAGATTGGTGAATTTTTGTTGCCTGGTGAGGATGATCATCTCTGAGAATATTTCCTAATTGTAAATATGCACGAATATGATTAGAATCCTGTTTCACAACATCACGCAAATGACGAATGGCTGTATTCCTATCTCCCTTAATCATGGCATTTAATGCATCAGTAAAAAGAGAGTCTGATTTTGGTTTCCGATCAGACTTATGAAAATAAAAATAAAATACTAATCCTGCCCCTACCGCAATTCCCAGAGCAAGATATAAAAATAAAAATTCCAAATCCAATATTCTCCATCCTCTATATCGTAATTATCATCAATAGCAACATTTCTAAGGTTATTTAACTCATCCATTAGCTGTTGATTTTTATTTTGGAGACTTTTCATATGAGTCTTATAGGAAAAAATGACGAAAACAGAAGCAAGAAACCCAGCAATTACACCAAACAATGTAGTAACCAGAAGTACTACATTAAGATAAGACCCTTGAATAGTATAATTAAAAAAATGTATATCTACACGTTCAACAGAATTCTGAGTCATAAAGACTATGATAATCAGATTAAATAGAATTAGGAGGAAAATTTTTAAAAGTTTCATTAGGCTGCCTCGGCTTGCTTTTTTAAATGTCCACGTAAAGAGATACCTTTTGCTTCTGTTATCTGTATCCGAACCATATCCTGAATTTGTGCATCTTCTTTGTTAAATATCACCCATTTATTTGAATCTGTACGTCCTGCCCAGTCACTGGCTGAGCGTTTTGATTCTTTTTCTATAAGGACAGTTTGGATAGTACCCACAAAACTAAGATTCCTCTGCAGAGTGTGTTTTTTCTGAAGATTAATTACCTGTTCTAATCTGGCCTGTTTCACCTTTTCTGCAACTTGATCTTCATACTCTGTAGCTTTAGTACCCGGACGAGGTGAATATTTAAAATTGAACGCTGAATCAAATTTTACTTCTTCCATAACTTCCAAAGTCTCTTGGAATTCATATTCTGTCTCACCTGGAAAGCCTACGATAATATCCGTTGACAAGCCACTCTGTGGCAAAATTTCACGTATTCGATGTGCAAGCTTTATAAAGTGATCTTTAGTATACGTTCTATTCATACGATTAAGAATTCTATCACTCCCCGCCTGTAATGGTAAATGAACATAATTACAAATATTATCATGTGCTGCCATTGTAAATAATAATTCATCAGTTATATCCTGAGGATGTGGCGATGTATACCGGATTCTTTTTAACCCAGATATTTTGGCTACCTGTTTCAACAAATCATGAAATTTCTTACCGTTATGATTATAGGAATTCACATTTTGACCTAAAAGTGTTATTTCAGTAAACCCATCCTGAACCGCTTGAGACGCTTCTGCAACTATCCCTTCGATACTTCGACTTCTTTCCCTACCACGTGTAAAGGGGACTATACAAAATGTGCAAAATTTATCACATCCACGCATAATAGAAATCCAGGCATTGATTCCTTCCTTTCTACTTGGGAAAAGATCATCATAAACTTCAAATCGGGACAAAGTTGTATCAACAATACCATGCTTCTCAGTTTTTCGGTTTAATAATTCCGGTAGTTTTCGGTAGGAATCAGGGCCAAGAATGATATCAATATATGGTTTATTTTCCAGTAGATCATGTTTCAAGCTTTGTGCCATGCATCCTAGTACACCAATAATTGTGTCTGGCTTCTTTTTTTTAATAGTATCATAACGTCCTAATTGAGAATAGATTTTTTCTTCAGCATGTTCTCTTATTGCACATGTATTTACAAATATTGCATTTGCATGACGAATGTCAGCCGCTGGAAAATACCCCTGATTCTGCAGAAGTGATTCTACTATTTCAGAATCAGCTACATTCATCTGGCAGCCGTATGTTTCAATAAAATACGTCTTATTCATTAAGAAAAATTACAGAATAAAATTATTTTATGGGTTCAGAGAAAAAGTAATCAAGCGGATTTTGCGGTGTCCCGTAATAATGAATCTCATAATGCAAATGAGGTGCCGTAGAACGGCCAGTATTCCCGGTTAAACCAATTATATCACCACGCTTAACCCTCTGACCATATTTGACCTTAAACTTAGAAAGGTGTGCATATAGAGTTGAATATCCTGAACCATGATCTATTTTAATATGATTACCAAATCCCCCTACGTAATATGCACGTTTTATAACCCCATCTGCAGGTGCATAAATTGGTGTCCCTACCGGGACTGTAATATCTTGTCCTTGGTGAAACCTACGAACATTGTCAAGTGGATCTTGACGATAACCATAACTTGAATTAAGATAACCACCGTCTACTGGTCGAATAGAAGGTATTTTTGCTATCCTAGAAATATCTTCTTGTACTTTTTCATATATTGACTCATAACTTGTTAGTTCAAGATTCACTTTTCGAGAAAGACGCTCCAAATCCATTTCCAAAATGGATAATTCCTTGTTCACTGCTGGTGCAAGATTATCTGAAAAGACCTTTAATTCCAGATTACGACCCCCAATTCCTAATTTACGGATATCTTGATCAATCTCTGGCATGCCAGCATATGTTCTAACTGCTTTATCCTTTTTCTCTATTTCATTTATCTGCTGATCTATGTGCTTTAATCTATCTTGAAGTAAAGTTAGGTTACTTGCAACATTCCTATAATTAGATCGGAATTCAGATAGCCTTCTTTCATAAAAATAATTGCTTAGAAAATCAGCAGTAAGAAAAAGAAAAGCCAGCATGACTGATAATGTTACAGTCATGAGAGAAAGAGCTTGATTCTGATTAAGGTGCCACTGG
>PBKF01000017.1 GCA_002722105.1 Fidelibacterota bacterium
CAGATCGTGGGGTTTTTTTATAAGTACGCCCGGTAGGATTCGAACCCACAACCTTCTGGTCCGTAGCCAGACACTCTATCCAGTTGAGCTACGGGCGCATAGTTTTATAAAGAGCTAAGACTTAATTAAAATTTTCTATTTATATCAATATACTAAATTTATAAAGTATAATAGAGATGAATTACGAAATTTTTGTGAATCAAGAATTTAAGATTGGTTATGTTAGTAAAAATTAGGTATATGGCTTAAAATTCTTTTCTTTTTATTACAACTAATGTGATATCATCATCATTCATTAATCCGGACATCCAGGTGTTACCCAATTCAATCAAAGAATCAATAATTCCCTGCGCAGACTTATGACCATTTTCCTGAGTACATTTTTTAATTGAATCATAATCCAACATATCTCCTTTTGGATTTACGCATTCAGGTAACCCATCTGAAATCAATACAAATGCATCTCCTGGTCTCATATCAAATTTTTGATGGTCAAATTCTGCAAGTTTCATGGATCCTAGCGGCAATCCCGGGACAAGAATTTCTTCAACGGAGCTTTCTTGAGATCGATAGATATAACCTGGAGGCATTCCTGCTGATGTGAATTCAAAGGTACCATTCTCAATTTTTGTCATATTTAGAGACATACGATTTGTGCCAAGATCAATAGTCTTAATCACTCGATTAAGACTCTGTGTAATTTCAGCGGGCGATTTAACGGCAGTACTTACTAAGCCCGCCTTAGTAATTGACACCATCATTCCCGCATTTAAACCATGTCCTGTAGCATCACCAACTACCACATATAGTGAACCATCTTTTTGAGGAAAGAAATCATAGTAATCTCCACCTACTTCTGTAGATGTTTTCATATGAAATGCAAATTCGTAATCAGGGTGCTCCGGCGGTGACTGCGGAATTAATGACATTTGGAACTCTCTTGCCTGCTCTAATTCCTTCATTCTCCTCTCTTCTTCTAATTCATTTTTTTGTTTTTGCATCCTGAATTTGATAAAAATGTAAATGCCAATAGATACAAGAAGGAAATAAATGCCAAATGCCCAATAACTTAGCAATGGGTGAGGTATAAATTTTATGCTAAGAATCTCCAGCTTACTCCAAAGTCCATCATTATTAGAACCCTGGACCATAAACTGGTATTCTCCCCGACCCAGATTATTATAAGTTGCAAAACGAAGATCACCTGAATAAATCCAATCTTTGTCTAAAGGGGCTAGCTTATACCTGTACTGGTTTTTAATCGTGTTGTAATAGTTAAGTGAAACAAAATCGATGGTAAATGATTTGATACCGTGGTCAATTTCAACATTACCTTCTACTTGGCTTTTCTTAGCACTAATATCAAAAACTTCAATGATTTCATCATCAAAACTAGTTTTTTTAACACGAGTAATAACACATGGGGGTTGATACTCATTATATTGAATTCCCGATGAATTCACCTTTGTTATGCCATTGGGGCCACCAAAATAAAGGTTACCTAACTCATCACTATCAAAGCAATTCCTATGATAATCTAGATTTCCAATTCCATCCATTAAACTATAGTTTACAAATGTTGTATCCTTTTGGTCAAAATAAGTAAGACCTTTTTTAGAACTGATCCATAGATTATTATCCAAATCAACAGCAAGTGCTGTGATATAATTACTAGGCAATCCATCTTCCATGAAATAGTGAGAAAAGGTTTCATCTCTGTGTAAGTACTTATTGAGTCCACCTACTGTGCCGATCCAAATTGCCCCATTTTTATCTTCTGTAATACACGTAATCTGAGATGATGAAATACCTCCTGATAAGGAAGGGTCAAATACATGGCCTTCTACCTCAAAATTATCTTCATTATATATATCTTTTACTAGATCTTTATCCAGAAAATAGATTCCTTCTCTTTCCGAGCCTACCCAGACATTACCATTATTATCCTGAAATAAAATCCGGATAATAAGATCAGAATTAAAAAACTTAGTCTCCATTGCAAATCTATCAATAATTAAAAGACCAGTAGCAGTCCCAGCCCAGATATATTCATCATTTGAAACCATTAAGTCAAAGACTCTATTCTCCGGAATTTGCTGAGTCGCAGGCAAAGACTGATCGTTCGCAAAACGAATCAAATCATCCGTCATTGTATTGATTCGAATAATGCCATCATCTGTTGCAACCCATATAATTTCATCATCAATTACTTCAACGTCTAAAATATGATCTATATTACCTAAGAATGATTTTTCATATTCATAGTCCCGAATACCATCCACTGACAAATATTCAAGGCCAAAACCAGTAGAAGCCCAAATCATTCCACTTTCCTGTGTAGCAATGGAATAAATCTTTTCATTCTTTAAACCCCATTCATTCTCACGATCAAATTGTATAGAATGGAATTTTGATTGAACATAAGAATGAAAACTGATTCCATTTTGATTGGTCCCGATCCAGACATGGCCAGCTTTATCTTCTATGAAACATTCAACGGTATTATCTGTAAGTGAATTTTTATCAACAGGATCATGAGAGAAATGGTTAAATAATGTATCTAAGCCACCATGGTAAATATTTGGACTCTCGTATAAACAATTGATACCCCGATTATTTTTTGTAGTAAACCACAGATTTCCAGATTTCTCTGCAATCAAGATTTTTGATATATCATTTTCAATAATACTCTCAGCGTAGGGGGTCTCCTGATAATTGATAAAATGATTTGATTCGGGTTTGAATCGGGATATCCCATCTCTAGTTGCAATCCACAATTCTTTTCTCACCTTATCCCAGTCAAGATCTACAATAGTATTTGATACAATAGAGTTTTTCCCGAGGGTAAGTTTGTAGTGCTCTTCAACATTATTAAATTTTTTATTTATTTTATATAAACCATTACTTGTCCCCACCCAAAGGGTACCTTGTTCACCCTGTTCAATTACTTCCACCCTGCCAATATTTTCCCCATTACCAGTTTTAAATCCTTGAGTATCTCCCGTTTCAGAATCAGGGTAAAATAAACCATAATCTGCCCCAATCCATATACCAAGGTCTGCATCCATAAAAAGATTATAAATACTATTATTATTAAATAAGTCTGAGCGGCAAGTCTGACAAACTAAATCATTATTCTCGGGTAAAATTTTAAATACGTGATTTCTCCCTCCCTTACCAGATAAAATCCATAGAGATCCATTTGCATCTTCAACAATAATTTCGGGTGAAATAATTACATGACCTTCAGCTGTAGTTGAATTAAATGGACGGTCAAATTCACGCTTTGATGGATCGAATCGACTCACACCTAATTCTGTTCCAACCCATATTTTATTTTCAGAATCTTCAAAAATAGACGATACCTGATTACCAAGAAGCGATGAATTATCAAAAGACTTCATATGGTAATTCACAAAGCCATAGCCGTCAAAAATATCAAGACCATTTTCAGTTCCCAAGTAAATAAGTCCCTTTCGATCTTCATAAATTACTTTTACAGTACTTTCGGATAAACCATCATGCACAAGAATNTTTTTAAATGAAAAATCTGGCTGGCAAAAAAGGTAGCCCGAGCATAATANACCAATTACTTTATAAATATAAAANGTGCGGAGAGCCATCAGGTAATTTAGCCTGAATAGATTAAAAAAAAGGTGGCGAAATTTCGCGCCACCAATATATATTGATTTTTAATGCTTTTATAAATTATTTTACTAGAAGTGCTTTTTTTGTAGCTACTTGAGCTCCAGTCTGTACTCTGATAAAATACATACCTGTAGGTTGGTCTGTAGCATCCCAAAATAATGTATGAGANCCTGCTTCCAANACTTTCTTTGACTGTAC
The DNA here is from genome assembly GCA_002722105.1 of Fidelibacterota bacterium. The sequence continues at coordinate 3,847 of PBKF01000017.1, forward strand.
TANATCTACCTCCTTACCAACAGTATTATACACTGTTACTTGTGTTACAGCTTCTTTAGGCAGGGCAAAAGATATCGTTAANTCGGGGTTGAAAGGATTTGGATATAAGCGCTGAANCTGGANTGAATNAGGCATAACCCCTTCTACTAATTCCTTACTTTCAGAAAAGTTGACTCTGATCTCGCCAGCATTAGCACTGGCCACTACTGTATTGGTAAAATCATCAACAGTNAGTCCTGAAACATTAAATTCAATTTTTTGACGTGAATTTTTTCCTGTCATATCGTACCCGATAATAATGATTTTATTACCATTTTTAGCAATTTTTAGTGACCACCCTTCCGGCAGTAGAATTTGATTCAAATCAGTCACAGTCAGATCAGTATTATCTATTTCAAATTGAAATCCGCTAATCTCATCAATGCTTTCTATTTTAGCAATGTTACCATTCTCCGATTGCAGAATGTTAAATGTTCCATTGGAAAGTGCAGAAGTGCTCTGAGGGTTATTTCCTCCTAACAACATTTGAACAAGAGTAATAACATCAATAATATTCACATTATTATCACCATTCATATTAGCTGCCTGGTATGCACAACTTTCTTGATTATTCTCAATTACAACATCTACTAAACTTAAAATATCCATTATATCAAAAATAAAGTTACCATTTGCATCCACACTGCCATCTATATTACCTCTTACCCAGACATTTGCATTATCACAATTATCACAAGCGTCTCCTAAACCATCCAAATCAATATCGGCTTGGCTAGGATTATAATCAACCGGACAATTATCACTCGGATCATTAATATCATCCCCATCTGCATCCATGGGAACATTTTCAACTGCGGCATTTATCGCTGCTAAAATAGCAGCTTGATTAAAGCCTGCGCTAGTATATACAACTTCCATATTGTGATCNAGAACGACGTTATGCGGAATGGANCCCGTACCAAAAAGATTCCATGCGGTGTTGTCTGCATCTCCATTGAGAATTGGATAAGTAATGCCAAAAGAAGATCCCCAACCCGCGCATGAATAGGATGTATATTGAAAACCATGAGCAACCACTTGGACAGGTGCACCTGCGGCTTGGTAGTCTTGCCAAATTTGTTCGGTAATCGGAGCCTCCGATTGACATGGGCCTCACCAAGAAGTAAAAAGCATTAGCCAGGTTACTTTATAACTACCACCATTTATATCACCATTGCATTCCGTATATAAATCAAAATCTCCTGCCCCATTCGCACAAATCGGTTCTGTAAAGTTAGGAGATATATCGCCAACCTGTAGCGGCAATGCAAAAATACCACTGACAATTATTGTATGTATAATTAATGTTCTTAGCATTTTTATTTTCTTTTACAACCTCTCATTTTAATAAAGAAGCAATCAATTAAACAAATTTAAAAAATCATGCTATAATTGAAACGTATACCATCATTATAAGNAGGAATTTGGCGGCAAATACCATTGCTGCAGAATAAACCACCCTGAATNGAGCCGTACATGATAGTTAATCGATGGGATGAACTTATATTATAGGATAATTCTANAGAAACCCATCTCTGTTGTCCAAATTTTGGTGTTGATGTACGCTTTCTTTCACCGGTAAAATACTTAATATCTCCATATATCAAGGCTTCAAGAGGATTATAATATGGATCTACAGTTTTGGGGCCATCAAATGCACTGGATTGGTCATGTACCAANGTTAATGACCACTTTGATGCTTTACTAACAGTTAATGTTACCATACGGTTGATTTGTAATCTTTCTCGGCCCNCNTCCAAATTATATAATTGTGTTTGGTAATCAACAATAAAAGAATCAGGGTTTTCAGAATCAATCAAATTCCATTTNTCATAAGTTGAACTGTAAAATGTAGCATTGCCACGATTCACATTTTTTTTGGTTCTTTCCTGGTATTCAAAACTGAAACCCATGGCGTATCCATTATTAAACGTATATGAAAGTTCTAAAGGATAAGTTATTGTTTTCGTTTCCTGCCAATACTTTGCTTCTACCTTATAAGGGTCAGAAAAACTTGTATCAAATACTTCCATAGAATCAATTATCTCAAATTCATAGCCATAGGAATTAAATGTCGTTGTATCATACAGCCAATAAGAGTTAGTCACCATATCCGACTGAAACCCATCAAAATAATTGATCATATATAGAACATCTTTATTATTNCCTCTTCCCAATCGGTAATAGAATCTACTGTCAATNAGAAAACCACTTAATTCAAAATAATTTTCCCAGAAAGGTAAACTGGATGGATCGCTACTAGGTAAAAAATTGTTCAATGCATTCCGCTCCCAGTCCGTAGATGTTAAAGACATCCAAGTATCATTTCGGCTTAAATGAGCATATTGCCCTAAAATATTTAAACCTAATGGCAGGGAACCAGTTAATTCGGCTTGGACGCCGCGTTCATCATTATAATTATATAAGTGGACAGCACGCCCCATCAAAGTCATATTGGTTTCTCGACCAAGTGTTGGCATCATTTGAAACCCAATCCTATTACCATAATCGTCAGCATTTAAATCAGTATGACTCCAATCAAAACTGTATTGTTTATATTCTGTCGTAAGCCCCCAGTTTCCAAAATATAAATTCAAATTGCTGTACATACCATATCCATGCTTTAATGTATCGTGGGCAACATCATTGTAGAAATCAGTTTTCTCAAATGATTGTTTATCTACGTATTCAAAGAAGAAATCCCAAGCTGTAAAANATGCTGAACCGTAAATACCTTTTATTTTATGATTTACAAAAGCNGTTCCTTCTTCTTTTTTTTGATGCTCTTCATTAGAATTCAGTTGTGTTAAACCAATAGAATAGGAATTAAAATCATATTGAAGATGATTTCCAAACATATTATGATTGTTATTAAAATATGGTAATCTATTATCATTCTCTCCTAAATCCCAAATATCCGCATTACCATTGATGTGACTTAAGGTAAAGTCTCCNTTTGTATATCCTAAAAATAATCCTCGGGTACCGTTATCAAAATTTGTTATTTGATCATCAATTTGATTTAATACCAAACCTCGTCCCCAGAATTCGTATAAGTCCCCTAATTTGATATTGAAATTTTCATCAGAATATTCTAATCGAAATTTTCTGATATCATTTGTTGTAAAACCTATTTCTGGAGGATTGGAATATTCATATTGAACCCATGCAGAAAGATTTTTATAAAACATATTTATATCGAGTCTGTTTTCAGCAAAAGAATAAAAGTCATAACTATCTCCAAAACTGGAAATAATCGAACCATTATAATTAAAATCATTTGCGAATATTTTTCCGCAAATGAGAAACAGAATTATTATTTTTTTCATGAATTAGGATTCAGANGATTTTGAATCCTTGAAACCAAGTATCATCTTGATCTGATGCTCGATTTCAACTTCCTCACCGGGTGAGTACCCCTGGTGCCTCCATTTGATACTACCATCTTTATCAACGAGTATAAGAGTTGGCATTATAAGACCGTTCAGCTTTTTAGCTATTTGCTGATTTGGATCCAACCCCACATAAAATTTATGATTTTGACTATTAATATAGGATTTTACTTTTCCTATACTTCTGGGTGTATCCTGATTGATCATAAGAACCTTAAATCCATTTTCAGAATATTTTTGATGGTACCTGTCTAAATGCTTCATAACCTTTTTGCAAGGCTTACACCATGTTGCCCAAAAATCGATAAGTAGCGGACCATCTTGAAGAAGTTCATTGATTGAAGTCTTTTTTCCATTCAATAATTTAATTTTCAAATCAGGAACAGTGCGGCCTGCTACACCTTCATTAGCAATCAGCGAGCTAAAGAGAAAAATGAATAAAATGAGTGCGTTTTTTTTCATGATTATAAATTTTCTTTATAAGGGTAAATTAGTAATCAATATCAATTATCTAACGATANACTAGATGTTTTCACTCAACTTTTAAAGTGCTAACATTAAAGAAAAATAATCTCTTTATTGTACTTCCAAAGTTATTAGATAATGTAAAATCAGAGAAGCGGATCTAAAAATGACTTCAGTTCATTTTCATTAACAAATTTCAGACTGACATTGCTCAAGAATTCAACTTCATTTACGGGAATAATAAATTCATATACAGCCTGAATTTCAACAGTCTCCATTGCAATTTGCATCGACCATCCCCCCACTGTGAAATCTATAAGCTGTGAAAATTGATGCTGAGGAACATAAAGTACTTTATCGCTCGTTCTGGTGTGCCAATATTTTTCCGGTGTATCCGCAACTACAATTAGAGTACTGCGGTTTTGGTCAAAGATACGTACGACGGGAATAGTTCTAAATGAACCAGACTTGATCGATTCAACATGCTTTTGCGGGAAATTGAATGAATTTCTGTCAAAATAAAAAATAGTTAGTGTACCGTTTTGCTCTAATCCCGTATAAGGCAATGTGGATAACATATCCTTGATGATTTTATCTTTTAATTTGTAAACCACTGGAAACCGGACTGTCATATATAAATCATCATCTTCATGATATTCAAATTCTGGCCTTTGCAATTCTACGTCATAAGGGTTAGTAAGCAGTTGGTCCAATACAGAAGATAACAAAGTAGTGTTACCTGTATTTTCAGGGTTATCTTCAAGTTTACGATCTACATCAAAATCCATGGTCCATTCACCGGAATCAAATCTGGGGACTTCTTTTNTAACCGGTTTACCTTTTTCTCTGNCCCTAGCACCCAAAAGAATATCCATGGATGCTTCCAATTCTGCTATCTGATTNTCTAGACTTGAAACAACTTTATCAGTNTCTAAAGATACAGGATGGCGTTTTTTCTCAATTTTTGGTGCTGTAAAGGCTGGATAAGGGGAAACTTTTGTCTTAGGAGGCTCTGGAAAATAAGGTGCTATCATATCCTGTGTTGCTGAACCTACGACCTTATTCAGAGCAGGAATCTGTGAATAAACTTCGGTAATATTTCTATTAGCCAATTCGTCCCAGGTAGCAACATCTACTACCTGAATGGATACATGGATTTTATCTAATTGTCGGTTGTATCTCCCTAAAACTAGCAGATTTCGAGAACCTCGGGGCTGTTGTAACATCAAGGCACGGTCATTCATAATAACTTCAAGGTCATCTTTACTTTTTAAACGGACACCATAATTATTTTTTAATTCACGAGATACCATATCTGTTAATCCAGCTGCTATCCATTCTACTGCTGGATCATTTTGAATGTTATCAAAAGGCAGTAAATACACATAGGTATAGGGTTCTCGTGCCGAGATAAGAGAAAGAAATAGTGAAATCGTAAGGAATTTTCGCATCCGGTGGTTTGGTTTCATGAACTCAAATTAGGGGAAAACATTGAATTAAACCAACTCAAAATCGGATCGAATTAATCTACACATTTTTCATCATTTTAGCCCAAGAATCACGAAGTGATACAGCACGATTTATAACAAGCTTTTGATCTGTCGAACTCTTGGTATCCTTTACAAAATAGCCATTGCGTTCAAATTGATAGGTTATATTTTTTGGATTTGCCAGACTAGGCTCCAGTTTAGCTTCTGGCATTACTTTACAGGAATTCGGATTCAGATTAGGAATGAATTCGCCATCTTCTTCTGGGTTTTCTTTTACAAAAAGACGATCATAAAGCCTTACTTCTGCTTCAACGGAACGAGTGGCAGAGACCCAGTGAATAGTTCCTCTAACCTTCCTCCCATCAGGAGATGAACCACCTTTTGTTTGAGGGTCGTATGTACAATGGATTTCAACAATGTTCCCTGAGTCATCCTTAACAATATCAGTACAGGTAATATAATAAGCATATCGAAGGCGTACTTCTCTACCAGGGCCTAATCGAAAAAATTTCCTGGGTGGATCTTCCATGAAATCAGATTGTTCAATATACAGTTCCTTTGAAAAGGGGATTTCTCTTATACCCGCATCTGGATCTTCTGGATTATTGATCGCTTCAAGCATTTCAGTTTTATTTTCAGGGTAATTTTTAATCACGACTTTCAACGGATCCAATACACCCATAACTCGTGGCGCCCGCTTATTCAAATCTTCCCTGAGCGCATTTTCTAATCTTGTAACATCAATGATTGAATCTCTTTTTGTTACCCCCAAATCTTCAGCAAAATTTCGAATGGATTCTGGTGTATATCCCCGTCGGCGCAAACCTGAAATAGTTGGCATTCTCGGATCGTCCCAGCCATCAACATAATTGTCATCTACCAGTTGTTTCAATTTTCGTTTGCTCATGACTGTAAAACTCAGATTAAGTCGAGCAAACTCAATTTGCTGAGGATGATATGTATCCAACTGATTTAAATACCAGTCATATAACAGACGATGATCTTCAAACTCAAGCGTGCAAACAGAGTGGGTAATTCTTTCGATGGAATCTTCCAATCCATGGGCCCAATCATACATTGGATAGATGCACCATTTATCTCCAGTTCTGTGGTGGCTAGCATGGAGTATTCTATACATAACGGGGTCCCGCATATTCAAATTAGGATGGGCCATATCAATCTTGGCACGAAGTACTTTTTCACCGTTTTCAAATTCACCATTTTTCATCCGGGTAAACAAATCGATGTTTTCATCAATGGATCGAGTACGGAAAGGACTTTCTTCCCCCGGTTCTGTTAGCGAACCTCGGGTATTTCTTATTTCATCTCCCGATAATTCACAGACATAAGCCATTCCTTCTTTGACAAGTTGCATTGCAAAACCATAAAATTGATCAAAATAATCGGATGCATAGAACAACCTTTCTTCCCAGTCAAAGCCCAGCCATTTCACATCTTCAATGATGGATTTGACATATTCTTCTTCTTCTTTCACCGGATTCGTATCATCAAATCTCAGGTTACACTTCCCCCTGTTTTTTTCCGCTATACCGAAGTTAAGACAGATGGATTTTGCATGGCCTATATGGAGATAGCCATTAGGCTCTGGCGGGAAACGGGTATGAACACGCCCGTCCCATTTTCCAGACACATTATCATCATCAATAATTTTTTGGATAAAATTTATCGGTTCTTTTTGGATATCTATCATAATTAATATTGATCCAGTGCTTTATTTAATCTTTTTAAAACAGTCTCTTTCCCCAACAATCCCATCATAGCAAAAAGTGACGGGCCACTAACAGTTCCAGAAATAGAAAACCGGATTGGCTTCATTACTTTTCCAAAACCCAGACTATTGTTTTCTATAAATGATTTCAATACTATTTCTAACTGTTCTTCATTCCAGGTATCTAATTCTTCAAGAATATTTTTAACAGAAGTAATGATTTTACCTGTATCATCTTTCCAGATTGTTAACAATTCATTTTCATTAAAATTAATAGGATCATGAAAAAAAGAGTTAGCCTGATCCATGAGCTCCTTTAAAGATTTAGATCTGATTTTCAATAGCTCAATAACTTCCATACAAAAAGAATCTGATTCCGTATTTCCCCAATCAGAGTTGATATTATGAATTCCTGCTAAAATTTCTTCATTTCGCTGGTTTATCATATGCTGTCCAGAGATCCAATTTAACTTTTTCTCATCAAAAACAGCACTCTTCTTATGTACTTTAGTTAAGTCAAATTTATCAATGATTTGGTCCAAACTCATGACTTCTTCTTCCGTACCTGGATTCCAGCCAAGTAAAGATAAGTAGTTTAGTAAAGCATCCGACTGGTATCCTTCATCCCGATAAGTCTGAACACCGGTCGCACCGTGCCGTTTGCTCAGAAGTTTTTTGTCCTTTCCTAAAATCATTGGTAAATGTGCAAATTCAGGGACATTCCAATCAAGGGCCTCATAAATTAAGATTTGTTTTGGTGTATTTGAAATATGGTCTTCACCACGGATAATATGAGTAATACCCATTTCATGATCATCAACGACATTGGTTAAATTATACACAGGACTTCCATTAGAGCGAGCGATAATAAAATCATCCAATTCAGTATATGCTACAGTGATTTTCCCATAAACAGTATCGGTAAAAGAAGTTTCTTTTCCTTCAGGAATTTTTAATCGGATTGTAAAAGGTGTACCTCTATCTAATTCAGGTTTTATTTCATGTTCTGATCTATCTCTCCAAATGCCTGGATAGGAATAAGACCCGGTATCTTCACGGATTTTCTCCAGCTCTTCAGGGGTTGCAAAACACTGGTAAGCATTTCCTGACTTAAGTAGCTGTGTAATGCAGCTTTGGTAAGCATCAATGCGTCTGGATTGATAAACTAAATCTTCGTCCCAATTCAACCCTAGCCATACCATTGACTCACAAATCTGATCAATAAATTCCTGTTTAGACCTCTCAAGGTCTGTGTCTTCAATTCGAATTAAAAATTGACCGGAATTCTTTCTGGCAAATAGGTAATTGAATAAAGCAGTTCGTGCACCACCAACATGAAGTTGTCCTGTGGGACTGGGGGCAAATCTGACACGCGGTTTCATTAATGTAATTTTTTAATTCTTTAGTATAATGATATTTGAAATTACTGGAGGTTGCCAAGTCAAAAAAGCGCAAGAATTATCTTAAAAACATAAAACCCTACTAATTATGGGGTTGGTTGTTAATTTGAGTATAATAAAATATAGTAGAGTAATTTAATAGTAGACTCTTATTACAGTTTCAGCAATGCAACCAAATCGTTTTCTTCCCTCTACTTCAATGCTGACTTCATTAACTAATTCTACACAATTTTTTAATGGTGTAATATTAATTATTTTAACTCTTCCTCTTATTCTTGAACCCGATTTTACAGGAAATGGAAACCTCACTTGATTTAAACCATAGTTAACAATCATTTTTACATCCGGGTGGATATCATTGAAATTTAACTCTGCTGTTAATTTTGGAATGAGTGCTAAGGTTAAAAAACCATGTGCAATCGTAGTTTTAAAAGGCGAATCAATTTTTGCTTTTTCCGGATTCGTATGAATCCACTGCCTGTCTCCTGTTATATCGGCAAATCCATTAATACAACTCTGGTCAATTTTTTCCCATTCACCAACATAAATTTCTTTACCTAAAATATTATTGATTTTCTCATATACCTGTTTAATTGTAGGATTAGGTATAGATTGTTTTTGGCTAAAGAAATATGAGCTATCAATAGACTTTATATTTGAGATCCAAGGATTATTCAAAGTGTTCTTAATGCTGATGTTTATCTTTTGCGATAAAGATTTCAATCTAGGCTCAAGCATAAGACGATATTGTTCTGTATTATCCTTAAAGTCGGCTCTTTTTTCTTTTATAAACTCAAATACATCCATTGTTGAAATAAATAATTACACCATATTATCAAAAATTTTATTTATTCTAATTAACATATACCATAAACAAAAACCCCACAAATGTGAGGTGTGATATAATCTATTGCGGAGGGGGAGGGATTCGAACCCCCGAAGGGCATAAACCCTTGCTGGTTTTCAAGACCAGTGCATTCAGCCAGACTCTGCCACCCCTCCAAAAAAGAATTTATAAAATTAATAAATTATAAATATTTTAATTGCAAAGAATAAAAACATAACTTTTTTATAAAAACAATATACAAAAATTATAAAAAGTTTATAAAAAAGATTCTGAGATTTTTAGAAATATCTATTTTGAGTAAACCTTTCTTTCTACAAAATCTCCGTTATCATAGACGTGATCTTTCCAACGCTTTCCATCTCTTTTCCAAAATTCCCAAACTCCATCTCTTTCACCCTCTAAATAACTTCCTTGCTTCCATTTCTGACCGCTATCATACCACCAGGTCCACTTTCCTATTCTCGTTTCAATCTTGTAGGGACCTTCTTCTTTTTTAATACCATTATCATACCACAATGAATATAGTCCCTGTTCTACTCCAGATTTGTGCTCAGTTTCTCTTAGTTTAACACCATTTTCATCAAAAAAGGTCCAATTCCCTTCTTCCTTTCCATCTACCATTTTACCTTCTCTAGCTTTATTACCATTTTCACTAAAAAATGTATATAATGAATCTATACCATTAACAAAAATAACCTCTTTTTCTTTGATACCTTCTTTATTGTAGTACTGCCAAACACCATTTTTTGCTCCATTTTCGTCATATTCACCCTCCTCTCTTGAAAGATCTCTTTCAGCTAAAATCCTGGCCTCTTCTGCAGCTTTTTCTTC
>PBKF01000018.1 GCA_002722105.1 Fidelibacterota bacterium
AATTATGAATTTTCTTTTGTGGATAAAGTTACCTTTATAGATACAATTTATATTGATACTACTTTCAATTTTTATGGATATACCATCAACTGGGATACAACTTTCTATGACACAAATGATTATCGAATTAATTTTTATTTGGATACTACGGGTACCTTCATGCCCCAGCCGGGTGTAGGTTACCAATTAAATATAACTGCTCCGGGGTTTGATTCTGTTACTGGATCGCTAATTACTCCAATAACACCGAAAATAGATTCTCTTGTACAAAATGGGGTACTTGCAGATACGATAATTTCAAGCGAGCCATTTAATATTTATTGGAATTTTCAAAATGATGGGCAGGGATTTTTAAGCGGAGAAATTATTTTTGAAGATGAAAACGGATTTGACTCTACTAGATATGACTGGTGCGGGGGATTTTTTGAAGGTGCAGTCGATTTATCTGATAGCTCATATACTGTTTATGGTGATTGGTGTGAAGATTCTCCTAATGTCATCGAACCAAAAGATTATTATATACGTCTTACAGCTATGGATGAAAATTATTATGAATATTTTATCGAGGGTGAAATTGGAGAATATTCGAATATGTTATTGAATTACCCCACCACAAAAGGGAGATCTGTAGGTATTGAAGGGGGTTTTGGATTTTTTGGCGCAATTACTTCCGATGGTATCTATCGATTAATTGTTCCCTGACTTCTAGATTAATGAACCACCATATTAAACAATTCACTTTAATAAGTGGGTTAATGATTTTACCCTGTTTTGGGGCCCTTCAAAAACCAANTGACGGGCAATTTATCAATTACATAAATGTATTATTTGAATGGACTCAGGAACCAAATACATCTCATTATGAACTNCAATTATCAGAGTCAGAGTCTTTTGANTCCATATTATTTTCAACTCAAACAAATATNCCACTTTATATNTTAAATCAGGANATTGATTGGGAGAAAATTTATNATTGGCGTGTTCGACCATTTTATCAAANTNAAAATCCTGGTTCTTGGATTGACACTTTTATGTTTCGAACAATGGCATCAAAATTCCCAAGTACTAATGTGGATATTATTCAGGATGAATATATCCAAAATGGTTTTACCATTTTTGGCGGTGCATTTCCATCACTTCAATCAGGTATGATTGATAAGTTTGGTAATGAAATCTGGAATGATGGAAGTGGNCAATTTATNCTGGTTCATGTAAATAAATATGGTAATCTTTACGGATTAAGTTCTATTGATTCTCCNAATAATAACGGCATTAGAACTAATGCCAATTTGGAATTTCTTTGGAGCGCTATAGATGAGAATGTTGATTTTCACGAATTTAAACAGATGCCAAATGGNAATTATATGGGATTTATTGATGTGGATACATTGGGACCAATTCCACCAAACCATGAAATGACAGGACAATTTCAAAACTTGGGTTATGTTGCTGATGGTGTGACGAATGAATTTCCATGGGTTGGACAAAAAGTTGTGGAGTGGAATGAAAATCATGAAATTGTTTGGAGTTGGAATCCATTTGATCATTTTTCAATGTCAGATTATGACATTCATGGATTTACCTGGATCCAAGCGTATCAAGAATTAGTATATGATTGGACCCATGCTAATTCATTTTTTTTTTGATAAAAATGAAAATATGCTTTATATCTCATTCCGGCATTTATCACGTATTTCAAAAATTGATTATGAAACCGGAAATGTTATTTGGAATATGGGGCTCCCGGAACCATATATGGCTACTGGTGATGAACAAATTTGCACTGAGTTATTATTTAGTTTCCAGCATCACATTCAAAAATTAGAAAATGGGAATCTCTTATTTTTAGATAATGGAAATATCAGCGACCAATTATTTGGTTACGATGATCCTATCTCGCGTATTTTGGAAGTAAACGTTATTGGTGATAGTGTTTGTAATATTATTTGGGAATACACTATGCCACCTAATTTATTTGGTACTGGTTCCGGAAGCGTACAAAGATTGGATAATGGTAATACATTAATTTATACAGCAGGAAATGGATTGGGAGAAGCAGAATGTACTATTTTTGAAGTAACATCTGATCAAAACATAATTTGGAAATACGTTTCAGAACCAAACGAAAGTTGGTATCGTGCTTTTCGAATTCCATCGATACATTCATCGGCATTTAGCGTGATCATTGATAATTTTAAAACAATCGAAAATGATGGAAACCAAATCGAAGGAGTCTTATTTTCAGATTCTGTCAATTTTATTTCATTTCAAGTACACAATCANAGTGGATATGACCAAAATTTCCACTATGATTTGACCGATAGTTTGGGTTGGTTTGATTTATCTGCTAATGATACGGTTTTTATTGAAAAAGGTGGGGCATTTGCATTTGTCCAAATAATAGATGCGATTAATTTTTCAACATTTAATAAACTCCAATTAATTGTTTCACCAATTCACCACACTGAAGATAAAAAGGTGCTTCAATTCATGGTTTACAAAACAGACAATCTGCTATCAACTTTCAATACTCCAATTAAATATAAGTTTAATGATCCTTATCCAAATCCATTTAACCCGGAAATAACTTTTTCATTTGAATTGTTGAATAAGGCAACAATTGATATAAATATTTATAATATTNTGGGACGTAAAGTTAAGTCATTTAATCAAGTCNCCTTTGGNCCAGGATACTGTAAGTTGAATTGGCCAGCCATGGATGAAACTGGAAAAATAGTTTCAACAGGGATTTATTTTTATGAAATTAAGATTGGTCGTGAAATAAAAACTGGTAAAATAATTTATTTAAAATAAAAGTGATTGTATGAAGCAACTTATTTTTTGGATCGGATTTATCTCATTTATTTTTTGTCAAAATCCTAATCAGTATTTAATGCCAACAAAAAAGTTTGGCACCAATGGAGCTATATATTTCAATGCAGGTACAAATCAATTAGATCTGGAAGGGTTTTTTGAAATTCAATCATACTTCGGTCTTTTTGGTGATGTATGGTTTGCACAATTGGATATGGATGAAAAAACTGATTTAGTAATCAATACNTCTGTTGGTTGGATGAAGGAGATCTCACCCAATTTGATTTTTGGTGGTGGTATTTCCAATAATACCNATGATAATTTAAATGAATTATTTTGTGGAGCGAATATAGGCATTGTTTCCTTGTTAGGATTTTATGGTCTAAAGGCAACACCAGTAAATTTTATTGGGATGCTTGATTTGAATTTTGGTCCGCTGAAAAATATTCCAATTGACATTTCTATGATGAGTTTCTTTGAATCTTCCGATTCGGAACATATGCTTAGATTAATAAAAAAATATGATAACAGGATTCAATTGGGCTATATATTTTCCAGAGAAAAGTTTGAATCAGAAGAAACCAGAACTTTTGTAAAGAAAGGGTTTACAAAAACTTATAAAGTCCCTATTCAGGAAGACGGATTTTTCCATACAGTTTATATTGGGTTTACATTTTAGTTTTTCAGATTCCTTGATTAATNTCAATTAAATTAATTGATTATTTGTCCATCATCATCTAATTCAGGATATCGCTCTCCTCTAGATTCAAAGACCCTGGCTACTTCAGGATAACAAAATTCAAATAATAATTTTTNAAATAACCTAGGATCCAGACTAGGTTCTTGATAAAGCCCTGATTCAATTCGCTGCCTTTGTGCTTCCAATAGAATAACTGCATTAGCCACAGAAACGTTCAAACTTTGTACCATTCCTAGCATATTAATATGAATTTCATCACAAACAAGTTTTCTTGTNTTTGGTGAAATTCCATCTAATTCAGCTCCTAGAACAACAGCACTAGGCTGGGTGTAATCAATAGTAAGATAATCCAAAGATGACTTACTGTGATTCGCAGCATAAATATTAAAGCCCTGCTTCTTTAATGCTAGAATGGCACTTTGAATTGAATCATGAACTTGAAGTTTTACCCAATGATTTGATCCGCTAGCTGCTTTCAGATTCAGACCAATCTTTTTATTCTTAGAAATAGCGTGAATTTGGCCAATCCCAACTGCATCACAAGAGCGTATAATTGCAGCTAAATTATGGGGTTTATGAACATTGTCCAGCACAACTGTCAGATCTGATTGCCGCTTTTTTAGANCGTCTTTNATTTTTTGGAACCGTTTAGGGGTCATTTAGAATTTTCCTNTGACCTTGTAGAAGTAATAAGGATTGAATTGATTAAATTCAATGATTATGATTTCATNTGAATCTATAAAAAATAAAGCAAAAGAACTGGGATTCCAAAAAGTAGGAATTGCCAAGGCTGAACCAACACCTAAAGAAAAAGCNGATTTGGAATCATGGTTAAATAGGGGAAACCATGCCAGCATGATTTGGATGGAGAAAAGGAAGGAAGAGAGGGGTGATATACATACCTATTACCCCGAAGCAAAATCAATTATCTCTGTTGGGCTGAATTATAAAATAGGGATAGAACAAGCAGATCTTAATTCAGATTTTAAATTTAGTAATTATGCCTGGGGTGATGACTACCACGATGTTTTAAATAAAAAATTATATGCCTTATTTGCGTTTATCAAAAATTCCTANCAAGATGTAAAAGGTNTAGTTTGTGTGGATACATCTCCGGTTATGGATAAAGTCTGGGCGCNACGGGCAGGTCTNGGCTGGCTGGGNAAACATACCAACCTCATTACGAGAGATTTTGGCAGTTGGCTTTTTTTAGGCGAGCTTATTCTGGATATTGAGTTAGAACCAGATACTCCTTTCACTGAAGATTTATGTGGGAGTTGTACAGCATGTATTGATCAATGTCCTACTCAAGCTCTGAGCGAGTACGAAATAAATGCTGAAAAATGTATTTCCTATCAAAGCATTGAGCATAGAGGTGATTTCTCTAACGATAATGAGAAACTCCATGGATGGATCTACGGCTGTGACATTTGTCAGGACGTATGTCCCTGGAACGAAAAATTCTCTGAGATATCAGATATTTCAGCATTTCAACCCAGAAAAGAAATTTTGGAATGGACGAATGAAGATTNGCAAAAGTTAGATAAAGAAAGATTCCGTAAATTATTTAAAGGATCTGCTGTNAAGCGAACCAAGTTTGCAGGATTAAAACGAAATATCAATCAAAATACTTAACCCTGAAATTATGAAAGCACTAAGTTATTGAATTAGTCAATTTTTATTGATCGAGGAGAAAAAATGTCAAAAGTAGGTGTAGTTTTATCAGGATGTGGTGCCCANGATGGCNCTGAAATCCATGAATCAGTGATTNCCTTACTAGCACTGGATCGGGCTGGTGCAAATGTCACCATTATGGCCCCAGATATGAACCAGTTTCATGTGATCAANCATCTGGATGGTGAAATCATGAATACATCGCGAAATGTTTTAATTGANGCAGCGCGAATCGCCCGGGGAAANATCGTAGATGTTGCCACAAAAACCGGGAATGAATTTGACGCAGTAATCTTTCCAGGTGGAACAGGCATGGCAAAAAATATCTTTGATTATGCCATGACAGGACCGAAATGTACTGTTATTAGAGATGTCCAAAGACTAGTAATGGAAATACTTGATGCTGGCAAACCATTGGGTGCTATTTGTATTGCACCCGTCATGGTAGCAAAAGTATTACAGAAAATGGGCCGTAGTGGTATCGTTACCGGGGGGTATAATGAACAGATTACAGCAGATATTCAGGCAATGGGTATCAAGACAGAACCTGCGAAAGCATATGAAATTGTTNTAGATGAACAAAATAAAATTGTGACAACACCGGCTTATGTTGAAGCTCAATCTATTCAGCAAGCTGCGGAAGGTATCGAAAAGCTGATCAAAAAAGTTTTAGAATTGATTGATTAAACTCGGTGTAGCCTGAATCAATCAATTTCAATATCTACTGAGCCAATACCCACTGAAATTTCTGCTGTTATAGTGGGGCGTTTATCATCCCAGGTTTCACTAATGTAGTTATTATCATTTTCTACTTTTAATCCATCGACATCTACAGAGCTCAAGAAAGAATAATCCACTACCAACATAATATTTACATTCCGAGGAATAATTAAATCCAGTGCTCCCAGACCTACATCCACAGATATATCCATATCTTCTTCAAATTTTCCACGTAGATCNATTGTAGCAGCACCAAGCCCAATGTCCAGTTTAAATTTCTGTACATTAAGATTTCCTAACCCGTAACCGTTAAAATCTCCTAATCCAGTGTTAATACTCACATCTTTGCATGAAATTTTGTTAGGCAGGTCAATGGACATTTTCACATCACTCAAACCGCAGTCCAATTCTAATTTAGTCAGTGAAATATTTGTGATGTCAATATTTGCTTCGCCAAGTCCAAAATCCATTTCCAGTTCAGTTATCATATTCGCAGCAAGCTCAAAATCCATATGATTAAAAAATTTATTTCCAAAGTTAAAATCATCAAAATCAAACCCATTTTCACAGCATTCGAATTTGTTTTTGGATTTGCCTTCAATAGATAAAAAAGCTTTATTANTAACAGATGAAAAATCTACATCTGTTTCTATACGATCTGGATTGTATTCAATTGTTCCATATATAGTTTTTGATGANGAAGATGNTCCNATTNTCAACTCACCCAACCCAAAATTTAATTCAACTTTTATTGATTCATATCTTNCAAGGTTAAAATTATAATTATCTCGAACAAGTGTTGTATCATTTTGTGAAAATAAATGGGAGATCAAGACAATCAGAAATAATTGTTTCATATAGTNTATCTTAAAAACTGTAATTGANCCGTACTGTTGTTNCAATGGGATGATTGCCTTGGAGCTTCTTGGCAAAATTGAATNCAAAATTCAATTCTTCACNATTGCCCTTGCCAAATCCAATACCGNTGGACTGCAATAAGTCACCCCTATGATTCAATATGTAACCCATATCCATCAATTTATCAGAATGATAAGCCATTCCTGCATCATAAAAGANTTTGACAAAAAACCATTTTTTGGTGAATTCATCTGTAAAAATGATTTCGCTATTATATTGNCCCATGTGATTGCCGGTTTGATATTTATAATCAAATGCGCTGACTGAACCTAAACCGCCCACACCAAATTTNCTGAATTCTGACAATGTATATGAGGCGCTGCCCAAAATCAGACGATTTCGTAAAATAAGACCTGTCATTAATTTCATGTTACCGATTGTAATTGCAGATAATCGCATGGTGGGATTAGANAGTGTGATATCATTTTCTTTTACAACTAAATCAANTTTTGATAGAAAAGCGAATCCTGTTGAAAGTGGTTGAAAAGTTCTGGTACGAAAAGCAGCTAAGCCGGCAAAGTATTCGACATCTGTAGGTTTCATAATAGGATTGAGCCGTAGCTGTCTATTATCATTAAATAAACTCCATACATTATCATCCACGGGNATTTCTGATTGTGCAGCCCGAACAAATTCTCCCTTTAATTTTATGCTGGNAAGATCTAGTCCTATTCCCATTCTAAATCCGGTTTCATCCCACCGGTCATAAAAGTCTTGACGGCCTAAAATATTTGCCCATGTATTTTCCTTTAATGGTAAACGATATTCATCATCTGTGCGGGCTTCTTTGAATCCGCTTAAATAAATTGTAACGGATCGATTCATNAGCTGGGATNTTTCCAATTTCATTTTGCCNACAAATTCATTTTTACTGAAACGATATCCTAAAGAGAAGCTTAGGCGAATTAAGGATTTATTTCCTTGATCCCAATTCCAGTTTAAAGGATAGAATAGCAATCCCTCGTTCCGATTAAAGACCAAAATTTCCGATCGAGGATGGAACAAGCCTTGTCGATGCATATCAGAAAAATCTGAAATATTCAAAGATTCGTCCTTTGATTTAACAGTCGTATCGGAAAATGTTTCCCGATAAATCAACCCTTGATCCATGCTGGCTTCCACCACTTTCCCGGATATGGTTGCNCCTTTATNGGTAATAACATTACCGCCAATGGCCACGATTTTTCCTTCAATAATGGCAGAAGGAAAGATTTGGACATCGCCACCAATTACTGTGATTTGATTTTTGACTGTACCATGGACATCTAATTTGCCCCCCAAAATCCTAATATTATAGTTTATGATTTCANTTGAATCAATTGTCACATCGGAATAAAGTCTAATTTCATTTGTNGTTTGGGAAGTGGAATCCGGAAGGGATGAANTCATGCCAAAGATGGCATAAATCAGAAATGGTATAATAAATATTAATTTGATGATTTAATCCTGTTCAATAGTTATAGTGCCAAAGGATGCTCGTAATTTCATAGGAATTATCCCAGCTAATAAAGAACCGGAACCNNTAACACGATTATTATTTACTTTAATATCTAAGGGTATGTCAGAGTTCAAATCCTGGACTAAATCAGTACCAGAAATTTCTGCATCCACATTTACTGGTAGATTAGTAGGAATCTGAATGAGAATATCTCCTGTATCTGTTTTGATATTCATTCCATAATCTTTCATCTCTGTTAANTATGATATTNCCAGCTTAATATCACCTNCTAATGTTGATGCATCAACCAAACCAAATATATTATCACCATCAATATTACCCCCTGATGTATAACAAACAATGCTGCCGGTTAATTCATCGATCTCAATATCACCGCCCGATGTGGACACATCCACATTACCCTTAATATTTTCAAGAATAATTTCACCACGTAATGTTTTGCAATCAATATCTGCTATCACTTTTTTAACAAGAATATCACCGCCGGCACTCCTGGCTGAAATGGTTGAACCTGAAATATTTTCAAGGAGAATATAACCTCCGCTGGTTTGGGCTTCTATATTTCCTACGAGATTCTGAAATTCCATATCACCGCCGGCAGTAGATACGTTAAATTGCCCTTCAGAATGCTTAACATCAATATTACCACCAGATGTGTGAACTCGGATCAATCCTTCTAAACTACTTATTTTGATATCTCCTCCAAATGCTTTTGCATCAATCCTTCCAGATAAGTTTTTCAATTCTATATCACCACCACTTGTTTTTAGAACTAACTCACCCTGGATATGCTTAACATTTATATCTCCACCTGAAGTTTCAAGGTTAAGCTGAATGTTGATTGGCAAATTTATATTGAAGACTGTTGAAACATTATGTCTGTACCTTATTTTTTCATCTGCTTTAATTTGGATCAGATTATTATCCTCAATATGATATACATCAATTTTATTTTCTTCAACTAATTTTTTAGCTTGTTTTTCTGTTTTTGCACGAATTTTATGTTCAATAAACATCTCAATACCGCTTCTCTCTTGTCCATTAACAATGATATTGCCTTCCATATTTTTTACTGATAATGTATATGAACCATTATCCGGAATCCAATCAAATCGGTAGGTCTCTTTATAATGATATTTTTTATTTTGCCCTAATAAATTCGATATTAACAGACAAATTAGCGAAAGTCGCATCATGATTCCTGCTTCATATTGACATCCAAAACTTCCTTTGAGATGGATGTAAATAGTTCTGTTTTCCGATAATGTTTAAAATCATTTTTATCTATTACACTGATGACTTTTAAAGCTGGAATCCTTGATTCATCNGGAGGTATTTCCATGATATTTATAGTTGAGAGCCGGACAGATTCATTGTCATCTTCCAAAAAAACTCTCATGTAAGCTTCTTTAATTACTTTATAGGCATTGAAAAAAACCTTCTGGTAGAAGATCTTCAGCATCCTGCTTCTCTTCTCTGAGTTGCAAGACTAATGTCATTATTATTTAACCATGTATTGCGATAAATTTGTGAAACATTTCTATATTTCCTCATCTTGCTTCAAGGATTGATGTTCTAATATTACTTTTCAATCTTATACCTAATTATAATTATAAAGACACTCTAAAATAAAAAAAGCCTCGCCCCTTGAATAAGCCAAAGGATAAGGCTAATAAAAAATTAAGGAGCTTGGTGCCCTCTNTGTTTGNTTTTTTTACAATCCTGTTTCAGCAACAGTCTTTTTTACAGCATCCAGAGTATTATTCAATTCAGCTTTTTCACCATCGGTCAAATTGAATTCTAATACTTTTTCTACACCACCAGCACCAATTACTGTAGGCACACCGATGAAATATCCATCAATACCAAATTCACCTTCGCAAAGAGAAGCACATGGAATGACACGTTTTTTATCTCTAATGTAAGACTCCGCCATTTCAATTGCCGATTGGGCTGGGGCATAAAAAGCAGACCCATTTCCAAATAATTTAACAATTTCTCCGCCGGCGACACGAGTCCTATCTTCAATCTCAATCAATCGCTCAGGAGAAATTAAATCTGTTATAGGAACGCCNCCGATTGTCGCCAACCTAGAAACAGGTACCATAGTGTCACCATGTCCTCCCAAAACCATACATGTTACATCCTGTACAGAATATCCTGTTTCCATGGCAATAAAGGTTCTAAAACGAGAGCTGTCTAACGCACCAGCCATTCCAACTACTTGATTTTTCGGAAATCCAGATACTTTATGGAATGCATAAACCATTGCATCTAATGGGTTTGAAATAACAATTACAAATGCGTTAGGAGCCTGATCTTTAATATTGGTGGCAACATCTTTCATAATCCCTAGATTGATTTCTAACAGGTCTTCACGATCCATCCCGGGCTTTCTGGGGATTCCAGCAGTGATAATAAAAACATCTGAACTCTTTACATCATTCCAATCAGACGTTCCTTTGATATTTGCATCATGGCCGTCATGAGGACGAAGCTGCATAAGATCCAGCGCTTTTCCTTTTACCATACCTTCAGCTTTTGGAATNTCAAAGATGATCACATCGCCCAATTCTTTTTGAGCAGCGAGGAGGGCAAGGTTTCCACCAATTTGTCCTCCACCGATTAGCGTTATTTTTTTCCGTGACATTATTAATCCTATTCTTTAAAACAAAAACCCCCCGAATTCCNGAGGGTTTAGATTTTATTTTTCAGCGATCACCGTTACAATTTTTCGGTCTCGACCTTTTCGGCGAAACTTGACAATGCCNTTTGCTGTGGCAAAAAGAGAATCATCATTGGCNCGCCTGACATTCATACCCGGATGAATTTTAGTTCCACGTTGTTTTAAAATAATTGTCCCAGCTAAAATAGACTGACCGTCGGCTACTTTTAATCCAAGATAACTTGGATTCGAATCACGACCGTTTCTGGAACTCCCTTGTCCTTTCTTATGGGCCATAATTTATTCCTCTTCCTGTACTGAATTCTCTACCGCAGATACTTCCTTTTTGGGAGTAGCTTTTTTTGTTTTTAAAGTAGATGCCTTAATTTTTTGAAATTCAACTTCAGTAAACCATTGCCTGTGACCATTTTTCCGCTGGTATCCTTTGCGTCGTTTTTTCTTGTAAACAAGAATCTTCCGTTCCCGACCATGGTCGATCACAGTCGCTGTTACGGATGCACCAGAAACATTGGGAGTACCAATTTGAGTACTTGTTCCATTATGGACAAGTAAAACATTGTCAAAGGTTAATTTAGCNCCAGTATCGCCTTTTTGATGTGGAACACGGACACGTGCCCCTTCAGTAACCTTAACTTGTTTTCCAGATATATTAACAATAGCATACATTTTTGTTCTCCAAAAAGCCGGCGAATTTACTAGGNNGCTCCTTCCTTTTCAAGACTCATTTCATGTGTAACGTCTACGCCATCTTTTGTTTTTAAAAAGCGAAATTCATCTAGGGCAAGTTCAATATTCTCTTCTATTCTTAAATGTACAAAATTTTGCCACATGAGTCCGCGAAGTATATGTTTTTTTTCTCCACTTAAATATTCAGCATTTTGCGGATGAAGNTGTAATCTAAGACGAAGAGAGCGATGTTTACTTTTATATCTTCTTAGCCAATGGTCAATTCTAGTCACCAACGTTTCTTGAGAAATAATTCTTCCAGAACCATNACANGTTGGGCACTCTTCNCTCATAGAATCNAGTAANCTNAGGCGTATACGCTGCCTAGTCATTTCCAATAATCCGAATTCCGTGATTGGTGCTAAGGCAACTTTAGCACGATCTTTCCTTAATTCTTTTCTCAATTCATGATAAACTTTTTTCCTGTTCTCATCAAATTTCATATCGATAAAATCTATGACAATTAAGCCAGATAGATCTCTAAGACGAAGTTGGCGGGCGACTTCTCTCGCCGCTTCAACATTAATCTTAAGTGAATTTTCCTCATGAAGTTTTTTACCGATGAAACGTCCACTATTTACGTCCACTACAACCATGGCTTCTGTTTTTTCNATAATNAGATATGCTCCACTTTTGAGCCACACTTTAGGACGCATGAGCTTTTCAATTTCGGACTCAATTCCNAAACTTTCAAAAAGGGGCGCTTTCAATTTATAAAGATCTAACCGNTCCAGTAGNCTTGGTGAAATATCTTCTAAGTAAAGCTGTGTTTTCCGGTACAATCGTTTCGAGTCAATAATAATTTTTTCGACATCAGGTGTTAATAAATCTCGAACTACACTAGAAGCTGTTTCCAAATCTTCATACACCAAAACTGGAGCATCTTCGCGGTCTGCTTTCTTTTCAATTNTGTTCCAGGTATCCAATAATTGATTGAAATCATTTTCAATATGCTCTTCAGATTTACCTTCAGCGACTGTTCTAATAATTACCCCAATATTTTCTTCACGTAATCTCTGGGCAATTTTTTTCAAACGCCGGCGTTCATATTTATCCCATATCTTTTTGGAAATACCAATGTAACTGGCGTTTGGTACTAATACCAATAATCTTCCTGGCAGAGCAACCTCCGTGGTAACTCTGGGGCCTTTTCCAGCAAATGGTTCTTTGATTACCTGAACGTAAATTTCTTGATCCTTTTTGAGATCAACTTCTATATTATCATGTTTTTGATTATGATTTTTGGTGTTACGATTACGTTTATTTGATTGTTCTTCAATAATAAATTCAGAGTTTCCAATTTCCGAAAATGGTAGGAATGCATTTAAATCATAACCAACGTCCACAAAAGCAGCCTGCATACCTGGAAGTACATTTTCAACCTTCCCTTTATATANATTACCAACCATTCGGTGTTTATCCTGTTTTTCAACATATACTTCTACAAGTTGACTATCTTCCTGAATGGCAATTCGAGTTTCCCCCATACTTTCATTGATAAAGATTTCCTTCTTCATATAATACCTAATATAATAGACGATCTTGGTATGTGTGTAGNACTGANCANCCGGGATAANGGTCCCGGGTTTCATCTAANAAGATCGTACCGTTTTTTTTGTTCTTTTCGAGGGGCTTAAGAAGGAAGGAAAATTTTGGCCCTTTCCAGGGTGATATAAATCGTGTCAATTCCGTCAAAAAAATAATAAAACTTTGTCATCCTTATCGTACCACACTCACAGTAAAATACGGAATTATATCCACTCTAACAAAGAATATAAACCGTAATGATGTATTAAATTATGATCATATTCTTATTCAGAAATAATTGGTTTTAATATGAAAAATCTGGTAATCATTGGAATTTTTANTGTAATTGTTTTAGGTCAGTCTAGAAAAGGGAATATCGGTATTTGTACCCAATCAATTGGTGATATAAAACGTAAAGGTNATNTNAGAAGTGGTCAAATCAGGAAGGGAGAATCTATTTATTACGGAGATAAAATAACAACAAGTTCGAATGCATTTATTTCAATTCTTATTTTAGAAGACAGAAGTCAAATAAAATTATTTGAGAATTCTATTGTGAAAATATTCAGCAATGAAAGGGAAAAAACACCGAAAACTGAAATAGCAGTATTTGGCGGAAGATTAAGTGCAGAAATAAATAAAAAGGGGAATAGGGAGTTTATAGTTAATACGCCCAGTTCTATTGTTTCTGTCATAGGAACTAACTTTTTTGTAGAACATCGTCCGATTGGTCATGGTCAACTATTTCAAAAAGGGGTGGCTGATTGTGTTTTTTCTGTAATTACGGGATCACTAAAGGTTGAAAATAAAACATCCGGGAAATTAGTATATGTGAATAATGGAAAAACGCTTATTTCCACTTCTATGGGTGGCTTCAAACTTTTTGAAACAACTAAAGATTTCTTAATCCATTTTAAGGAGCCAAATTGATATATGAATGAAATAGGGCAGATCATAGCTATTGGGGGCGGTGGGTTTGGAAGGAATCCAAACCATCAAAAAATTGAAAAATACATTTTAAGTTTTACTAGAAAAGACAATCCTAATATTGTATTTATCCCTACAGCCAGCGCAGATGATAAGGGATACATTGTTAATTTTTATTCTTGTTTCTCAAAACTTAATTGTAANCCAAGCCATATCACTTTTTTTCAGCGTACACCAAGATTAGATAGTATAGTGAACAAAGCCGATGTGATTTATGTGGGTGGCGGTAATACAAAAAGTATGTTAGCCGTTTGGCGGGAATGGAAACTAGATCAATTATTATTAAAAGCTTATCAAAAAGGAAAAATTTTATGCGGCGTAAGTGCAGGAGCAATATGTTGGTTTGAGCAGGTAATTACTGATTCTTGGGCAAGTAATTTAAACGTTATGGACGGTTTAGGTTTCTTACCTGATATGGCCTGCCCTCATTATCAGGAAGAGACTGATCGACGTCCCACTCTACATAATATGTTAAAAAATGAGAAATGTAGATCTGGCTGGGCCATTGATGGTGGCGCTGCCGTTCATTTCAAAAAAGGAAATTATTTTCGTTCGATCCAATTTTACCCTAATTCTTATGTTTACTATGTTTCAGTCCAAAACAAAAAAGTGGTTGAAGATCAAAAAGAGATGTTTATTATTTAATGAAGGATGTCAGTCATCCCGACTTTTGGGAAAATATATATCTGGAAGATGATGCAGGATGGGATTTAAAAGGTGTCACTCCTGTTTTTAAACATATTTCAAATGAATTAGAAAAAGGTTCTGTTTGTTTTATTGGTTGTGGTAGAGGGTATGATGCAGTTCATTTTGCTAAGAAGGGATTCCAGGTTACTGCTGTAGATTTTGCACCAACTCCTGTTGCAGATTTATCAATCTTAGCAAGGAAAGAATCAGTCATTCTCACAATAGTTCAGGATGACATATTTTCTCTTCATCAAGCATTTAAATCATCTTTTGATTTTGTAATCGAGCAAACCTGCTTTTGTGCAATTCAACCAGAAAGACGGCAGGAATATGAATCAATGGTAAAGTTGATTTTAAAACCACGTGGTTCATTAATTGGACTATGGTTTCCACTTGATAAAAAATTGGAAGAAGGCGGACCGCCTTGGGGTACAACTACTGAAGAAGTAAAATCAGTTTTTTCTGATGCCTGGTGCATAAAGAAAGAAGAATTTCCAGAACATTCTATAAACTCCAGAAAGGGTAGGGAAAAATTAATTATTTTTCAAAAATTTTAATATTAGGATTTTTATTTACTTTAATTACTAAAATTATTATTAATCTTTTTTTTAATAAAAACATTCGAATATGATTGTTAAAGTGGATAAATAATCCATTGTGATTATCGTTATAATGTAAATTATATCATAACTTTCGCCCCATGAATTCTGACTTAAAACTTGCAAAAGAAGCTGCGATTGAAGCCGGTGCTCTTATTTTAAATTATTATAAATCTGAATATGACATCCACGATAAAGGGTATCATAATCCTGTTACCACAGCTGATTTTGCAGCAGATTCATACCTCAAAGAAATTCTCACTGAAGCACGCCCTGAATACGGTTGGTTATCTGAAGAAACAGTAGATTCTTCCATACGATTACAGAGAGACCGTATATGGGTGGTGGACCCACTTGATGGTACCAAAGAATTTGTAGAAGGTGTGCCTCATTTTGTGGTGAGCGTTGCCTGTGTGGAGAATGGAATACCCATTGTGGGTGTTTTATTCAATCCAGTGACAAAAGAAATATTTTCGGCTGCCAAGGATGAAGGAGCTTTCTTAAATAATAAACCAATCCGATGTGTACTAAAAGAACATTTAAACGAAATGGTAATTCTAAATAGCCGGTCTGAAACACGCCGGGGATTGTGGGAGCCATATGACACTGTATTTGGTGAATTAAGAGCTGTGGGTTCAGTGGCTTATAAATTAGGACTTACGGCAGCAGGACAGGCAGATATCTTTGCATCGCTCTGTCCCAAAAATGAATGGGATATTTGTGCCGGGAATTGCATTATAAATGAAGCAGGGGGAAAACTTATCGATCTCTATGGTTACCCTCGAAAGTATAATTCTAAAAACCCATTAATAGAGCCGGGTCTAATTGCTGGGAGTGTGGATGCAGTTGATAAAACATTTCAAGTGTTAAGAAAATGAAGTGTTTATTTGTCTTCAGTGCTATACTTTTCCTATGGTAAAATATGAACTTTACTACTGAAGATATTGAGCAATATTGTAAATCCTATTCATTGGATGATTCGGATTTACTGAAAGAGCTTTCTCAAAAAACTTGGGAGACTGAGGATGTCCCTCAAATGCTTTGTGGTTCATTAGTAGGTGGGCTGCTTCAAATGTTGGTGAAAATTTCCGGTGCAAAACGAATTCTGGAAGTAGGGATGTTCACTGGTTATTCCACGTTAAAAATGGCTGAAGCATTACCTGATGATGGTGAGATCCATTCCTGTGAACTTATGAAAAAACATGTGCAAACTTCCAAGAGCTGGTTTGAAAAATCAGATGTTAAGCATAAAATTCAAATCCATCAAGGTCCTGCAGTGCAATCACTGGAAAATTTTAAAGTAGGCACCTTTGATATGATGTTTGTGGATGCGGATAAGGTTTCTTATCCGGAATATTACAAAAAGGGGAATGCCTTACTTAAACCGGGAGGCGTAGCTGTATTAGATAATATGCTTTGGCATGGTTCGGTGTTACGTCCAAATGATGATAATGCTAGGGCCCTGAAAGATACTGCCGAAATGATAAAAAACAATCATAGATTAGAACCCTTGCTTTTACCAGTTAGGGATGGAGTCATGATCTATCGTAAAGTGAATTAGAAAATTGAAATGACACAAATACCAGATGATGCAATCAAATGTTTAGATAAGGGGTTTGTACGGCTCGTGGATTCTATGGGTGGAGATAATGCCATTGTACAGGCAGCCCGGGTCAGTTATGGAAAAGGTACTAGTAAGTTGTCTCAGGATCGTGGGCTTATCCGCTATCTTATGCGTCACCGTCATACCACTCCTTTTGAAATGGTAGAATTTAAATTTCATTGTAAAATGCCCATTTTTGTTGCTCGTCAGTGGGTGCGCCACCGTACCGCCAACATCAATGAATATTCCCTTCGCTATTCAGAAGCTAGGGATGAATTTTATTATCCTGATCCGAAGCATATTCAATTTCAATCTGGGTTAAATAAGCAAGGCCGTTTGGGTGAAGTTTCGGCGGAGTTGAAGCAAAAGGTTCAAGATTATTTCAAGGAGATCTCTGAAAAAAGTTTTGCCATGTATTCTGATTTGAATGATGCTGGTGTGGCTCGAGAACTTGCCCGTGCTATTCTTCCCGTTAATCTTTATACTGAATGGTATTGGAAGAATGATCTTCACAATCTGCTCCATTTTATAGGTCTTCGATCTGATAGTCATGCTCAATATGAGATTCGGGTATTTTCTGATGCGATGGCAGAATCGGTGAAATCTGTAGCGCCTTTTGCTTGGGAAGCCTATCAGGATTATGTAGTAAAAGGCATGCATTTTTCCCGCATTGAGCAGGGTCTCCTGGAACAAACTCTCCCAGATCGTATCATCGATGACATTAATGAAGATCTGACTTACCAGCTTATAGCAACTCTTCACCATAATAAGCCACGGGAAGATGAAGAACTTTATAATCTTTACCAAAAACAGGGTGGTTCTGATTCAGAAAAGGATTTCCATTTAAAGTGGAACTCAGGTGAAATTAAGATTGGAAATGTAAGGGAATTGCGTGAATTCAAAGCCAAGCTGGAGAGTCTAAAAAACTAATTTCGGTACCATAACATGGATAGGTGATGAATATTTGTCTAAATTTTAAGCTCTGTGGTATCTATGACTAATAAAAACGAAGGCCATCCCCAATAGCTGTGGGAAAAGTTCTTAAAAAGTAGTCTAGATA
>PBKF01000019.1 GCA_002722105.1 Fidelibacterota bacterium
CATTGAGAAAAGTCTATTTCTGACTGTGGTGATGGAATCCTCCCAGCTGACATTGCCATTTGCAATTTAATATATCCATTCAAATCATCTTTTGTGATTCGCCCCTTTGGTCCAGAGCCATTAATAATCTGGAGATTAATACCAAGTTCCCTGGCCAGCCTACGTACTCCAGGTGATGCAAATACACTACCCCCAGATTGAATATCATTTTCAACATGGTCTATTAAAGTTTCTATTGGTAATTCAACTTCAGGTTTTTTTGGTAATGTTGGTTCGGCCTCAATCACAGGAGACTCAGACTCTTCATTTAAAGATTCGGCAACATCAATCTTCATCAAAAGCTGCCCTGTTTTTATTTCTTCACCAACAGCGACTGATACTTCTTTAACAATTCCGTTTAATTCAGCAGGGATTTCCATGGATGCTTTGTCAGATTCTAAAACAAGAATTGTATCATCTGATTGGATTGAATCTCCGGGGGAAACAGAAACTTCGCTGACTTCAGCGCCTTCTATTCCTTCGCCTAAATCAGGTAGAATTATTTCCTTTATCATTGTTTTCCTTAGACCGTAATTGGACTTGGTTTATCCGGGTTAATGTTATACTTCTTCACTACATCATTTACTTTTGACATTTCCAGGAATCCATCTAATGCCAATGCTCGTATAGATGTCAAGACAATATAATATCTATCTACTTCAAAAAAGTGGCGTAGATTTTCTCTTGTATCGCTTCGTCCAAAGCCATCAGTCCCCAGCGCATAATAAGGGCCAGGTACATAGGGCCCTATTTGCTCCGAAACCATTTTAACATAATCAGATGCGGCTATAGTTGGTACTTGATGTTTTGCCAAGGAATTTTCTAGGTGTGATTTCCTTGGCTCTTTTTCAGGATTAATTAGATTCCATCTTTCTGTTTCTTCGGCATTCCGGCGCAACTCACTAAAACTAGTCACATTCCACACCCCTGGTTCAATATCCCAGTCTTCTTTCAAAAGATCAGCAGCTGCCAATACTTCACCCAAAAGAGGTCCGCTTCCTAATAGCCTGATTCTTGGTTTTTCCGTTGTGCGTATTTTATATAATCCTTTAATAATATCATCCGTTACACCTTCAGGCAGTGGAGGGTGAATGTAATTTTCATTCTCCAGGGTAAGATAATAAACTATATCTTTATCTTCTTGTACCATTTCTTTTAGGCCTTGGTGAATAACAATTGCAATTTCATAGGCATAGGCTAAATCATAAGCCTTGATATTGGGTGTCGCTGCTGCTGCTAAGTGACTATGGCCATCCTGATGTTGCAGTCCTTCACCATTTAATGTGGTCCGACCAGCTGTTCCACCCAACAAAAACCCTCTGGCACGCATATCGCCAGCAGCCCATATAAAATCCCAAATTCGCTGAAAGCCAAACATGGAATAATATATATAGAGCGGAATCATTTTTACACCATGATTGCTGTAACTTGTACCAGCGGCAATAAATGACGAAATAGCACCCGCTTCATTAATCCCTTCTTCTAATATCTGTCCATCTTTGGCTTCTTTGTAATAAAGAAATTGGTCTGAATCAACGGGGTCATACAGCTGTCCTTTATGTGCATAAATCCCCAGCTGACGAAATAGCGGATCCATACCAAATGTGCGTGCT
The DNA here is from genome assembly GCA_002722105.1 of Fidelibacterota bacterium. The sequence goes on from PBKF01000019.1 coordinate 1,653, forward strand.
TCATCCGGAATAATCGGTACGATGTTTTTACCAATAGTTTTATCTTTTGTCAATAAAGTTAAAAGTCGGACATAAGACATTGTTGTTGAAATTTTACGATCACCTGTGCCATCTAACATTTCCTGAAAAATAGACAGATCAGGGATCCCCAATGATTGAGATTTAGCGGATCTATGAGGCAATGAGCCTCCTAGATTATTACGACGTTTCTTTAGATAATTGTATTCTTCACTTGATTGATCAAACTTGTAGAATGGAGCTTTCATGGCATCGTCATCAGTAAGATCAACATTGAATCGGTCCCGGAAATACAGGAGTTCATCTTTATTCAGTTTTTTCTGATTATGAGTGATGTTCCTTCCTTCTCCTGCTTCTCCCATACCATATCCTTTAATTGTTCTGGCTAAAATAACTGTGGGTTTCCCTTTGTATTGTACTGCTTCATTGAAAGCAGCATAGACTTTTAACGGGTCGTGCCCACCCAACCTAAGCTTTTCCAGTTTTTCATCAGATAAGTGCTCTACCATTTTCAATAATTCTGGGTATTTTCCAAAAAAATGTTCTCTAATATATGCACCACCTTCCACTACATATTTCAGCAGGTCTCCGTCAACCACTTCTTCCAGTCTTTGAAGTAAAAGATTGCTGTATTCGCTTTCTAAGAACTCGTCCCAATCTTCCCCCCATATGACCTTGATTACATTCCATCCTGCTCCTCGAAATGCCCCTTCTAATTCCTGAATCACCTTTGAATTTCCTCGAACCGGACCATCTAAACGCTGTAGGTTGCAATTAACTACAAAAATTAAATTATCCAGATTCTCGCGAGCAGCCAGAGTAAGAGCACCCAATGCTTCCGGCTCATCCATTTCACCATCGCCCAGAAAAGCATAAACTTTTCTACCGGTATCATTTATAAAGCCTCGATCAATCATGTAATTCATGAACCTTGCCTGGTATATAGCCATGATAGGCCCTAGCCCCATAGAAACTGTAGCAAACTGCCAAAAATCGGGCATCAAATATGGGTGAGGGTAGGAAGACAGTCCTCCTTCAGTAGATAATTCACGACGGAAATTGTGGAGTTCTTTATCACTAAGCCGGCCTTCCACATAGGCTCGGGCATAGATTCCTGGAGAAGCATGTCCTTGAAAAAATATTAAGTCTGGACCATTGGAATGATCTGGGCCATGAAAAAAATGATTAAATCCAACTTCATATAAAGTTGCAGCAGATGCATAAGTTGAGATATGACCGCCAATACCGGGAGTTTCGGTATTTGCTTTTGTAACCATGGCCATTGCATTCCAACGAACAATGGATTTTATTGTCCTTTCCATTTCACGATTCCCAGGATATTCTGGTTGCTGTCCTGGTAAAATAGTATTTACGAAAGGCGTGTTGGTGTTAAAGGGTAGCCTAGCTCCCTTTGAGTGCGCAAAATCAATTAATGTTTCTAAGAGATGTCGTGTCCTTTCGTAGCCGTGTTCTTCCAACGCATCTTCAATAGATTCAATCCATTCCTGAGTTTCCTGCGGATCGGGGTCTTTGTAAGGGCTCATGTTAAATAAAGTATAATTTATGTTATCAATTCAAACTCTAAATTTACAATAATTATAATTCTTATCCATAAGGAGTAGGAACTATTATTGTTTCAATAATCACAGCTAATAGTATTCAGGATTCTATACGTCGATTTCCTTCCAATCGCCTTGGTATATTTTCCAAACCATGATCCCTGCAAAGAGCACCATATAAACAGGGAAGAGAAGCCAAGGTGCTTTAAACCCTATTCCCATAACAACGCCAAAATAATAACTGCCAAAAACAATGACACCCCAGGTTAAACATGAATCGACCAACGCCGGAAAAAGTGTATTCCCAGCGCCAGTCAATGCGAACCATAAAACAAAACCAATTGCATCTAGAAACTGTAGCGCACCGATTATCCTTAAACCGAATACACCCAGCTGAATTATTTCCGGATCGTTTGTAAAAAGAAATAAGTAAAACTTAGGGAAGAAAATAAAACTCAGCCCCATGACACCCATAATATATTCAGCTAACCGAACAGATTCTTTGATGCTTGATTCAGACATATGAATTTTTTTCTCACCCATGTATTTGCTTACTAAAGTGGAGCAAGCTTGCCCGACACCTAGGGCGGGCATGAATGATGCATGCATAATTGTAAAGAGAAGTTGTGTTGTGGCTAATTCAATAAGTCCTATCATACCCATGATCTTGTAAAATACCGACCAACCTGCAGCAATAACCGCCTCTTGAAGCCCTTGTGGCAATGCTAGTTTTAATTGGCGTTTCAACATCCCCCTGTCTATAGATAGACTAAAAACAGAAAAGCGAGTTTTTACCTGTTTGGAAAACAAAAACATAAAATAATGAAGAGTCATACAAAAAGACGCTACGAGGGTTGCTATGGCCGCTCCTTTTACTCCCAATGCTGGGAAATATGTCCATTGCCAGAGAAAGGTCAAAAAAGAAAAACCCGGGATTGTTTCTGTAAAAAATAATTTCAGGCCTTGTGTTCCATAAATAAGACCNGCATTCAAATAAATATTAATAATGTTNCTGGTAATTACAACCGACATATGAATTCTTGTTTTTTCAATNCCTGTAAAAAANCCNTGNAATACGAAACTGTAAGCAGAAAATAGNAGACTGATAAANACAATAGANGTGTAATCTNTAGCCAGTGGNGTNGCTGTAGANTCATCAATAAAAAANGGAATAATATCTTTAGCCCAGAGCCACCCTGCCAATGATACGGGCAAAGCATAAATGGTGGCCATGATTAAACCATTGTGAAATGCCGTACCTGCTTCATGGTCTATCTTTTGCCCTAGGCGTCTGGATGCNACAGTTTGGACAGCAGTGCGAATACCNAGCACAAGGCTCAAAGCACCCCATACAAGCATTGACCCCATGCCGGTTGCTGCAAGTGCTTCAGCACCAAGACGNCCCACCATAGCGACATCGAACATGCTCATGAGAACCCGGCTTAGATTACTCAGTATAACTGGGAAAGCTAGGGTAAGAACTTCCTTGGAAATCTCTTTATCTTGTGGAAAGAGAAATTTGAACATNAAGAAAGTACTTTTATCTCTATATTGCTTTCACTAAGAAATAATTTAGTTTTACTACAAATTGGCGCTGAAGTTAGAACGGATATTGATGTATTNTTCTCCACTTGTTTTATGGTGTTCACTATTTTTAGGATTCGNNGNCCATCTTTCATNATNATTCGNCTCTTNCGATCAATAATAATAAAAAGACATCCNAAAGAATTTTCTTGAAGCTGAANTCTNGATGAAAGGTTGTATTTTTTTGGGTCTATATTTTTCATATTGGGATTAAAACAATGTGAAAGTTAAACACCTGATTTAGACATTAAACCAATGAAANTAAATTATTCTAAAGAAGTTAAAGAAGCACAAAATAATGGAGTGCCAGTATTGGCNCTGGAATCTACAATTATTGCTCATGGCATGNCCTACCCTGANAACTATGAATTCGCAAAAAATGCTGAAGCCACTTGCCATAAATATGGTGTAGNTCCTGCAACANTCGCTATAATAAATGGTTCNGTCTTNGTTGGACTCGANGAAAGCCAGCTAGAATCTTTAGCATCAGACAGATCTTTTAAAAAAATTTCCAAAAGGGAAATTGGTCTTGCCCTAGCGCAAAATTGGAATGGGGCAACAACGGTATCCGCTACGATGCATATTGCCCACAAAGCCGGAATAAATGTTTTTGCCACAGGGGGAATCGGTGGAGTTCATCNCGGTGTCAAATATTCNTTTGACGTGTCTCAGGACCTAGTGGCTCTTGCTCAAATACCAATCATTGTTGTATCTGCCGGAGCAAAGNCCATCTTGGATNTNCCTAAAACCGTAGAATTATTNGAGACGCTCGGTGTAGTTGTTTTGGGATACGANACNAATGANTTTCCTGCATTNTACTCAAGNAGCTCAGGTGTTTATGGNATTCATTCTGTAAACAATACNATTGATATTGCTAANATTTACAATAAAAATAAATCAGGTGGTTTANCCTGTGGGACACTGGTTGNAAATCCAATTCCAAAGTCTNAAGAAATACCANNTNNTCAATTNAGTNNTATTATTNAANCAGCNTATGAAAANGCATCTANGNANNANATAGANGGGAANAAATTNACACCCTTTTTNTTAAANGAAATTTCTGAAAGAACCNNNGGNAAAAGCCTNGNAGCAAATAAAGCNCTTGCTCTNAATAATNTTAAANTGGGNGCANAAATNGCNAAAANTNTTGTCTTAGNCCTGCCGATTTGTCACTCTTGNANNCNTAGCACAGGCTTTGCATTTNANNTAAAAAANAGAGAANNAANATGAATACAATTNAANCNTTTATGCTTANACANCCTTTNTTNAGCATCGTNNTTATTNTGCCATTTACCCTNATCTTTACNNTNGCAATGTTTTCACTGCTTATAGATATTATTNTTCCTGGCCTTTTGGCNNTNTGGCTTGCTGGCTGGGTTTATACTGCTATNGTGGGCCAACATTGGCGACGTAATATTNATGAACCNTTTTGGTTTGTAAGGGTTGGATAATTTTCANNNATCACTTTNTTATTTATTTTTTAATTCTTCGTACNTTNATAGGGTTNNATTNACAAAGTNNANCATAAAATNATCATCTNCAANTTNAGNATCCATGGGGACATTATCAAAATGGAGTGTGTTTACGGCATGTTTCAGAATGCTTTGTGTATTGGCTATGCTTTTTCGATTTTCTTTTATTTTTTCTAGCACTCTNTCCTGGTCAGCATAAATTTCTTCTAAGGTTTTCTCCGAATCAGAACCCTGCAGCCGATCCAGTTTCCTTTGNGTGTATTTCATATTCTCTTGTAAATAGGATACATTGATTAAAGGAGCNATTTTTTCCTTAATATCAAACCNGGTCACATTTAAGTATCGACCTTCTCTACCAGTAGAATACACGAATGGGCCTTCTGATAATTGTTTCATCATAGGCCTTGTCATATTTGTACTCCCACTGGTGTAAATCAAATCAGCTTCTTTAAAATAGTGGGGCAACTCTTTATGTGTGCTACGCGGGGTGTTGATCAGAANAATTANCTGATCTACTTTTTTCCTTAAGTTTGAAATTATAGACTGGCCAGTAGCTATGTAATCATCAACCGTAATACCGGCTCCAGAAGTCTCAACTATATTTACTAATCCAATAATACCTAAGGTTAATCCAGGCTTTTCAATAATGATATAAGGCTCAAACAAAAGTTCATTGGTCTTTGAATCTCTAAGGTTGGCTGATATAAATAAAATATCTGTGGATTTTGAAAGCTCTAAAAGGAAATGCAGACCATTCGTTAATTCATACTGTCCTACGTTGATAGCATTACATCCGATTCGTTCGTATCCTTCCAGCATCGCAAAGGCACGCAACTCTTCGGAAGCTCGGATTGAGTCATGGATTATTGGTGTGGAAAAAATTAAATCCCCTGCATCTAAGATAATGGGGTTATTCTCTTCTTTGTGCATTTTTTGAATGGTGACATATTTTCTGGACAGACCGCCCAGAGGTTTTTTGGGTCACCCACAGGGGTCTAGTTGTCCGTGAACACTCCCAGTCACCACCAGAGTTGCAGTACCCTGTCCAAAAAGAAATAAGAAAGGAAGTAATATTATTGCAGCTTTTATTTGCTTATAATAACCCAAAAATCACACCATTTTCTTCCTTATTTCAACAGCATCATTTTTTGTACAATAGTTTTTTCTCCATTCGTCAGAACAGTAAAATACATGCCAGTTGCTACCGGTTTACCACCTTGATCCAGTCCCTGCCAAACTACTTCATGATGGCCAATGTCTCGCCAGTCGTTGATCAGCTCAGTGATCTCCTGACCCAATATATTCACTACCGTAATACGTACCTTGCTCGGCTCCGGAACACCAAAGCGGATGGTTGTTACAGGATTAAATGGGTTTGGATAGTTTCCATTAAGCGTTAATACTTCCGGGATCGCAGCCAGTAACTCATTAACGGTAAATGTTACCTGATCAAGCGTCCCTGAAACTAATTTAAACTGGTGAGCATAGCGCTCATTGATATATCCGAGGTTATAAGTCTCTTCTGAAAGCAAATTGACCTTTTTACGCGTGTTCAAATCCACAAGCATAACAGTATAGTCAGCTGGTACCATTTTTTGCACCGACCAAATCAGCTTTACCGGCTCCGTAATGCCGGTTGCATTCAATTCTCCAGCCCATATCTGGACAGACGAACTCATTTCACGAATGTCGGATGTCATCTGCAGCCTCTCTTCACCGGGAATTGTAAAAGACAAAGACAAGTGGTTTCCGGGAGATGTTAATTCAGGATTATCATGCCAGTCTATTTCATTGGTTGCACTTTCCAAGCAGCCTACATAATTATACTTGTCCTGAAAATCTCCGGCACTGGCACTGAGCATGATCTGCCACCCTAATTCATCCGCTGATCTGGCTAATTGGACACCGCTAGCTGGCATTGGACTTATGGTAATGGTCTGATCGCTGGCGGTCCTGTTATAGACCACATAACCATTCCAAGGACTCAACTCAGTTACCACATTGCTCCAAGCTTCACCTGATAAACCATAAGTCATAGGCCCATAAAACTGCACCTGATCCAGAGCAAGGCTAACAGGGAAAGGATAAGGAGAGCCAATAAAGTTCCAGCCAGACTTTAGAGTTAAGCTGGTCCCGGACATGTCTCCAGTTTGTCCTGGTGTCGTTCCCACCAATAAATTATCTTCCACTCGCTGATAGAGCCAGTAGGATTCACCGGCAGTAAAATTGACAGGGTTGGCTTTATAGGATGTGCTTATCAAATCATATTCAAAGATTCGCCAGCTAGTATCCGACTGAGTGCCCAGTTCATCTCCAATCACTTGACCCACACTTGGCTCATCCAGGACTGCNGGAATAGAAATTAAGCGCCATTTTTCTATAGGCAAGCCGGTTGAATAGGCACTGCCTNTGGCAGAGTTTGTTGTCAGGGTNCCTGATATAAATTGAACTTCTACGCCTAATGTATCACTGATGGTCACATAGGCAGATTCGGTAAGATCAGTGGCAACTATATAATAATATAAACCTGTCATAGTTACCGCACTGCCCGGTACGGTTCCACTGTAGTTGCTGCCATTATCTGTCATAGACAGTGATGTATATACATCCGCTCCACCGGGCTTATAGTATAAAGTAGCTGATTCTATGCCTGTATCATCAGCCAAATCCGCTGTGATAATCACTTCTTCTAAAATGCTTGGTGATGAAGGTGATAGGGTGATGCTGTTCATCACAGGGCCCTGCGTATCGGTAAAGCTGTTATCCGATTCATCTGAGATAATGGCCCATTGACTGAAAGACGTCTGGTTCTTAGCCACAACATTTCCATTGCTTTCATCAATCTCTGTATTGGCAACGGCTATAATTGTCCATGCTTCTTCAATGCCTGAATTACTGGGGCGCTTTGCTAGCCGGAGCGTAGATGGATTGCTTATTCCGGGCAAGGATAAATAATCAAAACCAATGTCTGTTAAAAAATCACCTTCAATATCGGTGGTTATTTCATAATATTTTTCGGGGAAAACAGGATCGGTAATATTCCCATCTGGATCCACCCAGGGTGTTGTTTCATCAGATGGTGGCATGGCTCCAATAGCCTGTACCGTAACAGAACCCCCGGCGGAGTTCACGAAATCCAGAGTAACACCCAGAGGGTTACCATCGGGATCTGTGACTACAATAGGATCAGTATTCCCAGATGGAACTGTGATCGTTGTATCAGTGATTTGTGAGTCATCACCCAGAAGCGTTAAAAAGATATTCACTGTATCCGTATCGGCTATTACTTGATCTGGATCTCCGCCAGTATTTGTTCCAAAATAGATGGAGCCGGAATAGGTACCAGGATCTAAGTTTCCTGTATTCAATACACTAACAGGAATATTTGTGACTGTTGTTCCAGCAAGTTCACCACTTGCTGCTGCGCTGAGCCAGACCCATCCCCCAAAGTCTGCGTCCACTGTCATGGTATAGGATAAGGGATAATCACCCGGGTTGGTCAACTCAATTTCCAGCTCTGTATCATTTTCTACGGAAGTCACCACAGAAAGAGATTTAGCCGTAAACTGAGCTTCCGGCCATGCCCAGCCAGTGCCACTTAAAACACCAAAATCAATAGGCAAANGATTTACCGGTGTATNCAGCGATACATTACCGGACACAGAATCTCTCAGTGTGGGAGAAAAAGTGACGGTAACANTCTGACTGTCACCTGCTGCAATAGTTGTTCCAGGTGACAAATCAGACGTAAACAGANTCTGATCAATGCTGATGGAATCTATCAGCAAATCTGTAATTCCAACATTGTGAAACGTAAAACTTGTATCTGAAGAAAGCGTTGTGAGCACACCGCCATAATCATGATGGAGCAATGGGNAGATGGACAAAGCCNCAGCTGAAATAGAATCCTGAGACTGTTGATAGCTGTCGCTGGTCAATACAATATCACCGGTCCAGTAGCCATTGCCTGCAGGAGNAATGCTCACAGTTAACTCTGCTGATTCATCTGGCGCTAATGTTGAATCTGTCAGAGNGCCGATAAACCCGGTCGGATAATCAATGCTGNTTATATTTAAGGAGTCTGTGCCTTCATTACCAATTTGGAGNGAGAGTTGCGTTTCAGAGAGTATATTCCCAAAANTTAAGGAAGCTGATGACAGGGNCAATGCNGGTGCTATGCTATGAGCAGTGAGGCCAATGTTGATAGTTCCATTCCCCAGCGGATCATCNCTGGTAATACGTAAATTGTCTGTAATCGTGGTTGTGTCAGTCCGCATGAAAGACACATCTAGGCCGATGGACTCTCCCGGCATCACTTGGGTAGATATTTCCAAAACTGTACTGGATAAATTTGGCAACACAGTCTGTTTTGTTGATGAAGAAATCCTGTCAGATGAATGTNCGGTTTTTATTCGACCAAGTTGTGGTATTGTTGGTGTCCGGNCTGCTGATTGATTCGTGGCAATGAATGTGGCCGCTTCTGCTTCTGCTCCGGATGGCACCTGAGCCACTTCCGGATTCTTCTGTTTTGTTATTGTACTTCTTGATTGGATGCCTTTTTTCTTCATCTTCCCACGCAGGCGACTAGAAAAAGCGCGGGAAGTGGTTGATTCGCCCAAGGCAACGCTGAACCCGGAAGAAGTATCTACAATATAAATACTATCCACAAAAAGAGTGTCGCTGCCCGTATTGGACAGAGTCAACTGCATTGTTTTAATGGTTTCAACACGAATATCACCAAGGTCAAGGTTTTCATCTGATGTAGCAATGGTTGGGAAACTAACCATAAGCAATTCGCTCGTATCACTTTTCAAACCTGCTGTATCTACTGCGGTCAATGCGTAGTAATTAATTACAGTTGGATCCAGATTTGTATCAATGTAATTAGAGTTGGGTGCCTGAATCACTGCAACAGAGTCCAGCGCATTCATTTCCTGTCCCTTGTGTAAAACATAGTAGACTAAATCTGCTTCTGTATTTGCTGTCCAACTTATATCCACTTCCCCACTCCCGGGCAGATAGATCAGGCCAAGCGGTGAATCGGGAGGCTGAAAAGTCTGATCATAATAAAAGCGACCGATATCCGGCAGAGTACCATCCGGATCCGGAGCCCCTGAAGGATCACCCGCATCAATGGCAGGAGAGCCCCANTGGAGTAGGTANTTTTGNCCCATAAGAGCGTCAGTGTCAAGNNTNGGGTCATCGCCAAGGTTTCCGTTACCCCAGTTGACGGTATTTCCATTAAGAGCAATCCCNGATTCTCCGCCATCCACAACNGTATAATCTATAGTNATTTCACTGGCTGAACCGGNAGGGGAAAGNGAAATACCTTCATCCCCGTTATTCCAAACAATGCTGTTTGTGATGTGGGGATGAGATCCTTCCCGAATATACAATGCACCACCATCGCCTTCTGCTTCATTATCAGCTAANGTAATATGGTTAAACGCTGGATCGCTGTTTTCCCTTATAAATATTCCGGCACCATTGTCAGCATCATTCCCGGAAATGACTACATAGTTAAATACTGGATTTGAATTGTTGCGAATGGCAATTCCGCCGCCATCCCCGGTGGCATCATTGTACCGAACTTCCAAATTGGTAAACGTCGGACTGGAAGATTCAATATATATACCGGCACCGTCATCAGCATCATTGTCTACCACAATAATATTTTCGAATTCAGGAGCTGAACTGGAATCAATGCGAATGCCGCCGCCCTGACTGCTACTGCCTCCTGTGATTGTAAAGCCCTGAACTTTCGTCAAACTGGATTGCCCGCCAAAGATATTAAGCACCGATGTGGTTCCGTCTCCTTCTATGATTGTGGAATCGGGACCGCTTACAGATCGGAGAACTAAATTCTTATCTATAAGGTTCAGATTTTCTTCATAGGTGCCGATACCTACTTCCACGGTGTCTTCGGAATAGGCCACTGTTATGGCTTCCATAATAGTTGTATAATAATCTGGAACAGAGAGAATGATGTGCTCTGCTGCAGCACCGCTCATTGTTATAGTATAGGTGCCTTCATCAGGATCGTTGCTCCCCAAAACGAGATCTGCGGCATAAGACCCTGTGGCTGTGGGAGCAAAGATAATCGGAATCTCCAGCGTATCCATAAAGGAAAGGAGTTCCGCTTCAATCGGCGTGCTGAAAGTGACATCGCCTTCAATAAATATTTCTTCAATCTCGAGTTCAGTAGCACCAATGTTTATTATATACAATGTGTCTATTGATGATTCATCCACGCGGGTAAAAGGAAAATCGAAGAAACTTAAACTATCCGTGATTCCATCAGAAACAACAATATCTGCAGACTCATTAATACCGGAACCTGTAACCGCTACGCTAGACAGAGGTGTAAATGGATCGTTGGAAACAATAGAAACTGTATCAGCAAATTCACCAACAGTTGGCGGTGTAAACACAATGGTTATTTCTACTGAATCTCCCACACTTACAATAGCTTCTTCCGGATCTACAGAGAAATTTTCAGTAATAGATGTGATAGAGATTAAGTGTAAATCTGCCACGCCTGTATTTTCTACCCAAAACGATTGCTCTGACTCATTACCTTCTGTTATATTAGAAAAATCTATTGCATCAAGAGACAATTCAATCGTGCCTGAAAAGGCGTTATTACGTCTTCCCGGCGAGCCTAAATTAACTCCATCTCCATAGGGTAGACCTGCTGTCAGCCAGCTAGAAGAATCAGCATTATCCCACTCAGGAACAATCAATTCCATGGAAGCTCCGGAGCCAAAAGGAAAGCCAGTATCGTATGTAAGACTGTCAACAATACGACCGGTTCCTGTCATTAGGGTAATGGACTCACTAGAGTTACTGAGGCTTATCCCGGAACCGTATTCCAGACCACCGGTTATCCCTCCATTCACTGTAGAATCACTATTTTGGACTAAAACAAGATACTCATTGGGCTGTACATAACTGCCATTTCCCAATGTCACATCATCACTACCACCGGTTAGTGTCCAATCTTTTAAATTGAGAGGTGTATGAAAGTTATTCAAAACTTCAATCCATTCCTTCCCCGCATCTGAGCCACTGGGGTTTGGCATAATTTCATTGATAACGAAAGCCGATTGATTAGCAGCAAACACCGGCGTACCGGATCCCCAGTCAGGATGGTGTGTCCCAAATACCCGAATATGGTGACCGTTACCGCTCCAATCATAAACGGTAGGCAAAATATCATCGAATGAACCTTCATTAAATCGCCACAGGCCCATTGTCCGCTGATCAAGCTGGAACTCACCGGGTGGAATAAATGCTGCGGTATATCGCAGTGTATCAGAAATACGCATCTCATCCAGAAGGCCAGTAAAGCTACCTGATGGATCAGGTGTATTTAAATCAATTCCGTTGACATTATATAAAGAAAATCCACTCTCTCCTGCTAGATGACCATCCAGCCACAATTTTAAATTACCTGATGATTCAAATGTCAGGGCCAGATGGTGCCAGGAACTGTCTCGAACTACGTTCTCGCCATTCAACACTGAACCGTCATATTCCGCAATATCTATCCGGAAAGAGTCCGGATGCAACACCAAGGAAGCAGTAATATTGGATACTCGGAAAATAGTTCCTACATCAGCCTGATATCCTAAAGGATGGAAATATGTTTCTATGGTATAATCTATTGAGTGGCCTATTTCGTCAAAAACCAATATTTCACTTGGAGGCACTCCGCTTGCCCATACATCATTATCACTAAATTGCAGAGACGTTGTGTCTGCCCCCGTACGGCCATGGCGGTCATAGGCAAGGAGCCCTTCATCTCCCCCGCCATCTACAGCAGCCACGCGGTAATGATAGGTAGTATTTTCTTCAACACCTTCATCCACATAAAAACTGTCAGCAGAAGTGGCATACTGACTTATATAATACCAATATACATTNGGNTCTGTGGAGCGGTAAATGTTGTACCCCGCTAAGTCACTCTCTTCATTGGCGGGCCATTTCAANGCAATATNATTTGCCGATGGCGTGGTGGTTATATTTTTCACCCGCACCGGCTGACCGGTTTGATCATAATAAAATGCGCCTATATCCTTGCGGGTGCCATCCGCATCGGTTTCTTCCGGGTGGCCCGCATCAATTAATCGTGAATCAGGTAATAGATTATAGTCGCCATTGGTAGTATTCCAAAACATGGGATCTACATCAATGTTGCCTTCGCCCCAGATCACGGTGCCATTATCATTNGTAATAATACTTTCTTGCCCACCCCGCAAATCGCAATACAGTATTTCAATTGTGCTAGGATCATTGTTTTGTGGAAAACTGATTTCTCGAGGAGAATTATTCCAAAGTACTGAATTAATCAATTCGGGTGCGCTGCCCCCACTAATATTTAAAGCACTGGAAATACTGTCGGCTGTGTTCCCAACAATAGTTAGATTATTCATGTATGGGTTTGATTGGTCAACAGAAATTCCTGCTCCCGTATCAGAATAATTTTCTATAATGGCAACATTCGTTAGAATNGGATTGCTACCTGCCTTTATAAACATACCACCACCTTGGCCCGCCGCTACATTATTACTAATAAACACATTTTCTAGCACGGCATGTGATTGTAAGTGAAGATAAATGCCTCCACCACCGTCCGATCCTTCAATAACGGTATTGTTAATTATATCTGTATTCATGATCCTTGGTGTTGAACCATTATCACAACCAATTCCACCACCCTGACCAATTGCAAAATTNTTTTTTANAATTAAGTTGTCTAATAAAGACGCTGCAGATAACATTAAAATACCGCCTCCAAATTGACTCAATCCATTTTGTATTGTAAAACTCCTCAATAATACTGTTGCAACTTCATCGTTATCAAACGTCACCACACTCCCAGCTTGATTCCCATCAATAATGGTAGTCTCCCGATCTTCGCCTACCACCTTGATGTTCCGGCCCCTGAAATTGATATTCTCAACATAGGTCCCTGCCGCCACGGTTACACTGTCATCATCCNATGAGAAATTGATNCCAGATTGTATAGATCGAAATGGATCATCGCTGGCACCGGTGGCAGTAGTATCATTCCCGCTCTCTGAAATGTACCAGGTGGGGCCGCTGTAATTATTTAAGTAAGGATAAGCACCAATGTCTGCCCGACTGCCATCGCTGTCTAATGAATCGGGGTGACCGGCATTGATGAGCATGGATGAAGCCAGCAGATGGTAATTGCCATTGGCGGTATCCACAAACATGGGGTCTACATCGATGTTGCCGGAGCCCCAGTTAACAGTCCCGTTCTCATTAGTAATAATACTATCTTGCCCCCACTGTAAGTCTGAGTAAGATAGTGTAATGGTGCTTGCAATCTCACCGGCTCTAAAAAATATATTTTCCGGAGAATTACCCCAGATGATCGAACTAACTACGGTTGGGAGAGATTCACCCCGTAGATACATTCCTCCCCCGCTGCCACTAGAACTATTATTTATAATGGTTACTTGTATCAAAGTCGGAGAGCTACCACGACAGTGCAGGCCTCCACCGACACCACCGCCTACTGTTGTGTTATTAGCTATAACTACATTTTCCAAATGCATATTAGAGTTTTCCCAACAGCGTACTCCACCTGCGTTAATGGCCGATGAGTTGTTTACCACAATGGAATTTGTCAACATAGGGTGAGACTGGTTGTAAGAACATATACCACCGCCGCTGTTGGATGCTGTATTTTGACTCACTTTTAAATCATGCAGACGTGGACTAGACTGGTTAAGGTAAATCCCGCCACCGTTTTCAGAAGCACCATTCATAATTGTAAAACTCATCAATGCAGCGGTAGAGTCTTCTCCATTTTCAAATGTCACCACACTACCATTCTGGTTACCATTAATAATTGTTGTTTCCCTATCTTCACCCGCCACCCTGATGTCTCTCCCGCGGAAATTGATATTCTCAACATAGGTCCCTGCCGCCACGGTTACACTGTCATCATCC
>PBKF01000020.1 GCA_002722105.1 Fidelibacterota bacterium
TTGAGCCACCGAGAGGACTCGAACCTCCGACCGACTGATTACAAATCAGTTGCTCTACCAACTGAGCTACGGTGGCATAGACAAATTCGTATAAGAATTAATTATTTGGTTGGTTTAATTTAAAATGGATACCCAAACTGTAAGTTTACGAACATATGTCAATGCTATGCACAGCCTCATAATTTAAGATGTTAATTAAAAATAATTCAATATATATTTATAAAAAAATTATTAAAAATCGGTTTTTGGCATAAAGTTTGCTTATTGAATTTTTTTTGGTATTTGACCATAGGGAGAATCATCAACAAACCACCCTCTGCCCTTTAATTCATTTCTAATAGCATCTGACCTGTCCCAATTCTTTTCTTCCCTTGCTTTTTGTCTTTGACGCAATAGCTTATTTATTTCTTCGGGCACATCAAATTTCTCTTTTCGGATAAATCCAAAAATAGAATCAAATAGTTGTAAAAATTTCCAAGCTCCTCCTAATTCTTGTTGCGTAACAGAATTATTGTCCAATTTTGCGTTAAAAGATTTCATCCATTCAAAGAAGACTGCTAGTGCCTTGGGTGTATCCAAATCATCATCCATTGTATCTTTAAATCTAGTATATACTTCAGGTAGCATATTTCCTGAAAATTGCACTGCATTGTTTTTTTCAAGACGAAAATAAAAGTCGGATATTCGCTCTATAACTCGGTCCCCTTCCTTCTTTTTATCAATTGAAAAATTCACTTTGGTTCTGTAATGCCCAGCCAACAGTTGATAGCGAATACATTCAGGTGTAAAACCTGCTTCTTTCAAATCTTCCATATGATAAAAATTATCTAATGATTTACTCATTTTGCCACCATCAATTAAAAGATGCTCAGAATGTAACCATACATTCACAAAGGGTTCACCACTAGCGCATTGACTCTGAGCAATTTCATTTTCATGATGTGGGAACATATTGTCCACACCACCACAGTGAATATCAAAATGATTGCCTAAAAATTCAGTGCTCATTGCTGAGCATTCAATATGCCAACCAGGACGTCCTCTGCCCCAGGGAGCATCCCAAAATANAGAACCGTCATCTTCTTTCCATCCTTTCCAGAGCGCAAAATCCTGTGGGGTATCTTTCTTATATTCATCNTCTGCAATACGATCACCAACCCTTTGATCAACGAGATTTATATTTGTCAAGCGGCCGTAATCAGGAAATGAACTAATATTAAAATAAACCGATCCATCATCTTCTCTATATGCGTAACCCTTACGTAACAGTTTTTCGATTATGTTAATCATTTTAGGAATGGAATTAGTCGCTTTTGGATATTTATCTGCTGGTATCATTTTCAGCCATTCGAAGTCTTCCATGAAAAATTTCGTGTATTTTTCAGTAAGCTCTGAAAGACTGACATTTAATTCCTGAGCTTTTTTAATTGTCTTATCATCAATATCTGTGATATTCATTACATGAATTACTTCATATCCTGAATGAGTCAACCATCGTTTTAGCAAATCTTCAAACATAAAAGTTCTGAAATTTCCAATATGAGCATAATCATATACAGTAGGCCCACAAGTATATAGCCCGATTTTCCCATGTTCAATTGGATGAAATTCTTCTTTTTTTCTTTTTATTGAATTATAAAACCGGAGTGCCATTTACAAGCTGANTTCTATGATATTTTTTACCAGTTCATCAAANCTCATTCCTGCTACATTNACAGATTTTGGTACTAAACTTGTTGATGTCATACCAGGAAGAGTGTTCATTTCTAAAAAATAATATTCCTGCTTATTATTCAAAATGTAATCTGCTCTAGCATAAACACCACANCCTAATTTCTGAAAGATTTTTTCAGTATCTTTTTGAATTGTTTTTGTTAGATCAATTGGTAGATCTGCAGGGCAAATATACTGACTCATACCTGGGATATATTTACATTCATAATCATAAAGCTCATGAGATGGTTTAATTTCAATAATTGGATAGGCCTTNTCACTTAATACAGTAACAGTTAATTCATTACCTTGTATATATTCTTCCGCCATAACTGAGTTACTATAGGTGAAGGCTTTCTGAATTGCAGATTTAATTTCTGATTCATTATAAACCATAGTTAACCCAAAAGTGCTCCCTTGATCATTAGGCTTTATCACGTATGGCATAGCTAATGCTGGAAGATGATTTTTTGAATCTAACATTTCCCAATTTGGTGTTGGAATATTATTATCTTTCGCAATTATTTTACTTTTATTTTTGTCCATACAGAGCGCCGATGATTCAGACCCAGATCCCGTATTTTTAATTCTGTTTTCATTCAGCCATGACTGTATCTTCCCATTTTCACCAATTCCACCATGAAGCGCATTAAAAATAATATCCTGGCTTTTTAAACCTTTCAATAATCTGTAATAATTAGATCGAAATGAAAATTCAGAAACTATGTACCCTAATCTATTACAGGCTTCAGTAACTGCCTGCCCAGTCATCAATGAAATTTCTCTCTCTTCACTGGGGCCGCCCATAAGAATACCGATTTTTAAGGGCATAACTTCCCTGCTCCTTCAGNCAAATCTTTGACNATAAAGGTTGGGGTTTCATATTNAGAAAGGGTATCTATTGTTTCCATNCCTCTGCCAGTGAGAACAAGCATTGTATCCATACCCAGCATTTCCCCTGCTCCCATATCTGCAGNTGAATCACCAATTATCAAACAATCCAATAAATTTAAATTATGTTCAGATTCAGCTTCTAAAAACATACCAGGCCCCGGTTTTCGTCTTTCTGTNGCTTGANTAGGATGGTCATGGCAGGTATAGATCCCCAAGAGCGGGATTCCATTTTTTCGAAATTCTTTTTTGATGAAATCATGAATCTCATTCAGCTTATTTTTTTTTATAAGACCACGATCAATGCCTGATTGATTTGTCACAATACAAAATCTGTTTCCTGCTTTAGAAATTTTTTTCAATGCAGGGATTGTAAAATCATAAAAAGCAAAGTCATTCAATGAACTGATGTAACCGGGGTCAGGATTCAGCGTTCCATCTCGATCAAGAAAAATACAATTATATTTTTTCATGTGGTTTGCTCCATATTAATGTCCTTCATCCTTACACTTCCCAATAAAAAGTATACAGCACCAACAATTACCAGCGGAAAGTAAGACACNGCATGGGAAACTATAGCATATCTAAGTGCTTGTTGGCCCCCAATACCAAAAACTAACATCAANCTGTACTTGATTCCGGCATCATAAGTCCCAGCAGAACCTGGGAGAGCTGGAATTCCAATCGCAACACTACCNAATATCAATAAAATACCTGTNCCGATGTAACCAATATTCAAACCACACGAATCCAAAATAATCAATGTAACTAAAAAATAAAATGCCCAGAGAACAAAGCTTAAAAATATGATTAACCCTGTATGGTTTGTTTTTACAATAATAGTTATACCATNAAAAACCTTATTCAATAAAGAAAAAACGGTTTTTCCTAACTTTGTATCAGAGANGGACAATTCTCCAATTTTATCAATACATTGAAATTTATAAACAACATAGACCAAAGCAATACTTATGATGGTAATACTTGCAAATACAAAAATACCAAGCCTAATCCATTTATGGTCAAAAGGAAACCATGGAATTGTAAGTATGAATATAATCAAAACCATTAAAAGGTCTAATATTCTTTCCAAAATTACTGTTCCAAATGCTTGAGAGACAGTCAGTTTCCGATTTGCTGCCANAGAATAAGCCCNTAGTAATTCTCCTAAGCGAAAGGCTAAAACNCCATTACCAAAATAACCGATCATAGTGGCTGCAAAAACAGGTTTCAGATTAATGCTTTGAATAGGATTTAATATTAATTGCCATCGGTACGCTCTTACAATGCAACTTGCCAACAGCAAAGCACATGCTAATAATACTCCATCCATGTTCACCTGTTGAATTTGATAAACCAGTTGTCCCAGATTTTCGCCCTTAAAGGCAAAATAGAGACCAATAATGGAAAATACAGTACCAATAATTAGTTTTATATATTTATTCACGCAGGTCTATTATCTCAAATTCAGATAGATCAATTTCACCAANGCTTTTACCAANTGCAGGTTCCACGTAAATAATTTTTATTCTAACTTCTGATTCTTCTCCAGTNCTTAAGTAGATCTCTCTTGGCTGACCGCTGTCATGNAAAGTCCAGATCGCTCCTTTCAAACCCCAATTTTTTAAATTAAAAGGAATNCTATATCCTTTCTTTTCNATTATNNATTCACCCTTTACAATTGANTCTTGAGAACCGGTTAATATGTCAAATATAGTGATTTCGCCTGGAATAATCGCATCGAGAATAACTTGCCTAGTAACCTTATTGATTGTTGTTATTTTACCCTTTTCATAAATAAGTCGCTGGTCAAAAGTATCAAAGATATAATTAGCTTCTCCAAAAAAATAGAATCGGCCATTCGATTCAAATCGTTCGCCCAATTGTTCTTGGAAAAAATTAATTTTCATTACCTTTCCTCCATCTTGATGCATATAATTTAGGAACTGTTGATACGGCTCATNCTTAGCCAATNGAAAAGCAAGAAAGCTTAAATAAAAAAGAGTATTTTTCACAAAATAATTAATCCCGAATCATTTCGAGATAGGATTCATCCACAAGTACTTCTCTTGCCTTACTACCTGTAAATGGTCCCACAACACCAGTTTGTTCCATCTCATCAATCAATCGGGCTGCTCTTGAGTAACCAACTTTGAGTCGTCTTTGCAGCAATGAGATTGAACCTTGTTGATGGGTAATAACCAATGCCACAGCTTCATTAAAAAGTTCATCGGTNCCNCNATCNCCATCACCAGNAAATTCCGNAACCTGTGCTTCCCGAANAGATGGAAGCATAAANCCTTCTGGTTTNGGTTGTCCGGACACATGATTCATTATCGCTTGAATTTCTTCTAAAGATAGGAAGGCATTATGCATCCTGAACACATCGGAACTTCCAGTGCCTAAATGCAGCATATCTCCACGGCCAATCAATTTATCTGCACCAGGCTGATCAATAATTGTTCGTGAATCAATTTTACTGGCAACCTGAAAGGCAATACGCGAAGGAAAGTTTGCTTTTATTACTCCCGTTATTACATCTACAGAAGGTCGTTGTGTGGCAATAACTAGATGAATTCCAACAGCTCGTGCTAATTGGGCTAAACGCGCGATGGGAGCTTCAACATCTTTGGCAGAAAGCATCATTAAATCAGCCAACTCATCCACAACCAGTACAATATAAGGCATGATTGATTCACGGGATCTTTCCATTTTTTCATTATACTCACTAATATTTCTTACCACAGCATCCGCCAGAACATTATATCTTCGATCCATTTCCTTTTCCAAAGCACGCAGTGCTAAAATAGCATTATCTACTGAAGTAACAATAGGTTCTGAAATATCTTCCATTTGCAAGAGATGATATCCTTCTAATTGACGGTAAAGAGTCATTTCTACTTTTTTAGGATCAATCATAACAAATTTTACTTCTTCCGGTGTTGCTCGATAAAGAATAGAACAGATGATTGTATTTATACAAACAGATTTTCCTGATCCAGTTGTTCCTGCAATGAGTAAATGTGGCATTTTAGATAAATCAAGACAACTGATTTCACCTGAAGTTGTTTTACCAACAGCCAAAGTCAATATAGACTCTGCTTCTGCAAATTCGGGACTGTTCACAACTGATTTGAAAAATACTGTAGCTGGATTTCGGTTTGGGATTTCAATCCCTACTGATGATTTTCCAGGGATAGGAGCAATCACCCTGACACTACTGGCTTCCATGACACGATCAAGATCATCTGCCAATTGAACAAATTTATTCACACGGACACCTTCTGCAGGTTCCACTTCAAATAAAGTAATAACAGGTCCAGGGTGTACATTTACAACTTTGCCATCAACGCCATAAGTAGCTAATGACTGAGTTAAGTAATTGGCTCTTTCTACTAACTCATCGCGGGTCAAAGAATCTGAAATATTTACCGGATTTTCTAATAGTTCTGAAGATGGTAATACATATTCCTGTTTTGGTACTTTTCGTTCCACCACTTCATCTATATCAATCTCCTCGATTTGAGCCATTTCTTCAATATTAGGGGATTGATCATCTTGAATTGGTGCATCTTGCTCCTGCTTTTCTAATTCATGTCCAATATCATTATCATATACTTCTGTAGTCCGTTCATCAATCTCATTCCTATCTTCATCTGTTTTAATTTTAGCTGTTTCACTAGAATGAATTTCTTCTTCAGCTTGCTGTTCATCTTCTAAATCGTTGGAAATCATCTCTAAGGAATCCTGTTCCTTTTGTTCATCAATTTTTGCTTTTAATTCCTGGGTATGCTTTCGTTTTGCTTCTTCTTTTTCAAACTTCTCTTTTTCTGCTATCTTTTCATTTCGCCATGAGTTCAATTTCTCTTTAAAATCGATAAATGGGGCATAATAATCTAGATTGAAATAGCCTCTTACCATTATAAGAAATCCGGAAATGAGAAATAAAATTGTACCCCAAATTGAGAGCATATCCAAAAATAATTGTGCTATGTTTCCACCAGTTAGCCCTGATGCTAGATAACTCAAATTTCCATCTAATGGAAATTGAATACTGATGACTCCAATTGTAATGGAAAGCATCATCATGGCTCCAAGGCTGTACCAAGTTATTCTAAGAATTTCACTTAAGTCTTTTTTAGCAAAAAGAAACCAGCCCCAGCCTAAACCAAGTAAAGGAGTAATGATAGTTGAGTAGCCAAAACCAAGTTTAATAAAAAAGTGAGCAGTGAAAATGCCAAGGATACCCATGGGGTTAGTAACTTGGACATTAGATGAAATGGATGGTTCTTCGCTAGAGTTATAGCCACCGAGACTAACTAAGACGAAAACGGAAAGCGCGATAGTAAGTATTCCGAGGATTTCTAAACGACGTTCTTCCTGCATTTAATATTCTTTAGTATGTGGTTTATTGATTATTGATTTTACGGATATTACAAGAGAGATTGAATAAGAAATCTACCCACCATCCTAAAAACCAAAAACCCCACAAATGTGGGGCTTTATCTAAAAATCAAAATATTAAATTATGAACTATAACGAGTAAATACTGGATCTAATTCAGTACTTAACGTTTTATTATAAGAATATCCATCTAAATTGAAAGAAAGAATATCTTTTGGATCTTCGATTCGGTTTTGAATAATATATCGAGCCATCATTCCTCGAGCTTTCTTTGCATAAAAAGATATCATTCTATATTTACCATTCTTGTTTTCTTTAAATTGGGGAGTTATTACTACAGACGCTTGCAGATCAGGATTATTAATTGATTTAAAATATTCTATAGATGCACAGTTAATGATACTACTATTTCTATGTACTTTGAGCTCTCGATTGATGGAATTGGAAAGAGAACTATTCCAATAAAAATATAAATTTTTCCCTGATTCATTTTCTAATTTTGTACCCATTTCTAAACGATATGGTTGAATCAAGTCCAATGGTTTTAATATACCATAGAGACCAGATAAAATACGGGTATTATCCTGTGCAAAGGTAATATCATCCGTAGAAAGTGTGAAAGCATCTAAACCTGAATAAGTATCACCCATAAAAGTAAAAATAGCCTCTCGAGATTTTTCTGGTCCAGCAGAGTATGACCAGGACTGGTAACGTTCCCAATTAATCTCAGAAAGTTTTTCGCTTATTCCCATTAATGATTGAAGTTTTGGAGGATCAAATTCCTTTATTCTATTTACAAGATTTTGTGATGCATCTAAAAATTGGGGATGACTATGGATAGTGCCATAAGCAGAGCACTCACTTGATAGTTTTTTTGCTGGTGAAAGAACTGTAATCATGATTATAATTTAGCACATATCCATTGAAAATTTTATACTAAGAAAAAAATAGAGATTTATTAAAATTAATGGATATTAGACCCTTTTAATATTTATGAGTAAATATTAGATTCAAAAGAATATCTTAAAAAAGAAATTATAATAATTATTGGTTAGCTTTAAATGATAAAAATAATGGATTTGAAAATACATTCGATTAATTTAGTATTATTATATTTTGTTCTTGGATGCAAACAAACGGAATATGATATGCCGCCAAACATCTTAATTTGTATTGCCGATGATGCTGGTCATATGGGGGAATATCACTCATGGGTACATACACCTGCATTTGATCGTGTTGCAAATAAAGGATTACTTTTTGAAAATGCCTATACTCCTAATGCAAAGTGCGCCCCTTCGAGAGCTTCATTGCTGACTGCTAGAAATTCATGGCAACTTAAAGAAGCAGCCAATCATTTTAATAATTTCCCAATCGAATACAAAACATACCCTGAGGTTTTAAAAGAATTCGGATATTTTACAGGCCATACTGGTAAAGGATGGGGGCCTGGAAACCCGGGACAAATAAATGGTAAAGAACGAGAACTTTGTGGTAGTGGATGGAATAGTAAAAAAATAGAACCTCCTACTAAAAAAATTGCTCGTAATGACTATTCAGAGAATTTTAAAGACTTTTTCAATCATAAACCGCATGGAAAGCCTTTTTATTTCTGGTATGGTGGGTGGGAACCTCATAGAGGGTTCGAATATGGGTCTTCCCTAAAAGCCGGTAAAAAATTGTCAGATATAAAGAAAGTACCTGCATTTTTTCCTGATAATAATATAGTGCGTACAGATATTCTTGATTATGCATTGGAGATTGAATATTTTGATTCTCATGTTACCAAAATATTGGACTTTCTTGAAAGTAAAGGAGAATTAGAAAATACTATAGTTATTGTAACATCTGATCATGGAATGCCATTTCCACGCGCTAAAAGTGATGAGTATGATTATTCAAATCATATCCCTTTGGCAATTATGTGGGGAAATAATATAAAAAATCCGGGACACGAAATAAATGAATACATTAGTTTCATAGATATTGCTCCAACCTTTTTTGATGCATTAGGAATTAAATGGGAACAGTCCGGAATGAAGGAAACTCCCGGGATAAGTCTAATCCCATTTTTTAAAGGGGAGAACAAAAATTTTAGAGATTATGTTTTGAATGGGAAAGAGCGACATGATGTTGGTCGACCAAATGATTATGGTTATCCAATAAGAGGAATTGTTAAAGATGGTTGGATGTATTTACGAAATTACCGACCAGATTTATGGCCTGCAGCAAATCCAGAATGTGGATATTCAACGGTTGATGGTAGCCCTACAAAAACTGAAGTTCTAAAATCGCGACATAATCCTAAAACTAAATTTTATTGGGATCTGTCTTTTGGAAAAAGGCCTGAAGAAGAACTTTTCTATTTGCCTGATGACAAGTTTTGCATACGAAATCTTGCATATGAAGAAAAATTTTATTCAATTAAAGCAGAATTAATATTCAAGATGGAAGAAGAATTAAAAAAACAAGAAGACCCCAGAATGTTTGGTGATGGTGATATTTTTCATACTTACTATTTTACATCAGATAAATATCGAAACCTGTACTCCAGAATCGTAAATGAAGGGGAAAATATTATTCCAGTATGGATTAATGAATCAGATATTGAGACTGATATAATGGGAAAATAAGACCAATTAAGGCATTTAATTCTAAAATAGCTAAAAATAATAAGTATTTTGGTGCTAAAGCCTATTTATGTGCAGCTTAATAATATAGAATACAGCAAAATATGATATAATATCTAATTAATCAATTAAGGACCCTTTTCTATAAAAGGGTGGCTTTATAACTGTAGATGCCTTTAACCTACCTCGAATATCCACAATTAATTCAGTACCTGAATTTGTCAATTCTTCTTTTAAATAGCCCATTCCTATACCCTCATCCAAAGATGGGCTCATTGTTCCGCTTGTAATCTCTCCTACAATATTATTATCTACAATTATCGGACATCCTTTTCTAGGGATTGCCCTTTCAGACATTATTAAACATACCAGTCTTCGAGTTACATTGGATTTGGCTTTGAGCAATGCATCTTTTCCTATAAAATCATCTTTACCTAATCTTGTAATCCACCCTAAACCAGCTTCAATGGGGGTGGTTGTTTCATCAATATCATTGCCATATAATACATATTTCATTTCCATCCTTAATGTATCCCTGCATCCCAGCCCTGCGGGCATCAAACCTTTATCCTTACCAGCAGCCATAATGCCATCCCAAATTCCAGATATTTTATCCGAATCTGCATAAATTTCAAATCCCAGTTCTCCTGTATAACCTGTTCTTGAAATAATACACTTATTACCTCCTAAATTACCCTCCACAAAATTGTAATATTGGATATTTATTAAAAAAGTGTCCGTCAGTGTTTGCAGGATATCTCTAGATCTTGGACCCTGTAATGCTAATAAACCAATATCATTACTTTTATTTTCTATTTTAACATCACCTATAACTTGAGATTGGAGCCAGTTTAAATCTTTTTCTATGTTTGTTGCATTCACAACTAACATAAAGTCATGTTCTCTTTTATAAACCAATAAATCATCAACAATACCACCATTTTTATAACACATGGCTGAATACTGTGCCTGTCCATTTGATAAACTAGATATATCATTGATAGTAACTTTTTCCAAGAATATTTGGGCATCCTGTCCAGAAATAAAGAATTCTCCCATATGACTTACATCAAATAAGCCAGCAACCGTTCTTACAGCATTATGCTCCTGTTTGATCCCTGAATACTGTGTTGGCAAAAGATATCCGCCAAAATTGACCATATTGCCACCTAAAGCCATATGTTGATCATATAGAGGTGTTTTTCTCTCAGACATTTGCGCCATTTAGTTATGCCATAAGTTCTTTGAGCGCTTTTTTAATAACGGACTCTAATTTCCCAGATAATTCGCCTTTTTTTTCCAACTCCGAACATGCTTTTCTGGCATGGTTCTGATTATATCCTAAAGACATCAAAGCATTCACTACATCTTTAAACATTTGAGGTTCTGATAATTCGCTTTCTACAAAGCCCAAAGAATCTTCATTTTTCTTCATAAATTTTTCTTTGAGTTCAACAATAATTCTTTTCGCTGTTTTTGCACCAACACCGGGTACAGATGTGAGAGTGGTAACATCACCTGCTATTACCCGATCTTTTAATTTTGATGGTACTATTCCTGATAAAATAGTTAAAGCTAGTTTAGGCCCAATACCACTGATTGAGATCAATAAATGAAATGTTTTCCGTTCCTTTTCATCCTTGAAACCATAGAGATCCATCATGTCTTCGCGCACATGCAGATAAGTTAAAACAACCGTATCGCTTCCCTTTGGAGGGAGAGAATCCAAACCATTAATAGACATCATTACTTTATAACCAATGCCATTAACAAAAATGATAGCAAAGTTTGTTGTTTTTTTCTCTACCAAACCATGTAATTGGTCGATCATTTAAACTTTCCCTGATTAATATAACAAAGCCCTACAGCCATGGCATCAGAAATATCCATCGGTAATGGAGGTTCTTTGAGTTTTAAAATTTGAGTGACCATATAGGAGACTTGTTCCTTACTTGCAGCTCCATTACCACAAACAGACATCTTAACCTTTCTTGGCGCAAATTCATAAACTGGAATATCAGCTTGCGCTGCTGCTAAAATCAAGGATCCTCGAGCTTGTCCTAATATCATAGCTGATTTTACATTTCTACTATAGAATGCATCTTCAATAGCCATAACATCCGGGCTAAATTGGTCCAATATTTTATTCATTTCTTCAAATAAATAATTTAATCTTTTGGGTAATTCGTCCTTTGGTTTGGGTTTTATTGTCCCGTAAGCAGTCAGTTGTGTTTGGTTCCGTTTATTTTCCATTATACTGAATCCTGTTATGCCTAAACCTGGATCAACACTTAAAACCCTCATTAAGATTATTCTAGGTTCAGTGATTCCAAATCTATATCCAGATTTGAGTAGAGTTTACTAATATCATCATTCTCATCTAAGGCATCCATTAGTTTCATCGCAGTTTCAGCTTCTTTCCCATCTAACTTTTGCAGTGTTTTTGGTATCATTTCAATCTCTGTAGATCGAATTTTATACCCAGAGTTTTCTAGTGAGTCCCTTATTTCCATTAAACCAGTTGGATCAGTAAAGATCGCGTAAATATTATCATCTGATTCAAAATCATCAGCTCCTGCTTCCAATGCCGCTTCAAAAATAACATCTTCATCACCTGAATCGCTGTTTAAAATAATTTGTCCTTTTTTTTCAAACATCCAAGACACACTTCCATTTTCACCAAGGTTACCCCCAAATTTGGAAAAAATATGCCGGACTTCAGCCACAGATCGATTTTTATTATCGGTAATTACATCCATCATGAGAGCCATCCCTCCGGGGCCATATCCTTCGTATGTAATTTCTTCATAGGTAACCCCTTCTAACTCACCAGTGCCCTTCTTGATGGCTCTTTCAATTTTATCCGCAGGCATATTACTGGATTTGGCATTGGATACTGCTTTCCTCAGTCTCGGATTAGAATCAACATCACCGCCATTCAGACGAGCAGCAATTGTAATTTCTTTTATTATCTTGGTAAATATTTTCCCGCGTTTTGCATCTTGAGCACCTTTACGGTGTTTAATATTGGCCCATTTACTATGTCCAGCCATTTTTCTCCATGATTATAAAAAGAAAATTACTGAACATAGATAGACCCTCCAAATAAAGTAAAAACAAGTTGGTTAAAATAATTGATGAAGTTATTCAGAGATCAAATGCTCAATTCTACTTCGAACAATCCAAATATCTCGGTATCCCTTATTTTTCAACACTTTTTTACGAGTTTCAGCTTCTTTTTTCGTAATAAAATTCCCAGTCCGAATTTTGTACAAAGGAGCTTCGAAAATCATATATACAGAATCATCCAGCGCTTTTTTAAATTTTTTCAGATTGTGATTCGCCGCATCTACCGAAGATGATTCATAAACCTGAAGTCTAAATCCGTCCCGAGTTGAAATCCGGACTTTTTTAAGAGAATCTAATATCCCTATTTGTGATGTCCCAAATATTTTATCTAATACTTTAGATGTTTTCGGGATAGGATCGCGAACAGAATTCATATCAAACCAATAGAGTGAATCCTGGCCATAAATATATGTGATCGTCAGTATTAATATAATCAAACGAGTTATCATTTTAATGTCCTAATAGATTGAGTAGGAATCCACCCTTTTTTACCATCAATTAAAATAATCTCCATCCAATTTTTCTGCGTTTTCTGAATATCGGCGATACTACCTTCATTAATACGGAATAAAACCGTATTCTCGCCATAGAATGGACCTGAATATGCATCAATACCATTAGAAATTACAACACCTCTATTAATTTGCATTTCCTGAAAATACTTATCAGCAGTTAAGCCATGAATTCCAATGGTAAGTATGATAATTCCAGTTAATATCGATTTACTCAGATGACCTCGAAGCCAACCGAACTGTAATCCAAACAGCCATAAAGATTGAAAAAGTAAAATTAGACTACCCAATAGTAACCATTCTCTTAGAGTAAAGTTAGATTTGACTTCCCTGTATATTTGTAAAAAAATCAAAGATTCGGGCATATCGATACGATCAATTCGTCGTGCTTTCGCCACAGAAAGATTATGCTGAGCATCCACATCCCGAGGTGCATATTTTAAACTATTTGAATATGCCCATATTGAATGGCCAAGATAATGAAGCCGGAAATACGCATTTCCTAAATTATAGTATACATCAGGATGTTCTACACCAAGAGCAATAATTGATTCATAAGCCTGAACTGCATCCTCATATTTTTCATCTATCATGGCATCATTCCCAGCAGAAAACAATTCGCTAGAAATATCAGAAATACCAATAGATACAAAAACAATAAAAGAGATGAGATGCTTCAAATCATCTCCTTTTCAATCTGTTTCATTAGTTCTGCCATATCGGCTAAAATAGTGGCCTCCCTATCTATTCCGCCCGGTGCATATTTTCCTGCATCGCAAATTTTTAATAATGAAATTGTTTTATCCATCAATTCAGATGGAATCTTTTCTTTTAAATAGGTATGAACACTGCCCGAATCCAAATTATGGGATGATAAAATCAATTTATTTTTCAAATATATGTAAAATGCTTTACTGGCCTTTTCAAAGGGTTTATCTGTTTGTTTCTTGAGCTCTTGAAGCCCGGTTCGAAGTGCACCACGAATTTGTCTTCCTTCTGCAGTGGATAAGCGATAACCTGTAAATTTTGATATAAAAGTTGGTGATGCGAAAACTAAAATTGAACATAAATAGATAAGAAATACTGTATTTCTTTTATGAGCACCAGATGTTGATAAATGAATTGGACCTGTATGAATAAACCTTATATCCTCTCCAATTAATTCTACTTCACGCTTTGTAAGCCCTGATCCTTGAGATATTCCAGTTTCACCAGGTAAAATTGGGATAATGATTGGATCTGTTTTCGTGCGTTCCCAATTCCCTGTTTTTGGATTAAAATAAGACATTTGAATTCTTGGAAGCGTAATATTTCCTATAGTCCTGGGCATTAAAATATATTCCCAAATATGACTACCTGTTATGTCATCTCGAAATGAATCCTTTTCATATTTATCTGTAGGTGGGAATGCCTCTATTTCATCAGGGAATATAATTTCAGGAAGAGAAAATAATCCCAGATTTCCTGTTCCTCTCAAAGAAATTGTAAATGTAAAACCTTCATTAACTTTTGACGTATCTCTATCCGTTTTAGCAATGATAGCAAAAGAGCCAACAGCACCCGAAAAATCAAATGGTTTTGGTTCAGGATATGGTAAAATTTCTACTTTTTGTTCTTTAGAGCGGATTATTTTTGTTTTGGTCTCCGTAAAAAATGAATCAAAAAACGGATCAAAGAATGGATCACGGCGCCGTTTTTTTCTCTTTGATTCAACCTGAACTTTGACTGTAATGGATGGAATACTATGCTTTTCAGAAGGTAAGGGAAATAATGCTTTTTGACCAAGAGTTGCTACCTGATACTTGACCCCTTTTATTGTCACGTTCCGATACTGCACACGTTGAGGTGTATATATGTCTTCCACCCAGAATCCGGGGAATTCAGGCATTTGAAATGGTTCAATGGAAATATTTTTATTTTTAAAAAGTTTATAGGTTAAAGTGATCTGCTCTCCAAGGTATGCTTTTGACTTATCAATTTCACCGATAATAAAAACAGAATTATCATCTGAATCCGATGCTTTTTTAACTTGGATTTTAATTGGTTTACCACGAAATGATTTTCCATCTACAGTGCCGGAAAGTGATGGAATAGTTAATGAGCCGCCACGTATTGGAGAAAGAGACCAGGACAATGTTTTAGTACTGGTCATACTTCCATTTATCCATTGTATATTAGTTTGTTGACTTGGGCCGCTTACAATTTCAAAATCTTTTTTGATTGGATTTATATTAATTTTGGCAAAATTTTCACTACCTGAAACTTCAACAGATAAGGTAACTAATTCACCTTCATCCAATCGATTCCGATCAACGGAAATTTGAACAGTTTTTGCCCAAACCGTGTTAAGAACAAAAAGGATAGCAAAAATTCTCATTACCAGTCCTTTTCTAATTTTTTGGATTTTGCTTTGGAAATTTGTCTTTTCTGATTGATTTTTTCCTGATCTTTTAATGCATTTAATATAGCTTCAGCTTGCAATTGCTTATCAGTCTTTTGCTGCTCAGATTCTTCCTGTTTTTCCTGAGACTGTTGTTGAACCTGTTCTTTATTATCTTTGCTCGCTTGAGATTGTTGATTTTTCTCTTTTTCCTGATTTTCTTTTGGGCTTTGATCTTGTTTTTCTTTGCTCCCTGAATCCTGATTTTGATCTTTATTCTGATTATCATCGGAATTCTGATCTTGGTTAGAACCCTGATTTTGATCCTGATCTTGTTGCTGTTGAATTACCTGTTTCAGCATTTCATAATTGACTTTAGCATCCTTATCAGTAGGGTCCAATTCAAGTGCCTTCCTGTAAAAAGCTAAGCTTTCTTCCATTTTTTGCTGATCCCGAAACATATTACCAAGATTAAACATTGCCTTGGACGCTAATAAATTATCTTCTGAATTCATAACAGTATTCATAGAACGCGCTGCTATCTCCAAATCTTGCTGTTGATAAGCTGATGCTCCCAGACCAAACCAGGCCCCTTCATCTTTTTCCCTGTTTTTCAGAACATTTTCATAATAGGCTCTCGCTTCTTGATATTTCCCATCTTCATAGGCTTTTTGGCCTTTATCCTGAGCGAAAAGGCCACTAAGTATTGCCAGGAGTAAAACTCTTTTCATGAACCTACCTTTTTGGCCGCGTGGGCATAATAAACCCCCACACCAAAAAACAAAAAGCTAATAATCCCACAGATTGATAGCGATCTTCATATTCGGAAAATTCGTGCGTGGAAATGGTTTTTTTCTCCATATTCTCAATTGCCGTGGTAATATCCTGATGATTATCTTGATTATTATCAAATCGAAAGAAAGTACCATTCCCGGCTTCAGCAATATCCTTTAAAATCCCTTCATTGAGTATAGATGTGATTAACTTGCCATTGCTATCACGTTTATATTGTTTTGTTTTTCCATCTTTTCTCAATTCAGGAATTAAACTTCCTGTAATGGATCCAACCCCGACTGTATTTACCATCATACCGATATTCCCTGCTTGAGATGCGATTTCTACAGCCCGTCCCTCATGATCTTCTCCATCAGTAACCATGAGCATTACCTTAAATTTATCTGATTCTTTAGTAAAAGCTGAAATAGCTGTATTCATTGCCGAACTCAATGCTGTACCCTGTGTTGGAATCATTTTTGTATCAATTTCATTCAAAAAAAGTAAAGCTGCTTCATAGTCTGTTGTAAGAGGTAAATATAAATGACTAGAACCGGCAAAAACGATGATTGCGACACGATCACCTTTTAAATTTTGGATCAATCTACCTAATTCAAATTTTGCTTTTGATAAACGAGATGGTGTTACATCTTCCGCATCCATACTGGTTGATGTGTCTAAGGCGATGACTAAATCTACACCTTTTCGTTCAATGGGTCTAATTCTTGTACCAATTTGTGGCCCTGATGCAGCAAGGGCTAAAATTGCTAATCCAATCATTATAATCCGGTTTCGCCATTGGACTTTTCGATTATCTAGGTTTAGGCTATAAATAACCATCACTTTATCAGAAGCGCCTGAGAATAAAGAATTCTGCTTACCTTCTTTTAAACGCCAAATGATCAATAAAAGTATTTGCAAAATAAATAATACCAATACCCAGCTGAATCGAAAGGACATTAGGTTTTACTCCTAAAAATGGTTCTCCTTGTTGTTTCCATTCCCAGGCCCATGAGAAATGCAGGAATTAAAAACCATCCATATAATTCTTTAAATTTCGTGAATTCTTTTATTTCAATCTCGGACTTTTCTAATTGATTTATCTCAGAATATATCCTACTTAGCGCTTTCACATCTGTCGCCCGAAAAAATTTTCCTCCTGTAACATTCGCAATATGTTTTAATGTCTTTTCATCTATTTCATTCCGAATAAGTCCTCTCCCAGGGATTCTGGTATAAGATTGATTTGTTCCTGCACCAATAGTATAAATTTTTATATTATATTCTGCAGCTAATTCAGCTGCTGTTTTTGGATCAATTTCACCTGTATTATTACTCCCATCAGACAATAAAATCATAACTTTACTTAAGACATCGCTGTTTCTTAACCTATTCACACCATTTGTAATAGCCATGCCAATGGCAGTTCCATCATGCTCTTTAGATGCAATACTAATTTCTTTAATTAATGATTGCAAAACACTTTTATCAACGGTCAAAGGGCATTGTATGAATGATTCGCCTGCAAATACTAGAATACCGATTCGATCTTCTTTCCGTCCTGCTATGAATTCACCAGCAGTTTTTTTCACAGCTTCTAATCGATTTGGTGGAAAATCATCAGCTAACATGCTGGAACTGATATCTAGTATAAGTAGCATATCAATAACACTAACGGAAGATTCCTGGAGATTATCAATTAATCTAGGTCGAGCCAAGCCTAGAATAACGAAGAAAAGCATAAGCAAATAAACCATCCTCAAAACCATGTTTTTTCGTTTACCTATTGTTTTGAATTCTTTTGAAATAAAACTACTTGAAGAAATCCGTATTGTACCTTCATTTTTTTGTCCGTTACTTTTGTACCAGCCAATTAATATTGGAATGAGTAATAAAAGTATTAGGTAAGATGGATGTTGAAAATCCATGAATATTCTCTATGCCTTAATAATTTTTTATCAATGTTATAAATATGTATGATTAAAAAGAATATGGTTTAAATAATCACTTTAGTTTGTTGATTTATTTCGTACCAAAGTTCTGCATAATTTCCGTACGAATTTAGCGTAAAAATGTTTCTAAAATATTTTTGGGTTGAGATCGGACGATCTCCAACTGAATTGCTATTCTTGCGAACCCTCTTCCCCAATCGGGTTATCTGCTTTTTCCTTGGCATCCAAAATCTCTTTTTTAGATGTTTCTACTGCATCCTTAAATTCATTGATTCCTTTACCAAGACCACGTGCCAATTCTGGTAAACGTTTAGCTCCGAAAAGCAACAGAATCACCAAAAAGATAAGAATAAGTTCGCCTGTACCTAAATTGAACATACCATAGTTTACATCAAGATTTGTTATGTTGTCTTCCAAAATTTTAACGAAAATACCTTAGGATGTAATATCCAGAAGCCAGGCCAATAATACTTGTGAAATTAAATTTCATTGCTAAACCAAATTTCAAGGTAATAATCTTTAAATCTAATATAAGTACACCTAATTCATTCGATGCTAATCCTCCAATGTCCAGAGAGAGAGATGTCAGGAAAAAATCCTTCACTACACCTTCTGGTAACATCCAACCAAAGATATTTCCAATAACCCCGCCAATTATTGCACCGAGAAATAATCCAACAATAATTAATGAAATGTTTCGCTTATTCATGTATCAATTGTTGATGGTTCTTCTACACGATGGGGATTAATAAGCCAATAGATAATATTCCATATAATATAAAGCGATACCAGAGGTAACAAAATATACTCCTGCCATATGGCTATAATGATCAATGAAAAAATGAAACTTAATAACAGCAGAGAATTTGCATATCCTGACTTAAAGGAAAGTAAAGGGAATTTTGCAAAATGAATTGGACTTACCATTAAGAATCCCAAAGTAGCTACCAGCATTAGAGCAGTTCTTGGATCTCCAAAATCCCCATCCATTTGATGATTGAAAAAGAGATAGGAAAATAATGTAATTGTAGCAATAGGTGTGGTGAGACCAACCGTATAAGATTTTGGTTTTCCTGGATCCTCATCTAAGTTGAATTTAGCTAATCGAATTGTACCAAACATGAGTGGTGTAAAGGATATAAATGCACCTAATAAAGAAGGTAGACCGTCGACATAAAGAGAATAGACTAAAATAGATGGTACCACACAAAAAGATACTGTATCTGCCATGGAATCAAATTCTACGCCAAAACGAGATGAAATTCCAAGCATTCTGGCAATTTTACCATCGAAGACATCAAATAGACCGGCAATAATAATAAATACACCTGCTTTTATAGGTTGTCCATTAAAGATAAGACCTATGGCCAAAAATCCCAAAAACATATTGATTAAAGTCAGAATATTTGGAATAAAATGACGAGATCGAGGTGGTTTTTTTTTATATTTAAGTTTCATTCGAATGTACCAATAATGGTGGTATTCCCTATAACTTTTTGCCCTAATTCTACGGATAAATTTACATGAATTGGGAGTATTAAATCTGTTCTAGATCCAAAACGGATAAACCCTAGCCTTTCTCCCGCATCCATGGTCTCACCTTTTTTAGCATAACATAAAATCCGCCTTGCAATCAAACCAGCAATTTGTTTGATTTTAATCATTCCAAATTTTGAATTAAGTAAAATTTCAGTTCGTTCATTCTCATCCGATGCTTTGTGGTCAAATGCTGCCAAAAATTTTCCTTTTTCATATTCTACTTTAGAGAATGTGCCATGGATAGGCATCCGATTTGCATGCACATTAAATACATTTAAAAAAATTGAAACCAATTGTGATTCTCCTAGATCCTCATCTTGAATTTTTTCAATTTTTACAATTTTACCATCTGCTGGTGCTAAAACCAAATCATCTCCTTCAGGGATATATCGAATGGGGTCTCTAAAAAAATTTAGGCAGAATACCAATAACATAATTAGAATCCAAGGGATTATCATGGGGATTTCCAATTCATTCGCCTGCCAAATCGCTAAAGCATTAAATACCATTAAAGGCAGTATAATTATCCGTCCTTCAGGTGCAAGCCTCATCTATTTTCCTTTTCTAGATTTCCCCAATTTCATTTTAATTATTTTATATTTTCCTTCACGATATATTTTTAGCCAAAGTTTATCTCCAGGCCGAAGGTCATATTCTGAAATAATGTTTCGAATTTGACTTGGACGATTGACTGTTTGTTCATTTACTGTTAAAATAACATCTCCCACTTTTAGGCCTGCCCTATCGGCAACACTTCCTGTACTCACCTCAACAATAATAACACCTTTGGTAAATGGTATATTCAAATAGCGGGAAAAACTTCGATTTACCGGTTGTACGACTAAGCCGGTAGAATAACCCCGGTCAACATGACCTGTTTCTCTTAGTTCTTTCGCAATTCGCTTTGCTGAATTAATTGGAATTGCGAATCCTATTCCAACTGATCCCTGAGCGAAATCTGAACCAGTAAAAATAAAAGTATTAATACCGATAACTTCACCCAAAGTATTTACCAAAGGACCACCTGAGTTCCCGGGATTTATTGCAGCATCAGTCTGGATCATATCTTGAAAAACTTTTCCGCTCTTTTGCTTACCAAAATCCATATGAGTTGCTGAAATAATCCCCACACTAGCAGATGGTTTATTACTGATAGAAAAAAGCTGAAATGGATTTCCTAATGCAATCACCCATTCACCTATTATAAGCTCCTCAGAACTACCTAAATTTGCATAGGGAAAATTGTTTCCATTCAATTTTAATAATGCTAAATCAGAAGTTTCATCAGTTCCAATTATTTCAGCTTCATATTCATCCCCACCAGCTAAAGTGACTGTCACTTTATCTGCATGCTCTATTACATGATGATTCGTCATTACAAACCCGTCCGGGCTTATTACTACACCGCTGCCAGAACTTTTCATTGGATAAATTTCTCTGGGGTACATAAATCCGAAAAACGGATCAAAAGTAACGGAAGAAATATGTTGTTCCACATTTATGCTAGCTACCGCTGGTCCAACTTTTTCAATTGCTTTTGTAATAGCAGTTTTCCTAGATGCATCAATATCACCACCTGACAGGAGTCCGGAAAATAAAATTAATAAAATTGAAAGTATTCTAATCATATTCAACTTTCTCAAGGATTAATCCTTTCGCTGGTGCTTTGAAAATTTGAACATTTTTTTGTGGATTCTTTAATAAAGCTAAAAAATCCTGTTCCAAGAAGCGTTCTTCTACTACTGCAACCATCGTTCCTACGAGATAACGAACCATATGATGTAAAAAACGATTACCTACAATACTAAAAATTAGCATTTTTCCATCTGACATCCATTCAGATTTATTAATGATGCAATTAGTGTGCTTTATATTTGCTCCATGTTTACTAAATGAAAGAAAATCATGATTTCCAATAATTTTATACGCCAATTTATTTAAACGTCTAATATCCAAATAAGGTACTATCCATGTTTGATTTTCATATAAAA
>PBKF01000021.1 GCA_002722105.1 Fidelibacterota bacterium
AGTATCAGTCGCTGTTGGTGAAGAAATAAAAGCAGGGCAGCTTTTGATGAAGATTGATGTTGCCGAATCTTTAAATGAAGAGTCTGAGTCTCCTGCGATTGAGGCCGAACCAACATTACCAAAAAAACCTGAAGTTGAATTACCAATAGAAACTTTAATAGACCATGTTGAAAATGATATTCAATCTGGGGGTAGTGTATTTGCATCACCTGGAGTACGTAGGCTGGCCAGGGAACTTGGTATTAATCTCCAGATTATTAATGGCTCTGGGCCAAAGGGGCGAATCACAAAGGATGATTTGAATGGATATATTAAATTGCAAATGGCAATGTCAGCTGGGAGGATTCCATCACCACAGTCAGAAATAGACTTTTCTCAATGGGGAGAGGTTGAAGAAAAAAAACTTACTCGGATTAAACGCATCACGGGTGAACGACTTCAACGCGCATGGCAAACTATCCCTCATGTTACACAGTTTGATGAAGCAGATATCACAGAGCTAGATGCATTAAGAAAAGAAATGAAAGCAACTGGTCAAGAAAAAAATATTACAGTATCATTTTTACCTTTTTTTATGAAGGCAGCTTCAGTTGTTTTAAAAGAAATGGAAGAGTTCAACAGCTCTCTGGATCACACGGGTCAAAATTTAGTTTTAAAGAATTATTATCATATAGGTATTGCTGTAGATACGCCGGGTGGCCTTACGGTTCCTGTTGTAAAGGATGTGGATCAAAAATCTATTTTTGAACTCTCTTCAGAATTAATGGATTTAAGTTCCCGTGCGAGAGAGAAAAAATTAAAACCTGATGAAATGAAGGGTGGGACGTTCACAATTTCCAGTTTGGGAGGAATTGGTGGGACTGGTTTTTCTCCCATAGTAAATCCGCCTGAAGTTGCAATCATGGGTATATCTCGTAGTGTATGGAAACAATCCTTTAATAAAGAAGCTAAGCAATTTAGCCCCAGGTTTATGATGCCTTTTTCACTTTCATATGACCATCGAGTTATCGATGGTGCTGCAGCCGCGGCTTTTGTATCGCGATTCGCCAATGTTTTAGCTGATACCGAACAGTTTAAAGAAGGGGACTAGTGGACGAATCAAAAAAAATAGAAGTTGTAGTGATTGGGGCTGGGCCAGGCGGCTATGCAGCGGCTTTTCGTGCAGCAGATTTGGGAAAACAAGTTTTACTCATTGATCGAGATCCGGAGTTGGGTGGCGTTTGTCTCAATCGTGGCTGTATACCATCGAAAGCACTGCTACATTTATCAAAAACAATGGATGATGTTAATCATTTAGAAGATCTGGGTGTCTCCTACGGAAAACCTGAAATTGATATCAATAAGATTCGCGCACATAAAAACAAGATCATTTCTAAATTGAACAACGGCATTGCCCAAATGGCCAAAGCCAGGAAAGTTGAAACGCTATGTGGGCTAGCTACTTTCGTATCCAATACAGAATTAAAAGTAAAAACAGATGCCGTTGAGATAGTAGTCACTTTTGAAAAATGTATTATCGCCGCAGGCTCGACTTCTACCATGATTCCGGGTGTCCCCGCTGATCACCCATCTATTTTAACTTCCAAAACGGCTCTTGATTTAGAAAATATCCCTGAAAGTTTGTTGGTTATTGGAGGCGGTGTTATTGAATTAGAGCTTGGTCAAGTCTACGCAGCGCTTGGGTCTGGTGTTTCTGTTGTGGAGTTTTTACCTAGTCTTCTTCCAGGAACAGATCCAGATCTTGTAAAACCTCTGCAAAGGAAATTAAAGAAACAATTTAAATCCATTCGGGTTTCGTCAAAAGTAACTAAAGTTGACATTAAGGATGATAATACTTTAGACGTAACAATAGAAAATAATGAAGGTATAAATACGGAAAATTTTGATAAAGTTTTGGTCTCTATTGGTCGCAGGCCAAATACAGATTTATTAAATATGAAAGCAACAGATGTTATTGTTAATGAAAATGGTTTCATTCAAGTTGATGTCTATCAGCGTACTGTTATCAAAAATATCTTTGCTATTGGAGATATTGTTGGTGACCCAATGCTTGCTCATAAGGCTACCCATGAAGGTAAAGTTGCAGCAGAAGTTGCAGCTGGTCACCCGGCTGCTTTTGATGTGCGAGCTATTCCGTCCGTAGTCTATACAGACCCGGAAGTAGCGTGGGCAGGTCTCACTGAAACAAAAGCAAAAGAAGAAAATATCCCATATGAAAAGGGAGAATTTCCATGGGCCGCCAGCGGACGGGCAATTGCTATGGGCGCGGAACAGGGGAAAACAAAAATTTTATTTGATCCTGAAACAAAAAAAGTATCAGGTGTTGGTGTTGTAGGGCCAGGTGCAGGAGATATTATCTCCGAAGGTATGCTAGCAATTGAGATGGAATGTGATGCCGAAGATATAGGGCTTACAGTTCACCCTCACCCAACCTTGGGAGAAACATTTGCAGCTGCAGCAGAAGTGTTCTCTGGCACAATAACAGATTTATATATTCCAAAGAAAAAGAACTAAGCATATGAAAACTCATAATTTAATTTTTATTTTGGTGTTATCTCTATCGTTTGGTCAAGAACCAGCACCATCAAAAACAGGGACAGCTACAGCGGGGCCTGCCAAGCCAGCCCAACCGCCAAAAAAGAAAACTTTGGAAGAAGCGCTAAAAAATAAAAAAGAGATACCAGGCTTGTTTACACTGTATCAGGATACCACGAACGGTAAGTTGTCCATGTTTATTGCCAAAGAACAACTAGAAAAAGAATTTATCCATTTTGTACATGGACTCAATGGCCAGATTAATGTTGGTGTATTAAAAGGTGGATATCGAGGTGCAAGAGTAATGAAGCTGAATCGATATTTTAATCGCATTGAGTTTGAAGTACAGAATGACGCTTTTTGGTTTGATCCTGAAAGTCCATTAAGTAAAGCCGCTGATGCCAATATTAGCACTGCTATTCTAGCTTCATCTGTTATTGTAGCTGAAAAAGATGGGAATGTTTTAATCGAAATTGATAATGTTTTCCTTACTGAAGCATTGCATCAAATCTCTAGAGGCTTTGTTCCAGGCGGCACCAACAAAAATCCATTTAGGCTTGGTAAGTTGGCTAAAGAACGGACAAAATATGTTGGCCTAAATAATTATCCTGAAAACACAGATCTTGTAGTACAATATGTTTATTCTAACCCTATACCAACTAACTGGGGATCTGATAGGGGCTTAACTGATGCACGTTCTGCGAATGTGACAATTCAGCACAGTTTTATACAGATGCCTAAAAACGATTACATNCCTCGTTTTGAAGATGTGCGGGTTGGATATTTTACCACGCAAGTTACTGACATGACGACGCCGGATGATGTAACACCTTATCGTGATTTAATTCATCGTTGGCANTTAGTCAAAAAAAATCCACAACANGGNATCTCGGAACCGGTTGAACCTATTGTTTGGTGGATCGAGAATACAACTCCTCATGAATTTAGNGATGCGATTAAAGAAGGAGTTCTGGCATGGAATCAAGCTTTTGAAGCTGCAGGTTTTNTCAATGCTGTTCAGGTAAAAGTCCAACCTGATGATGCAGCATGGGATGCTGGNGATATACGTTACAATGTACTNCGTTGGACATCTTCGCCAAACCCTCCATTTGGAGGATATGGCCCCAGTTTTGTNAATCCGCGAACCGGTCAAATTTTGGGTGCGGACATCATGTTGGAATATGTTTATTTTACAAACCGAGTGAAATATGAAGAACTCTATCAAACATTTGANACAGGAAAANAACCTAATCAAGATTATATCTGCATAGCAGCTGACTACCAAAAACAAGGAAATTTATTTGGTTTGAATGTATTAAATAGCTCCGTGGATGAATTCAATCAATTAGAACAACATCGTCTGATTTATGAGAGTTTAGTAAGATTAATTCTTCATGAAGTTGGGCATACATTGGGTCTGAACCATAATTTTTATTCCAGCCACCTACATAGTTTTAAAAATATTCATGATAGACTAATNACTGAGCCTGTTGGTCTAACATCATCTGTTATGGAATATCCAGCGATCAATGTAAATGACAGTCCAAAACATCATGGTCAATTTTATTCCACCGTGCCAGGACCNTATGATATTTGGGCTATTGAGTTTGGATATACACCGGCTCTTGGAAATCCCGAAGATGAAAAAGAACGATTTAATCTACTAATGAATAAATCTACAAAAAATGAGTTNNNATTTGGNAATGATGCCGATGANATGCGCTCGCCAGGNAAAGGAATTGATCCGCGTATCAATATTTATGATATGAGNGATGATCCTATCTCATATGCNCAACAACGNATGGANATTGTTCGCGCACTTTATCCTGGGTTGAAAGACCGTTATGAAAAAAAAGGCCAATCCTATCATGCTTTAAAAGATGCATTTTCAATTCTTAATCGTGAATATACAAATTCAGCTAATGTGATTTCACGATTTATTGGCGGCGTATATGTTGATCGTTCACTCGTTGGTCAGCAAGGGAGAGAAAAGCCCNTTACTCCGGTTCCGGAGGATAAACAAAAATGGTGTATGACGCTCTTAGGTAAATATATGTTTGCACCAAATGCATTCGNAGTACCATCGGGTATTTATGATCACCTCCAATGGGAACGTCGTGGTTTTAGTGGTACAAAAGATCCAAATATTTTGGATATGGTTTTAGGTGGGCAAAAAAGGATTTTAAACCACCTTCTCCATGTAAATGTCCTTAAACGGATTTCTAATACTGAATTATATGGNAATACATATAGNCTCAATGCAATGATAGGTGATTTAACATCATCCTGCTTCTCAGCTGATGCAGGAAGAAACATTAATAAAATGCGCCAAAATCTTCAAACAGAGTATACAGAACGCTTAATTCGTATTGTTCAAAATAAAGGCAAAATCAAATATGACCATTTAACAGTGGCGACTGCTTTCGAAAATTTGAATAAAATTAAAAAATATACTATAAGATCAAGTGGTGTAGATGAACCAACTAAAGCTCATCGGAAATATTTAACATATCGCATTGATAAAGCATTAGAAATTAAATAATTAAATGCCTGGTAACTGAAGCCTGGCAATGTATCTCAATATGAAAAGGAACTATTTTGAAAAACGTAATCTCTCTCTTTATTTCCTGTTACATAGCAGGCTGTACATCAATGACAAATAATACGATGGAAAAACATCCACTAGATAAATCAGAAGTCCGGAAAATGGTTTTGGATAATGGTATCAAAGTATATCTGTTGTCAGATCCTAATTTTAATATTTCTGCTGCATCAATGGTTGTTGAAGTAGGCTCGCTTGATAATCCATCAGATCGTGAAGGCTTGGCGCACTTTTTAGAACATATGCTTTTTCTGGGTACAGAAAAATATCCTGATGTAGATGAATACTCTACCTACCTCAGAACCTTTGGTGGATATTCTAATGCATATACTTCGAGCGACCACACAAATTATCAATTTCAAGTTTTGCCTGATGGCTTTGAAGGTGCTTTAGATCGCTTTGCGCAATTTTTTATCAGCCCGCTTTTTACTGAAGAATATACTGCGCGGGAAGTGAATGCCGTACATTCAGAACATCAAAAAAATATAATGAATGATTATAGGCGGCAATATAGAATCACGTCTTTATTTTCAAAAGATGGGCACCCAGCACAAAAATTTGGCACAGGAAGTCTAGAGACTCTGGGCGATATTACCAGAGATGAGTTGATTGCATATTATAATCAGCATTACAGCGCAAATCGAATGGGTCTTGCACTATTAAGTACGCATTCATTAGATGNAATGGAATCTTGGGTGAAACAATATTTTTCGGATGTGAAAAATTTTAATTTACCTAGAAATGAACACCCTATAGATATCTATGAAAAGAAAGAAACCTTCAGAGTGGTACAAATTGATCCGGTAAAAGACTTGAGGGAATTGGAAATATACTTTGCTATACCAGGNACTCGAGAATTATATAAAAGTAAGCCAGGAAGACAAATTGGGTTCATATTAGGGCACGAAGGAAAAGGGAGCTTACTTTCTTATTTAAAAGAACAAGGTTGGGCTTCATCTTTATCTGCTGGTGCCGGTTCACAAACGAAAGCATTTGGTTCGGTAAGTATTCGCATTGGTCTTACAACAAAAGGACAAAAATCTTATCGTGATGTTGTGAAAGCGACCTTGGATTATATAGAACTCATGAAAACTTCAGGATATCAGTCTCACGTATTTAATGAATTAAAGACAATGTCTGCATTAGAAGAAATATATGCNAGCAAAGGCGAAGGTATGTGGCGTGCGACATCCTTAGCCAATGAAGCCATGATGTATCCTCTGGAAGATGCTGGCCGAATTAATTTTATCTATAATGATGTATCACCAAAGGATTATGAAAATTTATTATTTTATCTTAAACCAGATAATATGTTAGTGGTATTGATGGCAAAAGGTGTTAAAACTGATAAAGTGGAGCATTTTTATCAGGCCCCATATTCTTATCAAGAAGATGATGAATTTTATAAAGAGCTTTTATTGACAAAACCAAGAAGTGAATTTCTAATTGCAGAAGAGAATCCATTTAT
This sequence comes from Fidelibacterota bacterium, assembly GCA_002722105.1. The sequence goes on from PBKF01000021.1 coordinate 6,606, forward strand.
ACCGAGTTCAGCTTCTATACCGAATCGTGATCTTAAAGACAATGTATTGCCTCGTAACATAATCCAGGGTGATGGTGTTAGTCTTTATTTTGGTAAAGATCATGAGTTTTTGCGCCCCAAAGGGGTAATTGATTTGAAAATTCTTTTTCCAGAAGATATGATGAATGTTCAACATCACGTTTATTCAAAAATCTATGTACAATGTGTCAATGAATCTTTAAATGAATTGGGTTACCCGGCTAGGCAAGCAGGGTTGAATTATTCTTTCCGTGACGGCTATGAAGGAATCTACTTAAGCGTGAGCGGTTATTCAGAGTCTGCAATGACTCTTTATGAGATGATGTTGGAACATATGTTAAACTTTTCCATCTCTCAAGAGCAATTCAATGCGATTAAAGATAGAACCGTACGAAACTATCAAAATTTTTCATTATCGGATGCACATCAACAAACAAGGGACAAGGGTGCAAAAATTTTTAATCATGTAAAATATGATTGGGAAGAAACCCTACCGTTAGCAAAAGAAGCTAGTTTAAAAAATATCCAAGAATATGCAAAGATTCTCTATGATAGAACCTTTGTTGAGGGTCTTGTCTACGGTGACTTTGAGGAATCTGATGCAAGAAAAGCACACCGGATTTTTAACGAAATAACAAATACAAAGCCCATTACACGCGATAGGGCATTTGATATAGAATTTCTAAACCAGAAAGAAGGCAAGGATATTCAAATGGTTGGAAAATTAGATGTCAATAATTCCTGTTTTTACAGAGAATATGTACTAGGTCAAGATTCACCGGAAATAAGAGCAAAATCTTTGGTTATTTCCCAGGCTCTGCAACAACCATTTTTCACAGAAATGAGGACTAATCAACAATTAGGATATATTGTGTGGTCCTATGCAACAAGGAGAGATGAAACACATTATCTTAGTTTTTTAATTCAATCNGGTGATTTTACGGCAGATGATTTAAATAGACGGGCAAGTGATTTTATTTCCACAACACCAGAGTTTTTATCATCAATGGATGCAGAAACATTTCAACAATTAAAAGATTCTGCAATAGAACAACTTGAGAAAAAGCCAATGAGTATCAGAGANCGGGCAAATAAGTTNAAAAATTTNATTTTTGAACATAATTCAGATTTTCAACGGGATGAAAAAACAATAACAGCCTTAAATTCTTTGGAGCAGTCAGAAATGGTAACACTCCTAAAAAATACGATAGAAGAGAATACACGCAAGATGGTTAATTTTCTTATGTTTGCTAATCAGCATCAGAATCCAACAGGGGAACAAAGCACATTTAAAGTTTTATCAAATTGGAAATCCACCCAGGCTTATCAATAGGGAATGCCTAAAGAGATTATTTTAATTGCAGCTGTAACAGTTGATGGCTTAATAGCCCGACATAATCAAGAAGTAACAACTTGGTCTCAGGATTTACATTTATTTAAGGAACAAACTATGGGCTGGCCCATAGTAATGGGCTCTAATACAAATGCTGCTCTTGCTAAAGAATTAGATGGAAGACAATGTATTGTTGTTCACAGATATGATGACCCTAAATCAATTTTATCTAATATAAATGCAGAACGATGTTTTATCATTGGCGGAGGTAAAACGTACGGCAGATTCAGTTCATTTTTAACTCATCTTTACATTACTCCTCATCCCTTTGTTTTTGGAGCAGGTGTCCCCTTGTTTGATTTTGAAACTCAGGAGATGAAATTNAACTTTCAGAATCTCATTTCTGTAAATGAAAAAAATGGTATTTTCCAATATCAATACAAGGTTGTCCAATCTTGAAAAGTCTCNTTTTCTTTTTTTTATTTTTCTCCATTGCTTTCNCCCTGGATGTTTACAGTGGTGGTAAGCTATCAAAAAATCAGTCTGCAATCGATATAAACCATTATGATATACGGTTAAAAGTGGATCCCTACAGGAAAACGATTGGGGGGACAGTGTTTATTTCATTTTTATTAATTGGCGGAGCAGATCAAATTGAAATTGATCTCTTAAAATCCTATAATGTATCCAGTGCNTTAATAAACAAGATGAGCCTTTCTTTTGCTCAAAAGAATCATAAGGTTTTTATTGAGAATCCAGGCTTAGAATTATTTAAAAACCACATATTGGAAATCAAATACAGTGGCAAACCACCAGTTGCAGAAAATCCACCATGGNATGGAGGNTTTACTTGGGAAANAAGNGAAGATGGNCANCCATGGATTGGTGTATCCTGTCAAGCAAATGGAGCCTATATTTGGTATCCATGCAAAGAGCACCCCAGTGATAAGCCAGAAGGAGTAGATCTTTACATTACTGTTCCAGAGCCACTTACTGTTGCGGGGAATGGCTTATTACAATCTGTATCTCCAGAAGGAGAAAAATGGTCAACATGGCATTGGAAAACAGAATACCCAATCAGTACATATAATGTGAATTTTACAATCGGTTATTTCGAAACCGTTGAATTAACAGGATATATTTTAGATAAGCCGCTTAAAATGGTTTATTATGTACTGCCTGAAAAAAGAAGTGGTGCTCGCCAGCTATTAAAAGATGCGGAAGATTACCTAAATTTTTATGCACGTCATTTTGGACAATATCCTTGGATGAAAGAAAAATTTGGTTTAGTCCATACACCTTATTGGGGCATGGAGCACCAAACCATTAATGCCTATGGAAATGATTATAAAAAAACAAAACTAGGATATGATTTTCTCATGTTGCATGAAATGGGNCATGANTGGTGGGGAAATTATTTGAGCGTAGCGGACTGGGCAGACTTTTGGATACNNGAGGGGTTTGATACTTATGCAGAAGCACTCTTCGTAGAAGAAAAATATGGACAGGAAGCCGCNAAAAATTTTATAAATAATAGATATAAGAAAAACATACAGAATAAAAAACTTGTAGTCCCACCACGAAANACATCAACANAATATAAAACNGATAATGATNTTTATTACAAAGGTGCTCACATTCTTCACACACTTCGATATTTAATTGGTGATGAAATCTTGGAGCAAAGCTTGAAAGAGTTCATTCATATGCCAAAGGAATTACCACACAACCAGACATCAACTGAAGAATTTATTTCTTTAATGCTTGAAAATACGGGGCAAAATATTCGATGGTTTTTTGACCATTATCTGTATAAAAGTGAACTGCCTACATTGATGGTAGAAGAAAAAATAATTAAGGAAAAAAAGTTTATTGACCTTTGGTGGAAAGATGATGGCTTTATCATGCCGGTTGAAATTTCGTTTAATTCTTATGATGGCAAGCGTGAGCGAAAAATGGAATTGACAAATTCACCAACTCGAATAGCAATTCCAAAAAAATCAGAATTAAAGATTGATCCTAATGACTGGCTATTGTATCGGTTGCAGGAAGAGAAGAAAGAAAATGAGAAATAATCTAATTATTATAGGAATTGGTTTTGCTGTTCTATTCTCTTTAAAAAAATGGCTGGATCATCCATTGCCTCAATATGAAGGAGAAAAAAGATTACCGAGTCTGAAAGAAAGAGTAGATGTTTATACAGATCAATACGGCGTACCCCACGTATTTGCGGATAATGAAGATGATTTATTTTTTGTTGCGGGCTATATTGCCGCCAGTGAAAGACTTTTTCAACTTTCTACTGTAGCTCTTGCTGTCCGTGGGGAACTAGCATCAGTTTTCGGGTCTGATTTGGTTTCGTCTGATATATATTTACGCACATGGCGGATTCATGACACGGCAAAGAAAATGGTGGCTGCAATGAAGCCTGATAACAGAAGGATATTTGACATATTTTGTAATGGGATCAACACCCACATTGAGGAAATTAAAAAAGATCCGCCGATCGAATTTAAGATTTTAGGTTTTGACCCACCCCTTTGGGATCCAGCGGTTGTAGCAGGGTATGCTAGAATGATGGCCCATGAAATGCAAGGTTCATGGAAGCCTGAAATTGTATATGGGGCAGTTGCATCCTACTTTGGTGAGGAAAAATTAAAAGAACTGATTCCTGGTTATGATAGTACGATGCAAACAATTGCTAATGAAAGTTTTGAATATTTAAAACCTGCCTTTGATGAAATATTAGCTAATGAATTTCAGATTAGGGATCTTTTTGGTGAGCGGAATGCAGATATTGGTTCAAATAATTGGGTAGTATCAGGTGAGTTAACAGCTTCAGGTAAACCTCTGTTAGCCAATGACCCTCATTTAGCATATACCCAACCGCCGCGATGGTTTGAAATTCATTTAAAAGGAGGCAGGTTCAATACATCCGGGGTGTGTATCGCAGGCATTCCGATTCCTGTAATCGGACAAAATCAACATGTTGCTTGGGGGTTCACAAATAGCATGGTGGATGATGTAGATTTTTTCATTGAAAAAACTCACCCCGATGACTCAACGAAATATTTATGGGGTGATCAATGGCGCCAAATAGAATTTCAAAAAGAAATAATCAAAATTAAAGACAGCAAAGATACAACAATTACTGTTCGAATAACTCATCATGGCCCGATTATAAGTGATGTTCATGGTTTATTAAAAAATAAAAACATAGCTATGTCTATAGCTTGGACAGGTCATTGGATTACAACTGAAATGGACGCATGGGTAAAATTAAATACAATGAAAAACTGGGATGATTTTACACGTGGGGTAGAATTATTTGGTGTGCCCGGTCAAAATATTGTTTATGCGGATGATCAAGGGAATATAGGTTGGCGGCCTGCTGTTTATGTCCCAATTCGGAAAGAAGGTTCTAGTTTAATTCCACGGCCGGGTGATAATCCAGATTATGATTGGCAGGGTAAAGTCCCTTATGAAGAAATGCCTTATTTATACAATCCAACAAAAGGATATATCTCTACAGCAAACAACAAAACCATAACTGATGACTTCCCTTACTATATCAGTGGCCTTTGGGCAGACCCGAGCCGCGCTGAACAACTAGTGCGCAGATTAGATAGTTTGGAAAAAATGACAGTTGATGATATGAAGTCTATTCAGTTAGATCAGACATCCCCTTTTGCTGAAGAATTTGTTCCATATTTATTAGCTGTAGAAACTGGAGATGAAACTGGAAATATTGCAATTGCATTTGATTTTTTGAAAGAGTGGGACTTTGTTGAAGATGTGGATTCTGAAGCAACCTTGCTTTTTCATGCAGTACTCAGAAACCTGACACTCAACTTGTACGGCGATGAACTATCTCTTCTTGGAGATAATTATCTAGAAGCATATACAGGTTTAAAATATTTAGTTCATCGAAAACTACGTGAAGTATTGGCAACTGGGGAATCATCCTGGATTGATGATATACGTACACAAGATCATCAAGAAACATTACGAGAAATCATCATAAGATCCATCACAGATGCTGTAGCTGAAATAGAAAATAAATTTGGTGTGAATGTATCTAATTGGAAATGGGGGGATGCCCACGCATTAACTCATAAACACATGTTATCAGATGTTAAATTTCTCAATTGGTTTTTTGATCTGGAAGTTGGTCCATATCGTTCAGGAGGTTCTGATAAAACTCCGAATGCCGGTGGTTATTCATTTAATAAACCCTATAAGCAAACCGCTGGTGCTTCAATGCGGCGCATAGTTGATTTCAGCAATATGAATGAAACACAATTCATTATTCCGACTGGACAATCTGGTATTTCATCAAGCCCCCATTATAGTGATCAGGCAGAGATGTATCATAAAGGTCAATACAGAACAACCTATTTTGATGAATCATTTATTCGCAAAGCCGATGAATTCCGACACCTTATATTATTGCCAGATTAATGCCTGAAGTTTTGATATTCAGCTCAATTGTGATTTTAATGTTTCAACACAGATTTTATTGGTGTGCCAGAAAACAAAATAAATTGCCTCGGTTTATGGCACACAGAGGTATAAAAATCAAGTCTCCGGAAAACTCTTTGGCAGCTTACCAAGAAGCTGTTGATAGTGGATTTCAAGCCATTGAGATGGATATTGTTTCGACTCATGATGGGCAGCTTATCTGTTCACACAATTTTGACCTTGAGCGTGAAACCACTGGTTCTGGCTGGATCCACAAAATAAATAAAAAACAATTAGAACCAATTAAAACAGGGATTTATTCTCATCCTAATAACAGTCAATCTATGCCTACATTTTTAGATGCAGTAAACCAAATTCCACCTCATATCTTTTTAAATATTGAAATTAAAACACACCGGATATTTGATTTATCTACAGCAAAGGCTTTTATTCGTTTTGTTAAATTTGATCAAATTAAACAAAAATTTATTATTTCCTGTTTTAATCCATTTGTTGTGGCTTACTTTAGGTTGTTCCATCCAAAAATTCCTATAGGATTTTTAATTCAAGATAAACAATTACTATGGTTAATACATTGGATTCATCCGGATTTTTTGCATCCAAGAGCTGATATGGTTGATGATAAAATTATGGGTCTAAGCAGGGAACATAAATTGCCTTTGAATATTTGGACTGTAAATAACCTTGCTGCCATAGACTGGTGCTGTCAAAATAAAATTGCAGGTGTCATAACCGATAATCCAAATGCACTTCACCGTAACCACAACTAGAGTATCGCTTCAAACTTGTACCATATAAAAAAGGATATCTTTCATTATGAAACAATTAACAGTAAAGGAATTAAAAACTAAATTAGATGCCAAAGAAGATTTTATGCTACTGGATGTGAGGGAAGCCCATGAATTAGCTATCGCTAAATTGGAAGATGCACTACATATTCCTATGATGCAAATTCCAATAAAATATCTAGAGTTTAATAAAGAAAATCCCATTGCAGTAATGTGTCATACTGGTGGTCGTTCTGCACAAGTTTGCATGTTTTTAGATCAATATGGGTTTGATACATATAATATTCAAGGTGGAATTCATGCGTGGGCATTGGAAATTGATCCTAATGTTAAAACATATTAGATCTAATACAATGCTAATAACTCGTTATTAGCATCACATCAACATGAATATCAAAAAGACACATATTTTAGTAGTTGAAAAAGAATCTGACATAACAGATCTTGGAGAATACACTCTTGAGACTAATGCATATAAAGTAACTAAATCCAACAGTGGTGTATCTTGGGAAAAAAGCTCGAGAATTAAAACTGAATCTTATTTTATTAGAGCTGATGTTTCTTAGGATTCATGGTTTGGGCGTTTGTAGAATTCTGAAGGCAGATGCTGGCACAAATACAATATTTGCCATTATTCTTCCTTTGTAATATCCAGCATTAATTTTAAGGCTGAATAAATGAAAATGAATCGTAGGACTTTTTTATCCACTATAGGGCTTTTTCCCTTTTTGAGCTTTGAAAGGGCCCTAGGCCACAAAATCAAAAAAGATTCAAATAAGATTGTGGATTTAAATCCGCATTTATCATATAACATATTATCCAGAAAGGGTAATAAAATGTCTGATGGATACCTTGTCCCAGGTTTACCAGATGGTATGGGCGCATTTGCAGTCAAAAATAAAACAGTTATCATAAGAAATCACGAATTGACTAAGTGGACCCATTCGAGAGAAAGTGCTTTTTCTAATCCAAAAAAAGAAATTCAAGCTCTAGATAATAAACATTACGATGTAAAATCATTTGGTGGAACGACTACCATGGTGTATGATAATGCATCCAATAAGGTTGTTAATGAATACTTGAGTCTTAGTGGCACTATAGCTAATTGCGGAGGAGGAATTACACCATGGGGAACTTGGCTTTCTTGTGAAGAGCATATTGAAAAAAAACAGAATAACCAAACACCTCACGGATATGTTTTTGAGGTCTCCCCTCTTGGCGATTCTCTTGAAATACCTCGTCCGCTTAAAAAGATGGGGCGATTTAATCATGAAGCAGTTGCGTTTGATAAGTTTAATCAGGCTTATTTAACAGAAGATAGAAATGATGGCTTGATTTATAAATTCATTCCAGAAAGAATTAATTCTCTAAAAAAAGGTGAGTTATTTGCCTTAAGAATCGATGATAATACATTCACTGATTTTAGAAATTGGTCAAAATCACTTGTAACAAAAAATAAACGTTTTAATATTGAATGGATCAAAATTGAAGAACATGACCCTATCGAGGATTCTGTGCGATTCGAAGGGCACTATAAGGGCGCAACAAAATTTGCACGAGGGGAAGGAATTACTTCAGATGGGGTTTCAATCTATATTGCCTGTACAAATGGTGGGCCAGTCAAAAAAGGGCAAATTTGGAAAATCACTCCAACCTCAAAAAATGAATCCACCATAGAATTATGGTATGAAGTAGATATAGAAAATAATATTAATATGCCAGATAATATCATGATTGCACCATGGGGTGATTTGATTGTCTGTGAAGACAATTCAGATATAAATAGACTTTGGGGAATAAATCCAAATGGCCAATCATATCTTATTGCTGAGAATAATTATAACGGTGCTGAGTTTGCCGGTGTTTGTTTTTCACCCATTGATGGTAGTATGTTTGTCAATCTCCAACAAAATGGCTTAACAATATCAGTGACTGGGAATTGGAAAGAAGTTTTAATCTAGGTATAAGTATACTTAAATAATATATAGCAATAATTATGATAATATATAATAGAACAGAATATAAAACTCTTTCACCAAAGCAATATAAAAAAGAGAAAAAAAGACTACAGGTAGAATTATTAAAACTTCAAGAATGGGTAATAAAGAACAATAAAAGAATTGGTATTGTTTTTGAGGGTAGAGACGCTGCTGGTAAGGGGTCCACTATAAAACGCTTTATAGAAAACATGATGCCCAAGACTGTCAGCGTTATAGAATTAGGAGTTCCAAATAAAAAACAAAGAAAGCGATGGTTTGACACCTGGAATAAAATGATGCCCCCCCCAGGAAATATATATTTTTTTGACAGAAGCTGGTATTCAAGAGCCATTATACAGCCTGTCATGGGGTATTGCAACGAGACGCAATATAAATACTTTATGAAAAATGTAAATAAATGGGAGAATCATCTAATAAATAATGGGATAATACTGATCAAATTCTACTTATCTATATCAAAAGAGAACCAACAACTAAGGTTTCATTTAAGAGAAATTAACCCGTTAAAATATTGGAAACTTTCACCAAACGATTGGAAATCACATAAAAACTGGCAAGTTCTTACAAAGTTCAAAGAGTATATGTTTAAACACACATCAACAGAAATATCTCCATGGGTTATAATAAACTCAGATAATAAAATGATTGCACGCTTGAATGCAATGAGATATGTCCTTGCACAAATAGAATATGAAGGAAAAGAAAGGATAAAAATTAAAAAATGGAACAGAGAAGACCCGAGTTATCAGATGACAGTTAACAATGTTCTATTTGAAGATCTCAATAAAGAACAATATGAGTTTTTATATCAAATAAAAGCAAATGAACAATAAAATTAATACAGCTGGCGGAATTGTAATAAAAAACAATGCAATTTTATTTATAAAAAAAAATGATGTTTGGGATTTGCCAAAAGGAAAAATTAAAAAAGGCGACAAAAAAAGATATACAGCTATTAATGAAATATCTGAAGAAACTGGTTTAAAAAAAGAATCATTAATAATAAAAAATAAATTAATCCCGACATATTACCATAAGAGGATTAATGCACACCATTTTATAAAAAAAACATATTGGTATCTAGTGGAGTATAATGGAAGTTTATCTCAAAAATTAATTCCAGACAAACACGAGGGAATTACACAATGTAAGTGGGTGAGCTATAAAGACTTAGAATATATTCTTAAAGATTGCCACATATGGATAGCATACTTAATAAAATATTTTAAGGGGACAATATATTATAGAGATTCTATTAATTCGACCACCTCATCTAATATCTAAAATCTGCTTTTCATAAAAGGCACGAGGTTTATTAGCTGTCTTATTATCATGAACTACAACATATCCATTTTTAAACCTTGCCATACCGCTGATTGTTAATTCTTGTTTTTTTTTAGTTAAGGTCAACTATTGATTATCTGCATACAAAAAACAGTATATTGATGTAGAAGATAGAATGATTTTATTTTTCATCAGATTTCAAATAATTATTTTTCTTAAAAACCCAATCAGTTTATGATACTATATAAAGAATTATTTCACCAAACCTAATATATTTCTAACAAACCATTTATAATTTTATTTTAATACCATGTCAAAAAAACATATTTTAATTATTGAAGACGAAAAAGACATTGCTGAGCTTCTTGAATATAACCTTGGTGCTGGTGGATATTATACATATGTCGCTAATAATGGGGAAACCGGTCTCAAAGTGGCTAGAAAACAAAATCCGGACCTCATTCTTCTTGATCTAATGCTGCCTGGAATTCAGGGGTTAGATGTTTGTCGAATTATCAAGACTGATGAAGACACAAAAAATATCCCAATAGTAATGCTTACTGCACTTGGGCAAGAAGAAAATATTGTGAAGGGCTTGGAATCGGGAGCTGATGATTATATTACCAAACCGTTCAGTTTTAAAATATTGTTAGCAAGAATTAAATCCGTTCTCCGTAGGGGTAAACTAGAAGAGCAAGACCTAAATAAAGAAATAAAAATTTTTGATGTAACAATTAAACCAAGAACAAGAGAAGTGATTATAAGCAATGCATTTATTGAACTAACTTTTACAGAATTTCAAATTTTACATTTATTGTCATCACACCCTGGATGGGTTTTTACAAGGTATCAAATTATTGATAAGATACGTGGAGATAATTACTCCGTAACAGACCGTTCCATAGATTTTCAAATAGTTGGGTTGAGAAAAAAAATGGGTGAATCTGGGTCTCTCATTCAGACCATTCGTGGTGTTGGGTATCGATTTAAACCTAGGGATTCCTAGGTTTTCTATTGGTTTAATTCCTTATAATTCTTGATGGCCAAACACCTAAAAAGAAATAAAACAGAAGAAGATACAAATTTTGTCTTATCAAACATGACAGAAGGTGTATTGGTCGTAGATAACCAAAAAACTATTCTGATGATAAATAAATCAGGACTCACATATCTGAATATTATGACAAAGAATCCAATTGGGCTCAAGATTGACAAAGCAATAAAGGATGAGAACTTTCAATCCTACATTAATGAATTAATTGAATCCAATACCGCTCAAAAAAAGGAGATCAGAATTAAAAAGAACATGGATAGATTTTTTCTGGTTAACGGAACCATTCTCCAGGGTCGACAATCAGGATATCTTGTATTGTTAAGCGATATTACCAAATTGAAACAACTTGAAAAAATAAGACAGGATTTTGTTGCAAATGTTAGTCATGAACTAAAAACTCCAATTACATCAATTGTAGGGTTTCTGGAAACTGTTCAACAAAAAGGACTTCCAAAAGACAAAAGAAAATCATTTCTAAAAAAAGCGCTCAAAAACTCTAATAGACTAAATTCGATCATTGACGACCTCCTTTGGTTATCAAAAATTGAATCCATGGAAGACAATGACAGTTTTGATCTTACCAATCAGAGCCTTAATGATATTATACATGGTGCGGTTAATGATTTTCAAA
>PBKF01000022.1 GCA_002722105.1 Fidelibacterota bacterium
TCAAATTCAACCATATCTTCAGACTTTGTAATACCTGTATATGCATCTACAACAATCTTTGGTGTTATTTGGATAATTAAATCTGTTTTACGTTCGACGATACCATTCGATGTAAACAATTTTTTCCCCAACCATGGAATTTTGCTTAAGACTGGGACTTGGTAGGTAGTCCTTTTTTTATCATTACTTAGTAAACCACCAATGATAATTGACTCACCGTCCCTTACCCTTATCGTCGTAGATGAAATTCTGCTTTTTACACGTGGAATATTCTGGTCCGGGCCTATAAACTCGAATATTGTAGACACTTCTGGCTCTACCTTACAGGTTATATACCCATCTGTATTCACTGTAGGCAGTATATTCAGCTTGATCCCTACTTCTTCACGCTGTACCTGCACCTGACCACCAACGCCACCTGAACTAAGGATGTAGGGTACAATATCAACTAATTTAATATTGGCTTCACGGCCGTTTATTGTTGTCAGCCTTGAGTTTGCCAATACTTCAGCTTTGTTTGTTTTTTGAAGCATGTCCAGTGTAATATCAAAAGCAGTGAGTTGTCGGCTAAAGTACCGTGGGATAATGGCTGTTTCATCTTTTTTATCACTCAATCTATTGAACAGCATTGTCGCAGGGAGATCACCAAGTGTCTGCTCTGCAGGGACTACGGAACCACCCCCGTCTGTTTCAGGAACACCATTTTCAGCTAAAATAGTTTTATAATTTGATAGTTTAGACCAATCAATTCCCAGCTGCTCTTCTACATCTGCCGCAACTTCAATCAACCTAGTCTCTAACATAATCTGGATTGCAGGAACATCAATTTCTCGTACAACCTGAATGATTTCAGCGATTTTTTTTGGAGAAGCATTAACCAAGAGTTTATTACCAGGGATATCAACCTGAACCTGACCTGAAATGTCCTGGAGTAAGTTTTTCACATCTTCAGCTGATGCATATTTAAGCTCTATAACATGGGAAGAGACACCCACTTCTTCTTTTAACTTTTTGGGATCAGCAATCAGAAAAGAATTACCAACTACTTCGTAGCTCAAGCCAACAGCTCTCACAACCAGATTAATCGCCTGTTCTATTGGAACTTCATCCAAATGAATAGATATTTTATCTTGCCTGTTCACATTGGGATCAGTCACAATATTATATCCACTTTCTGATGCTAAGATCGCTAGAATACTTGGTAAAAAAGCATCTTCAGCGTGTACACTGATTAATTTTTCTTCGTTAGACTGAGTAGGCTCGCTATCTTGACCCCAGAGCGGAAAAATAACTGCCCATATCAGCGCAAGAAGTTTTGCCTTTTGTAAATAGTTCATTGTGGCATATCCCTTTAAGATTTAATTCTTTTTATTATTTTTTTTCAAATAGCTGTAATCAGTTCCGTGCACCCAAACCAGATTTTGATTTGTCATGGGATTGACCTTACTCTTTTGATTGAAGCTTGTGTTCAGATTACCGGGAGCTGGATAAGCTTTAAGACCAGCACTTGTTCGGATAAGTACTTGGGTCGCATCAATCAACTCGACCTTACCAATATTTTCTATGTTATCTCCCACCGATACAGTATAAGCTTTACCTCTGTAATCTATTTGAGCTTGAAAGTGATTATTCCTCTGATACACCAGGGCAACACGTACTGCATTTCGGTTTCTTCTGGAACGCCTACCTGTACCGTCAGCCATCGTTAATACATTTGTCAGCATCATTGGAGTATTGTTCAATGAAAATCGAAAATCGCTTCTGTCAGCCAAACGGTTTTCTAGATAAGCGATAATATCTTCTAATTCTTTGTCTGTACCAAATTGCAGATTGTTTGACCTCTCTTTTAGTCGATTATATTTTTTATTCATTGGAAATAGCTTAAAACTGGTGGCAATCAGGGAAACGATTGTTATGCCAACCAACAGATTCCATATAGTCACTGATCTTTCACTCATTAGGATACCTTCGTTTTTGATTTGACAAGCGTTATCGTTGAGAGACTGACAATAAATTCTTGATCTATTAAGTCTTCTTCCTGAATATTTGCTTTTATCCGTTGAATTCCATTTTTCACTTCAAATTCATCAATTGTGATTAACCTCGGCGATCTCTCTATCTCAGAAAGAAATTCCCCAAATTGCTCAAATGTGCACTCAAGTGTTATGATGTACGGTGCTTCGAAGTATGTGGTTTTATTTTTTCGTGGTTTCGGCTTTATACCCAGCAGCTCAATATCTAAAGCTTCTAACATATTGGTTAGATTATTTAAAAATGGGAGATTCGCATCGTCAGCCAGAGAGTCTGCTTGTGACAAGGCCAGATTCTCCTGAAATAATGTAAAGACACGGTCTAACTGACTAGCCAAAATTTGTGCACTGATTAGATTTTCATTCAGTTCAGCCTGTTCATCTTCCAGCATCCTAATATCGAATGGTTTTTCCCCGATCATTATGGAAGAACTGACCCAGAATGTGATTGTAAGGAAAACAAGAGCACAAAATAGTAATATATTTCTTTTTTCAGCCATCTATCTCTCTATGAATAAGATTTACGTCGATTCTTCTTAATTGTGGCTTCAATCTCAAAGCGTACAATATCCTGTCCTCGTACATTTATTTTGCTGTGACCAACATATTTGATTTTTCCAAAATTTTGGGAGAAATTTTTATTCCTGCGCAGCGTTTGAACATATTCATCGATAATCTCAAAATCTTTGCGATCTTCAAAGGTAAGTGCAATACCACGAACTACCAGTTTTTGCTTTTTATATCGCAGGCCCGTTATTGCCATATCATCCGGTGTCATTGTTCCAAGAATCTCTAAATTTTGAGCCCAGAGATATCTGTTCTGCTCTAAATCAGCAAAGGCAAGGATGTCATCCTTGGATAAATTTTTTCCTTCAGTCTGAAGCTTGGCAATTTCATCCTTTAATCTTTGAATTTCTTCTTTCTTCTGATCAATTATTTTGTTGTATCCTAATCCTATCATCCATGTTCGAATATTTACACCCAACAGAATAATCAGTAAGACTGCGAATGTACCCCATCTGAACTGCTCCCTTATTCGCTGAAGTCTTGTTTCTGCACTCTCAGCTTTATTCAGGTTGATAAGAATGAACTGCCTATCCATTAGACATTCCTCCCCGAATACTCAAGCCCATCGCAGTGGCATATTGACTCTTATTTGTTAATGAAATGGAATCGTTCCCTTCAATATTTTCAAATGGATCGAATGAAGTGCATTCAATATTCAGTTTACTTGTAATAAAATCTGAAAGACCCTTGGTCTCACCACCACCGCCCAATAAAAATAGTTTTAAGAAAAAACTCTGACCAGTTTGTTTTGCATAAAACCTCAGTGATCGTCTTAAATCTTCAACTAAATTATCGTAAACAGTACGCTCAGCAATTCCAACAGCTGTAGATGGTTCATCGGTTTCAACGCTGCCAACAGCGGCTAAACCACCCTTGTAGAGTAAATCTTGTGCTTCTATATAACTAATTTCTTTTCTTTGAGATAATTCTTTAACAAAATGGTGTCCACCTATAGGTAAATCTCTAGTAAAAAACTGTTTTCCTTTCCCATAGACGACTAAACTAGATGAAACTGCGCCAATGTCTAAGAGTACTACTAGACCGTCTTCTGGCAGATCTTTTACTAGCGTAAATGCATTACTGATGGCAATCGGATTCACATCAACTACACCTGGTTTCAAACCACAATCTTTTATGAGCTCCATATGCCCATGTAAAACGCCTTTGGTACAGGCAACTAGACCAACGTCAATTTTATCCACTTCCAGTTCATTTGATCCGATAATTTGATAGTCTATGATAGCATCCGTGCCATCCATGGGAATATGCTTTCTGGCTTCAAAGGTCATAGCAGACTCTAACTCATCTGAAGGCATTTCCATGGTTGTGATTTGTTTAACACTTGCATTTGAACCACTGATTCCGGTTGTCAGAACCTTAACCTTTTTGGGGTTCAGCCCTTGTTGACGAAACAATTCTTTCACAGCCATGACCCAGTGTGTTTTATCGATTTTCTCCGGATCATAGGCTGAGTTTGGTTCAGGAACTAATCTTGTTCCCGCATCCAAGACTTTAAATCCATCTTTTACCTTTTCAACTGTGACCATTTTAATAAACTGTCTGCCAATATCTAGACCGAGGTACATTATTTTCCTATTCTTTATACTTTAGTTTTTAGCTTCACCGTAAGAAGCCATTTTTAAAATTACTTGATTAGTGGAACTCTGTAGATCTGGAAAATATGGTGGTGGACGCATACGTAAATTCCAATCATAATGATAATCCTTATCGTATCCAACACCAGGGGTAGCATTATAGGGGCCAACCGTATTCCGTAGCATATAACCACGCTGAAATTGCACAATTGATCCATATAGTTTCACATCACCTCTTTTATCATTTACCCCAGTATATATTCCATTACTTGTTTCAGGTCTGTAATAGTTCCTGTGTCCACCCCTACCATCTGCAATAATGCCATACGGAAGATTATCGTCTATATCATGAAAATCGGTTAAGGTATTTTGCCAATAATGTGAAAGAAATCCACCATTCATGGCAAGAAGAGAAGCATTAATTCTTATATGGCATTCATCATCCTCACTATTGTCAGTGCAACCACCCCTAGCTCCATTGGGCCTTGTATTTGCAATAATAACGCTTCCACCTGCAATTAAGCCTAATACATGATCTGAGCCACCATCTTCCGGGTGAATTACTTCCCCATATGCATCTGAATCGAGATAGACAATATCATCTATAAGCCAAATATTACCCCAAACACGATCAATTATATCCATATTATCATGCCGTCGGTATTCAGTGAAATCATCCGTTACAATTGTATATAAACCATCCACAGTACCTCGAACAAGGACTTGTCCACCTCGTACATAAATTACCTGAGGTGAACTCCCTTTAGAAAAAAATGTTCGATTCATATGTACGTATTCGCTGTTGTATATGATATCAGGACAATTAAAAATATCACAATTATTTCCAGAAATACCGCCGTAGTTCCAATATTCAAAGTCAAAGTGGTGTAGCCTTCCTGCTTCACAAAATTCAGATGAGTTATCGCCATGGTCGTGGTAATAATAAAATGAATTCCACTCCACATCTTCAGCAAGGCCTGTTGATGCACTGGTATTAATAACTGTCACTCGTTCATTCTGACTAAATCCCTTTCCATCAGCATTGAAATAAGTTAAACTTCCTGGAGTAAAAATAATCTTAATATTGCCATCGCCTGGAAATACAGCATTAGCTATAAAAGTTGCTATCTTGGTACCGGCTTCATTCTCAATACGTATTACATCACCATTTTCAACTAAATCTTGAAATTCAGATTGTATATTGTTCCCATCAGCATCAATCACACTTACTATCAACATATTAGTTTGAGGATCATAATTACCGGCTGCATCATTGAATACATTGGAAAGTGCAAACCGACTAAATCCAGCTGGTGGTGGATCTAAATTTACGTAGTTGGTACTGTCCCAGAAAAAATCATACTCTGCTGGCGGGCTACCAACTGGTGGGATATTATACCACCACTGTGTTGCCCAGTAACCACCTTGAACAAAATTAATCTCCGTCATAATTAAAGTGTCCTTCTGATTTCCACGAAATAATTTATCATCCGCTTCTAATACTCGAGTCGCGTTTTGCCTTGCAGTCTCTGCCGAATTATCCGGTGGAAAGATTATCTGTGAAACGGTATCAAGTATATTAATGTCATCCACTTCAAATACACTCTCATTACAACCTCCATAATTAACTCCACTACCATTTTCATCAATTGCCTCAAAGGTTATATTTACTTCACCTGAAAATTTTGGACCACCTCCGGAACAATTATTACTAAGATTTATCACACCATTCGTATGTACCTTACCCTCTAACTCATCCGAACTTCCAAAATTGACATTTCCGGTATTTCCAGGACCTATAGGCTTTTCCTCATGGGTAAAATACATGAATTCTTCAAAACCCGCGGGTACCATAGTAGTATAGACTCGACGCTTGATCTGCACATCTGTTCCGCTCGGAGTGGTATATTCAGCTATTCCTGTTGAGTAAGCTATGTATTCTTTCCTGGTTGATCCTATTTGTAACCTTGTAGAGCACGCTATATCTTCATAAGTGCCCAATCGCTCTCCGTTTTCATCTGCTCCATATTCTACACCATTACCAAGTAGCAATGTGTCAGATGTAATCTGGGGCAGAACAACAATACCGACTTCATTAAGTCCAGCTTCAGCAGCGTAGAGGGCTTTCCACTCGGAATATCTATATTTTTCCATCACATCCATACTGAATGAGTTCTTCAAATACGCTGCTGTAAATGCCATTGATAGCATAGTAAAAAGGATCGCAAGCGGC
Source organism: Fidelibacterota bacterium (assembly GCA_002722105.1). Next base: position 6,426 of record PBKF01000022.1, read on the forward strand.
GCCACACTTCCTGTAGATATCTTTCTAAACATCTGTCTCTTCTTCAGTCATGGCATTAGTAATCTTCTTCTGGATATAGCTAGTACCTAAGAATACTGTTCTATGAAATCTATGCTCTTCTGTGATTTCTCTTACACCTTCATCAATTACATCTGACTCGAGTCCTAAGGTGAGTGTGACATGCAAATAAGAACTCTTAAAAAGAGAGAGACTCGGACGCGTATCAACATCTGTCTGAACAATAAAATCAACAATGTATACTTCTCTCTGCCCATTTCCTCGAAATGCACCTTCAGAAGGGAGCTTCAAAAGACCTTTAAGCGGCGGCTCACTATTAAACTCAATTCCATTTCTACGATCGCAGGATATCTGTAGGTGGGGAGAAATATCTGTGAATTCTTCATATAGCTTCATTCGAGAAAAACCATTCTGGCCATCTATTTCAACCTTTTTTGCCAGGTTTAATTCACGAGAAATCTCTCTTAGTATATTGTTCCCGTATTGCCTTAAGTCCTGTCGGACTGTATCTGTTTGGTAGTGCAGAATAACTGCTTGCGCTGCTGAAGTCATACCAAATGCAATAACTCCAACTACTATTGTTGTAGCCGCAATTTCCATTAGGGTAATACCTGAAGATGTTTTTTTCAAAAATGACTTAATCATGTTTCAAAAACCGTCATGATAGTTGATAATCTTCTCTCTTTTGAAACTCGGCCAGCATAGCGACTGGGGGGTGCTGCAAAGTAGTCACTCCATTTAATCCAACATTCTATCTCAAACCTTGACATGTCTGTAATACCGTAATCGTTGAATTTGTTCAACCGTCTTATATTGTAATAAATTTTTGCTTTAATAGTGTAGCGGTCTCCAAAAGAACCGACAAGATATATATCATTTCCATCCGGATCTCCTGCACGTTCCGTGGGTGATAGATTGCCATCTGCGATACGACCTTTCCAATACTCCATATAGTTCAAAAGCTCTTCCGTTGCTCGTTCTTTTATTTCCAATGCATGTAGCTCACTTCGAGCATGCACCACACCCATCATTAAACCAACACAGGAAATTAAAATAATAACTGTGGCAGTCATCACTTCTATAAAACCAACGCCAGATGTTGTTTTTTTGAAATTCATTTAGAGTACGTTTTGAGCAAATAGTTTTGGATTCTCTGCAATAGACTGGGCCATTTTTCTCTCAATAAGACCTTGAGTAACTAACCGCTGTAGATCCTGGTCTAGTGATTGCATACCATCTGTTCCACCGGATTGAATAATGGACGGTATCTGATAAATTCGATCTTCACGGATCAAATTTCGAATGGCAGTGTTTGCGATCATAACTTCACAGGCAGGAACCCTCCCTTTTGCGTCTTTTGTTTTCAATAGCTTTTGAGCAATGACTGCTTCTAAACTCTCTGAGAGCATAGAACGTATCTGTCCCTTCTGTCCCGTTGGAAAAATATCAATGATACGGTCTATCGTTTTGACAGCACTTGATGTATGCAGTGTTGACAATACTAAGTGACCCGTTTCTGCGGCAGTTAATGCAAGAGAAATAGTCTCTAAATCGCGCATCTCACCGACCAAAATTACATCTGGGTCTTCACGAAGGGCAGAGCGCATTGCATTTGCGAAACTATGTGTATTGGCCCCTAGCTCACGTTGATTAATCAGGCTTTCTTTTGTATGGTGGTAGTACTCCACAGGATCTTCAATAGTAATAATATGACATTTACGTTGAGTATTGATGTGGTCTACCATCGCCGCTAGAGTGGTACTCTTACCTGATCCGGTTGGCCCTGTTAGAAGAACCAATCCGCGGTCAATTAGAGCTAAATTTTTTAATACGGGTGGTATGCCTAAATCATCAAAATCTTTAACAACTTCAGGTATCGTTCTGAAAACTGCTGCCAAACCTTTGATCTGATTAAAAAAATTGACACGGAACCTTCCCTTACCTTCTAAACTAGCTGAAAAATCAATCTCTTTTCTTTCTTCAAAAATTTGAATTTGATCTTCATCCAGAACCTGAGGAATAATCGCTTCCATTTCTTCTTGTTTAAGTGGCTCCATGTTTAATGGTTTCATAACACCATTAATCCGAACCATCGGTATAGAACCGACACTTAAGTGAAGATCAGAAGCGCCGCTATCTACAGAATAAGAAAGTAATTGGTTTAGGTCCATAAAATCTATTCTTCTTCTGGTGAACCGTAACCGCTAAATCTACCATTATCCGCATCGTAGACTACAACCTTCCCTGCACCACCAGACATTTCTTCAGTACTTGTAGCAGTAATCCTACCTCCTTGATCACTGAGTGCGATATCAAATGACCATTTTAGTTTGGTGGAGCGTTCTACGTCAAGTTTCCCGGCTCTTTCTAGCTGATCAATTTCTGATGGCCATTCGCCCTTCTCTTGATAATACATTTTGGAAGCATTACTAACATTAGACATCACTGTTCTTGCTTCGGATGCGTAACCACTACTTACTAAATCAAAATAAGTTGGTAGCGCGATTACCGCCAGAATAGCAACAATTACAACAACAACCATTATCTCAATCATCGTGAAGCCTGATTGTATTTTCTTTTTAAGGTTCATTGTTTCCCATCTCCTTTTTATCATTATTTTTTTGAAAATTAGGTGTAAAGACAGACCTCCCACATAGGATCCTATTGCCCTAACTCAACTTGAAAACGAAAAAAAGTGTGATTTCACTCACACTTTAGACAGATTATTTTAGATAGAGAACTTTTTTAGTTTGACTGAAAGAGTGGGTGGTAAGCCTTACAAAATAAATTCCAGTCGGAGCAGGTAAGCCATTTTCATCAGTTGCATCCCATTTTATGGAATATTTCCCCTGGTCAAGGTATCCCTGTTGCAGAATCCGAATCATTCTGCCATTTAAATCATAAACTTTCAGATTCACAAAATCAAATTCAGCAATATCAAATGAAATAGATGTTATTGGATTAAATGGATTTGGTATTGGGTTATTTAACCTGTATTTGGTGGGGAGAGAGTTATTTGAACTAATATCCAACAAATTATCTAATTGATAGACAACACCATTGAATTCAATTTCTTCAAAATCGTATAGATGATCAGTCCCATCTCTTCCAGGAACTAGATCTACAATTTGGAAAGATGAATCTCCGGTTATCTCAGGTGGTAAAATCGCATAATAGGGGTAATCACCTTGAAAAATTGCACGATCATTTCCATCACCTCCATGCAAAATATCTTCACCATCATAACCGATAAATTGATTATCACCATCATTACCTACTATTGCATTGGAAAAGCTATTTCCATAAAAGTTAATAGATGGTTCACCAGAAACTTTGAAATTTTTAAGATACTGGGATCGGTATGTATAGTCCAGACCAATCTGCTTTTCTAAATAAAAATCTGAACTAAATCCATCAGGTAAAACCGCTGTATATTCCCAAGCTTCACCAAAAAAACCGTTTATTATTGCATACAATGATGGATCACCAGCTTCCATCGCTTCCCTAGTTATAAAAGCATATTCGTTATCACCACAGTAGCCATTACCATTTGGATCATGTGACCAAATACCAAAATAACATTCAAGCCCCATTGCTAGATATTCTTCATCATAATCTTCTACAGGAAGGTCATTTAATGGGTTGTAAATATCATTATTCATTGCATTTTCCATGGCAGATTCTAAAGCGACTTGCATAGCAGGTAGGGCAAGCTGAATGCCAAAGCCATGGACAAAGTGTAAAACTTCTTCAAAAGTAGCATCACGCTCTGAACTATTCATGTATTGCGGTGTCCCTTCAGGAAAAACCTCAAAAGCCAATAGGTCTTGGCCATTTACCCCTGCATCAATTAACGCCCACAGATCTGGGTTTTCATATTCATCTTCATCGTTGAGTAAAAACATAATCGCATTACTGACGGCAATAGCGTCAGCAATATTAGACTTATCACTCCCCCAATCACTGCCAGGAATATTAGTAAGATAAGATTCTAGTACTTTTCGAGCGTGCAGGATTTGAGCATCCGTAAACTCATCCTGGATAAGGAATTGAATTAAGTCGCCATTTGGCGCAACAATGTGAGTATACCTGGAAGCAACAGCTGTGAATAATGGATCCACATCATCTGGAAGGTTCACAATGCCATTTTCAGATGAAGAAATATTAATATTAGGTAATGTTGGAGTTGCATTATCACCTGTCACATATAAGTTCACATCTATAGAAGCGGGTTCAACATTATAAGCAGAAACATTGATTTTCGCAGAATACAGACCTTCTTCTAAACCGCTTGTAACTGCCTGAACATAAATCTCTGTTGATTCTCCACCAAAAAGGACACCAGATAAATTGCCAGAGCTTGAAGATAAGATCATCCACGGAACATCTTCGTCCGAAACATCTGCCTTCCAGGTGTATCCACTAGAGATAAAAGCTTCATTAGCAGCGATTTGTGTTGCCATGGTGCCATCACTATTTTGAAATCCAATGGTACCTGAATTAACAACCCCATTCATTTCACGATAATTAGTGCAGAATGATCCATCGGCATAGAGTACAATCTGAAAATCAAATTGGCCCCAATCATCTTGGTTCCAACGAACTATATCATTAAACCAAATAACTGCTCTGTCTTGATCTACATGATAAAATATATCTCCTGCCGAATTTGTATTTCCATCATCATTATTGGGATTTAAATCATCCCAGAATCCAAATATTGCGGGACGGGGGGCACTTTGCGATGGTAGCTCACTATTTAGCCATGCATTTTCATTCGCATTATCCCATCCTATCCAACCATTTGCATTTACGAGAACATAATTATAGGATTCACCATAAAACTCAAACTCAAATGGCAATTCAATAGGGGCATCAGCAAAAAGATCATTGTGAGATAAATTAACCTGTAAAGCATTATCATCAATATCAACCCATTCGTATTCCATTCCTGGCTCTTGAGATGCTGAAGCCCAGTAATAATTCCCACCATCTGGGCCACCACTCGGATTTAAAAAAGGTAGATTTCCAGATTCATTTACCATGTATTCCAATTGAGATTCAGCTTCACCTCCATTTGTCAGGGTTACCGTCTGATTATCAAAATCTCCCACAGCTAAATTAAAGTTTATTTCTTCTGAATTGAGATCAATGATTGGCACACCGAAAGAGACTGTAAATGAAATAGTTTCTCCTGCACTGGTCACATTTAACAAATTTAATCCACCATCAGCACCGTTACCGTAATTATAGAGGTAGCAGGCTGGATCTGTCCCATCATTCAGTGCTGTATGAGCATAATCAGAGCTATAAGGAGCTGCACCAAAATTACCATTGTAAACAAGTGTCCCACCCGGCCTATATAAATAGACTTCATCAGGCGGTCCACTCGCGTTACCGTTACCTGCTAGTGTGTTAATTCTGTAAACGAGAAGACCATTACGATTTCCGGGAGTATTGATTTCGTATATCCCTTCCTTTTTACGATATTCTAGCACATAATACTCAGTATCCGAATTTGGCGATGCAATTTTATAAATAGCGTTCTCCTGCTGCTGAAGGGGATTCAGTGTGTAGGTTCCGGTTTCAGTAATCTCTGGTAAATCAGGGAGCCAATCACCGTATTTCCATTTCATGAAAGCACCTGGATATTGCGGAGGATCAGTATTTGCTTCCATTACATCCCAACCGCCCACAGCTTGCGGAGCACCACCCCCATCATAGTGGTATAAATCAGGAGCACCCAAAACATGGAAAAATTCATGGCAAAGTACCCCAACATTGAAATACCAAGACTCTGATAACATAAATAAATAATCAGATACCTGCGCACCGTTTATCATCACTGTTTGGGTATATAAGGACCAGCGGTGTGGCCATAAAAGATCGGCCCAGTCACCGGGGCCTCCATAAATAACAAAAGAAATTGCATCCACATATCCATCATCATTTGCATCTATATCGTATAGAGGGGAAACTTGACCCGCAATTGAGTTCAAAGCATTTGCTAATAAAGTGTGTTCTCTCTGTGTCCTCTCTGTATTATTTTGGTAGCCATTGGTATTATTCCCAGAATATGGCTCATAATAGTTCCTAGGATAAGGATCTTGATAGGATGCATTAAAATCACCAACAGTATGTGGAAAGTGAAATGTATTTACCAACAAAGTATTGTAAGACACTTCCCAGTAATAATGTTTTAGGGATGGCTCATCATCATCAGTCTGAAAAACTACGTCATAATACGATCTTGGATTTGCAAATTCAGGATCATCAGAAAAGCGGATAAAAACATTGATCTGCGAAATCTCTCCGGAAGTGGGTGCATCTCTAGTACCGTGGTTGGATGAGCCACTAAAATAGAAATTTTTATTTCGTTCATATTCTTCAACAGAAATTGCCAGGCCAGGAGATAAGCCATATAATTCCGGGTCCCCATTTCCAACAATCAGCTCTGAAGAGACTAGGTTGCCATTCAAATCTTTACGAGCATAGTGGTAATATCCATCGGTCTCATTTAATAATATAGTATAGTCATTTTTATCATGAAGCCGCCTTCCAAATTGATCTCCTGTAACATAACAGTCAATTATTTCTCCATTGGGCTGGTAAATGGTTCTGGGAATATTATCAAACCATGTGGCAAAAATGAACGGACATGATAGAAAGGTTATTAAATAACGTGCAATATGTTTCATGGGTTTAATTAATTATTATACAGACAGAATGGATACTTACTTCAGAAGCACCATTTTGTAGGACTTAGAGTAGTCATCAGTCAATAAACGATAAATATAGGTTCCTCCACTCAATTTGTCACCAAAATCATTTCGGCCTTCCCAGATGTAATGGACCTTTCCTGCTGGTAAAATACCCTGGTGAAGTGTCTTCACGGCTTCACCCTTGATATTGTAAATAATAAGGCTTCCTTGTGTAGTATTTTTTAATACTACCACAATTGTTGTGGATGGGTTAAACGGATTTGGATAATTTTTATTAAGTGAAACTTTTGATGGAATGGTCTCATCCACAGTCAGGGTTGTCCTTGAAACAATAATCTCATGATGGGTTTCAGAGTCTGGAGTGTGATACTCTGCTATAAAAGTATCATCATCCAAATGCACAAAATTATAAATGATTTCTTCAAAACCCACTGTTCCAATAGGCGTTATCCAACGTCTTAAGAATATCAATTCATTTGTTAACTTGTTTAAGCCAATATAATGATAGGCCCAACTCAGAGTATTGTCATAAATAAAGTCTGAAGTTGAAGTATAGATCAAGAAACCTTCTCGGTCACCGCCTTCTGAAATTTCAATAGAGATACTCTTATTTAGGTAAGATGCTATTGGGCTGTGTAGATTTTCAACACCATTCCAATTACCTATGAAATCTCCTAAAATTTGGGCATAGAGACTTCCACCCGCAGTAATGGATACTACGATTATCAGTAATTTTAATTTACTTAGGCTATTCATGGGCATTATTTATTGAAGTAAAATATACATTCAATCCGACCACAAATAGAATAGTGTAAGAAGATTATTTGAGCTGTCTAATAATTGGTCTGTTGGTGACCCTTACATTTTAATATGCTTATCAAATAACCTAGCGTTTGACTCTTAATTCATAAGTTATATATTAAAAAATAATTATTGATGATGATGATTATTTTAGGTATAACATTTTGCGACTAAAAGTACCTTCAACTGTTTCTAAACTGTAAATATACATACCAGTTGTAACTATTGCTCCTGAAGAATTTTTCCCATCCCAGACAGTACTATAAATTTTCCCTTTAATACCACGATCTTCTAATAATATATTCACCAGTTGACCATTCAAATTAAATATTTTTAAAGAGAAAAATCCATCTTCTCCCAGAGTGAATTGAATAGTTGTCACAGGGTTAAAAGGATTCGGGAAATTTTGAATTAAATTAAATTTATTTGCGGTTATTTCTTCCCTGATAGATACTGATGAACTGCAAACATCCGTAAATGCACCTATAATACCACCTGTATCAGAAGAAGTCCTACATACAGATATTTGATCCAGACCATAATCAAATACAGACTCATCGCAAAATCTCGGATTTTCATTTATTATACCATCACCAATATTTAATGTAAAGTTCTCATAATTCTCCAAGGCAGTCTCACCCCCATCAATATCTGAATATGAAATAGCAAGAGCTGTAAGCCCACTGGATTGAGATGAGTAAAATTGATCGCCTGAATTATCCCATAATATTGAATTGACTATTTCAATAGCCGCACCATGGCAGGTCATTACGGAACCTGTTCCGGAAATGTTTCCTTCAAATGTTGTTTGATTTAATTCAATTGCTGCCTCATGTGCTACAATACCAGCACCAAAATCGTATCCCAAATTCTGTTCAAAGGATGTCCACTTCACTTCTCCGGTTCCGCCAAATTGATACAGTCCGCCTCCTTCAATAAGTGCTTCATTATTTCTTAAACGACTGTTTAAGATAATCGGATCAGCATTTTCTGAATACATTCCAGCACCCCAATATGCAATATTATCTCTGATCAACATTTGATCAAATATGGGATTACCATCGGTAGTATATATTCCACCGCCAATATTCGATCCATTATTTTGAATTGTACATTGAATAAATTCTGCATTTGAAGCGGAAAGAAATACTCCACCTCCAATTTCAGCTGTATTATCTTCAACTACAATACCTATAAATGTAGGTGAACAATTTTCTACAACAATACCTCCTCCGTAAGGTACAGTTCCACCGCGAAATGAAATTCCCCGTATTACGGCATCATTATTTGAATCGCCTTCGAGAACAAAACAGGAGCCCCCCAGTGGACCCGGAACAAAAGTTGTTTCTTCTACAAGTGCCAAATTATCTAATTCAAATGCCTGAGATTCTAAAATAATTGCTTTCGAATCAAAGTCAATATCATCATAATAAATATTCGGAGTCAAACGAATTGTATCTCCGTCAGATGAAACATTGATCGCATGCTGTATCGTTGCAAACGGAGTTTCAAAACTTCCATCACTGGCATCACTCCCATTCATATCAACATACCAAACAGGCCCTAGGTTAACAGGACCACAAGCTGATTGAAAGCAGCCCATTAATGAACCATCTTCACCGCTAGTAAGACATGGAGAATTTTCTCTTAAATAATAATTCCCTGATGCTGTATTACAAAAATAAGGATCTCCATCTATATTTCCATCTTCCCAGTTTATTTCACCATTTTCATTTACAATAATTCCATCTTCACCATTCTCAAATAAACAGTAACTTACACTGATTTCTAAATCAGCACCTGTGGAACGAAAATAAACTTGTGTTTCTTCGTTTCCCCATACGATTGAGTTATCTAAAAATACAATTGCCTCATCTCTCATATAAATTCCGCCACCGTAAGATGCTGCAGAATTGTTTGCAATCGTTGCGTGAGATAATTGAGTTTGTGAAGGGTTTCTGATATAAAGCCCTCCACCAGAACTAGATGAATTTCCTGCAACTAATAATGTGTCTATTATCGGACTGGATTCATTAATATATAATCCGCCTCCTAGTCCGTCTGCTGTATTGTTATAAATATATAGATTGGTTGCGACTAGATTAGCATCGTCTTTTAATACGACTGCCCCGCCAGAATTATTAGCTGAATTTTCGTAAAATGATACATTTATCATAATTGGTGAATCATCACGTATGTAACATCCTGCACCAAAATCAGCAACATTTTCAGTAAAAACACAATCATAAAATTCTGGACTGGATCCGCTTCTGGAGTAGAAACCACCGCCAACATCATCAGTCTCATTTTCAATAAAAACACAATTATAAAATTTAGGTGAAGCATTATAACAGAAAGCACCACCGCCGCCGCCTTCATCACCCACATTTTCCTTTATGATGCAATCCTTTATTATAGGATCGCTATTTTCACAATAAATACCTCCACCGTATGTATAATATGTCCCATTATTATCTGGATCTTCTAGATTGCCAATTCCATTTCTCAGGGTAAATCCCTGTAAAATAGAAGAATTATTTTCATCAGAGTCAAATGTTACTACACTGCCACTTTCTTGCGCATCAATTATAGTAGCTTCGATCATCATGGAATCAGTATCTACTGCGAAATAAGATGCAACTAGGATCTCTTTACCGTTAAAATTAATTCCTTCATTGTATATACCAGGTGCCACCAATATAGAGTCACCATCTGAAGCAGCATTAATCCCACTCTGAATAGTGGAATAATCATTGGGGACCAATATTATTTCAGCATTTAGTATTGAGTATAATGCAATAAAAGAAGCAAAGGATTTAAATTTCATTTTAACAACTTTATGTGAAACAAAAATTAAGATATTTATTCAAGTATTTCAGGATGGATGTGGGAACTTCCGGTATTAATTTTATGCTGATTTTTACATGAACTAGTAAAGAAAACGTATATGATAGTATCAATACTTAAAGAAATTCACGAATTAGAACCAAGAGTTGCTGCAACGCCCGCTACTGTAAAAGAATTAATAAAATCTGGGTTAACAGTAAAAGTAGAATCTCAAGCAGGAAAAAAATCATTTATTTCTGATGATCAATTTAAAGAAGCAGGTGCAGAAATAGTTGAATCCATTGAAACATTATTAAGCAGCTCTGATATTATTTTAAAAGTTTTGCCACCTACTTTGGATGAAATATCAAATATTAAAAGTGGTTCAAACTTAATTTCATTCTTTCAAACAACAAGGGACACCCCTCTTGTACAAGCACTGACGAATCAAAATATCACTTGTTTTAGCATGCATCTCATTCCAAGAACAACCTTAGCTCAAAAGATGGATGCATTATCATCACAGGCAAATATAGCTGGCTATAAAGCAGTTCTTATGGCAGCGACCCGTTTGGGTGTTTATATGCCGCTCTTAATGACAGCAGCAGGTACAATACGTCCAGCTAAAGTATTAATTCTTGGAGCTGGTGTTGCAGGACTACAGGCCATAGCAACAGCCAAACGGTTAGGTGCACAGGTAGAAGCATTCGATGTTAGACCTGTTGTGAAAGAACAGGTTGAGTCATTGGGCGCAAAATTTATTGAAGTTGAATCAGGATCAGATGAAGGTGTCGGTGAAGGCGGCTATGCAAAAGAAACATCAGAAGATTATAAACAACGGCAGCAAGAATTAATCCATACACACATTAGTAAGGCAGATGTTGTAATTACTACAGCACTTATTCCCGGTAAACCAGCACCCTTGCTTATTCCAAAGATCATGGTTGATTCAATGAAACCAGGATCTATGATTATGGATCTAGCAGCAGAAAATGGCGGTAATTGTGAATTAACGCAAAAAGATAATGTCATTGAACACAACCAGGTCACGATTGATGGGACTTCCAATATACCAGGCACAATGCCGGTTCACGCCAGTGAGTTATATGCAAAAAATATTTCTGCATTTCTAACATACATGGTAAAAGATGGCGAACTAAATATAGATCTGGATGATGAAATTATCTCGGGATCACTTTTTACATATAAAGGTAAGATTACGCATGAACCAACTCTCCAAATAATGAATAAATAAGGTTTATCATGGATATTAATATTTTAACTGTTTTCATATTAGCGATCTTTGTTGGTATTGAGATTATCACCAAAGTCCCGCCTACTCTCCATACCCCGCTGATGAGCGGCTCTAATGCCATTTCAGGAATTGCAATAGTCGGTGCAATTATTGCGACATCAGGTGGTGTTGGAACCTGGTTGGGTATCATTGCTGTTATATTTGCAACTGTTAATGTGGTAGGTGGGTTTATGGTGACAGATCGTATGCTTAAAATGTTTAAACGTAAATAGGAGTAGATTGTGGAAACAATTAATCTATTTTATGTACTGGCAGCAGTATTATTCATTTTAGGTATTAAAAGACTGGGCCATCCTAAAACTGCAATGAACGGGAACAGGCTCGCTGCGGTTGGGATGTTAATCGCAATTCTAGCAACCCTTGTTACTTATGATCAAATTGATTTTCAATTAATTGCGATTGGTATGATTATAGGCTCAATTATTGGTGCTACATTTGCCATTAAGGTTGAAATGACCCAGATGCCCCAAATGGTGGCAATTTTCAATGGCTTTGGCGGAGGAGCTTCAGCCCTGGTAGCAGCAGCAGAATTTTTAAAATCTGGCGAGATCACGACTTTTACAATTGGCACCATTGTTTTATCTGTTTTTATTGGGACCCTTACGTTCACTGGAAGTTTTATTGCATTCGGTAAGCTACAGGGCTTTGTCAGTGGACAACCAGTTGTTTTCCCAGGACAACAGCTAATCAATGGACTGCTTGCATTGGCACTGGTTTTTATAGGATTTTATCTTATACAAATGCCAGTAGAAATGAATTTATTCTATGGTGTAATTGCTATTTCCGCAATTCTTGGAATCACACTCACAATTCCAATAGGTGGTGCAGATATGCCTGTTGTGATTTCGCTTCTCAACTCCTATTCTGGTATTGCAGCCGCGGCCACTGGATTTGTGCTTATGAATAACGGTTTGATTATCTCTGGTGCTTTGGTGGGAGCATCAGGTCTCATCCTGACAAATATTATGTGTAAAGGCATGAATCGATCACTGGCAAACGTGATTTTTGGTGCAGTTGGACTAGATCAACAATCCACTGAAGGAAGTTCTGCGAAACAAATATCAATCAAATCTTATTCGACCGAAGAAGCTGCCATGATTTTTGATGCTGCAGAAAAAATCATCGTTGTTCCGGGTTATGGATTGGCAGTTGCCCAGGCTCAGCATGCAGTGAGAGAAGTTGCTGAATTTCTTGAAGAAAAAAATAAAAAAGTATTATACGCTATTCATCCTGTTGCAGGCAGAATGCCTGGCCATATGAACGTCCTCTTGGCTGAAGCAAATATCCCCTATGAACAATTACTGGACTTAGATGAGATTAACCCTGAATTTGAAGATTGCGATGTCGCTCTGGTGCTTGGTGCAAATGATGTGGTCAATCCGGCAGCAAGACATGATACATCTTCACCAATTTACGGTATGCCAATTCTGGATGTAGACAAATCAAGAACTGTAATTATTAACAAGCGGACAATGAACACAGGATTTGCCGGTATCCAAAATGAATTGTTTGGTTTTGATAACTCGATTATGGTTTTTGGTGATGCCAAAGATATGCTTCAGCAGCTCTTGAAAGATCTAAAAGATTTATAAATAATTTATAATTCCTAACTGATAGAGAAATCGGTAAGGAGCAAATTGATATTAGATTAGGATTCTTTGCTAAAATCTACTTTCAGTTTGGTCGAATTTGAATAAAGTCCGATAGATATGTATTTTTCACAAACTGCTTCAGCATAATCTTCTGAAAAGTATTTTCCAATCTTAAATACCTTTCCACCCCTATCATCTACAACCTCTAAATCAGGTAATATTTCTCTCACTGCATTGATCTGCTCATCACCCTGAGGAACAATATTCACTTCCCACATTTCTATTTCTCCGCCTCTCTCTGCACTGACATAGTGAGAGATCATTCCAGTGAATTCTGCTACTGCCATTGCTTCTTCATCAGTGACTTCATCATCAGCTTCTGCCATAAGATTGATCAGGTCTACAAGACCTTCAGCTACATCTGTATCCGGTCCTTCATCTAAATAGGATTGAACCAATGCTTTTAATTCAACCAGATTTGTAACCTCTTCAGGTCTACCTGGTTTTAATTCAGGTATGTCAATACCCCATTTTTCAGAAAATTCATTAATGAGATCAATTTCTTCCTGTGCGATGTCATCATCAATCGCGGCCAATTTTTTTAGAATATCTATAATCTTCCGTGCACCTTTTGGACGTACCATATCAGCTAAAAGATCACCTGACTCTTTACCCTCTAATTTTAAAGCCTGACCAAGCAGGGTAAAAAAACCAACCCCTCGGTTTTTATCAACAAAATATCCAGTTCCGATCAATGTAAAAACAGTTGCAAGAAAGAGCGCAATTACACTTTTTGCAGCGTTGAAATAATCTTGCGTAATAATCATAGCATTCAATAAAAATGGAAATCCAACAACAAATCCTAACATTGCCGCAACTATTGAGATACTATTTGCCACTTCTTCATTCTTCCTACGCTTCCAAATCTTATTAACTGTCAAATAACCCTTGATCAAAGAAAACACTAAAGCACCTGAGACCAGAAATGTGAGTAATTTTTCAAACCATGTCATATCTGAACCATCAGATGCAAATATGAATGAAGTCAAAATAAAAATAAGAACTGTAATGTATGGCTTTTTATGAAGCATCTAAAATATTCCCATGTTGTTAATTTTGAAGAACATCCAATATCTCTCAAAATAATATACTTATTAGAAGCAGAAATCTAAATCAGGAAAAGACCATATAAAATAGGACATCACAATATTAGTCAATTCAGATTATTAACTATTTCGTAAAATAATTTTACGGCTTCTTGTTCATCAATCCCAAATTTTCTGTGGCAGTAGTTAGAAACGATACTTTCAACATAATCTTCATATTCATCTTCAGTATATAATTCTAGAATCGTTTCCAGATATTCTTCCAGTTCTGCGAGTTGTGTTTGGTTAAGAGGCATAATAATTTTTCGGTCAAATTTAACGAATTTTATGGAGAGATGGCAGAGTCTGGCTGAATGCGCTGCACTCGAAATGCAGTGTACCTTCTGGGTACCGGGGGTTCGAATCCCTCTCTCTCCGCAATATTTTTAATTGATGTTTTTGGATTAGTTAGAAGTCCTATAGACTCAAACACTGCAATTTAAGAAGTACTTAGTTATTTCCTTTGCCTGATACTGCCCAACCTAAATCATTATTTTTATTAAATAAAATTGCAACACCGTCATCATCTTTATTCGTCCCAAAGTAACCTGTATTTGCACCATCTTTGTTGTATGTTTTCAAGACTCCTTCATTAATAGCGCACATCTCCTGGCCATCCTTACTAAAAGTTTGAAGGTAACCAGAATCATCAGTTGCGATACCTGATGCAAAAACAATTTTACCATATTTATTAACCAATGTCATTCCATCACCATTTATCAATGTTTGACCTAATTCGTTTGTAACAACAATTGTTTCTGCTTTAATATGCCCAAGACTCCTATTTTGGGAGCCCATAAATATAAATATACTTGATGTTAGACATACTGCTGTAAAGAANCCTGTNAAGTATTTCNGCATAATTATCTCCATGTGAAAATTAAGTTTAAATTTTGAATCTNATGTACTNAATAATCTNCATNACCCTATTCTAAATCTAAAAGATTAGTGTCAATTATTCGTAATTCTATTTTTCTATATTTAGAAAATAATATATTTAGAAATTAATAATCCTAACTCACATTCCAGGGCCTTTTATTCAAAGGATGATGGTTTGATTAGAATAATTTTTCTTAAATTAAATATATAAAAAATGAATGTGTAAATATTTATTCAGATTTGAGAATATAAATGTCGGCATTTGAATTTGTAGCAGTATTATTTTCTGTCATTGTCGGGCTTGCTATCTCTCATTTATTGAGTGCAGCATCTGAGCTTATAGAAGTTCACTCTCGAGTAAAGACATACTGGGTAAATACAATCTGGTTTATAACAGTATTTATCTGGGATATCTTTACCTGGTGGGGAATGTGGGAATTAAATAATCTTGAGTATTGGGATTATCCATCATTTTTTCTCATTGTCGTTAATCTGAGCGGTATTTATTTTATGACAACCTTAGTCCTCCCTCAACCTTCTGAAACAGGAAAAATTAGTCTAGAAAAACATTATTTTTCAGTACATAGAATATTTTTCATTATTACTGCCTATAATTTTGCATCTATCATTTTGATTAATCATTTTCTATTTTTGAAGCCCATCATTTCTCCATTCACAATTATGCCATTCCTACTTACTATACTTTCACTTTATGGTGCAATAACCAAATCACCCCGTTATCATGGCTTTTTATCGGTTTTTACTGTTGCATGTCTAATTATATTCATGTCTCTTGACATTACAATAATCAAATAAATAATATAATTATATAGCTCAAATAATAGAATAAAAAGGATTCTATATAAAACAATCAAAAAACATCTTTTTTCATTTTTTACATAGAACATGATTTAGAAGACTTTTACATTAGTTAATCATCATAAATTTCCATGATGGAATTTCTCCTTTACACCATTATTAACAATGCATTCAACCTTATCCAGATATTGATTTTAATCCGGGTGGTAATGAGTTGGATACCACATGATCCATATAACCAACTCAGTCAACTTATATATCAAATCACAGACCTTATCTTAAAACCCATACGAGAAACATTACCCCTACATGGAGCAGGCGTAGACTTCTCTCCTATTCTCGCATTTTTCTTTTTAGGTGTTCTTAAAAAATTGTTACTGTCAGTCATATGATAAAATGATTTAAAATATATTCTTATGCTCTATCTTCGAACTTGCCGTTTTTTACTTTTTTCATCCATCTTTTTCAATTCGCCGGTTCTCTTATATGGAAATGATACAGTAGTCGATACAACAAAAGTACAACAGGACAATTGGTTTGCTATTGATAAAGCCCAGCATTTTTCATATAGTTGCTTCATTGCATTAGGAATTCAATATGTATTAGTCAATAAATTAGATTTTGAAGAAAAATCTGCAATCCCAACATCCCTAGGGCTTAGTTTTGTAGCCGGTATTGCAAAAGAGCTTCAAGATAGTAAAGGTAAATCTGGATATTTTAGTCAAAAAGATCTTTTTGCAAATGCTTTAGGTCTTATTTTGGCAGCGATGGTTATCTTATCACATCCAGTATAAAGAACATTTTGCCTCATGCTTATTCATTTTTTTTATGATTTCTCCATATCAAAACCCATTGTCATTTAAACAGATCGAAATCATAAATATGGTTTTATCCAAACTCTACTTTTTAAAGGATGCACTAATCCATTTTGGGAAAGAATCAGGTATGACAGGTGATGAACAGAAAAATGAGACAGTTAAATATGAATTATGGAAGCAAGGCATTTCCTTAAGTAATTATAATTTTGATAAAATTCTTGTTGAATATTTTATTGATAGAATCAATTTTCATGTTCGATTTCAAAAAAGTGTTAAAAAAAGCTTTAAGTTAGATTTAAAAAACAATCCATTTATGAAAATGGAAATTAGCGAGTCCATGATTCAAGAAACAATTTTCAATAAATGGCTTAAACAAAAATTCAAAAGAACACCATGTTTAAATAAAATAAATATTCAAAAAATCATAGATATGGAGAATTCCATTTTCATTGATGATGAAAACTTCGAACCTGCTAATCTTATGAATGAAGGGAACAGAATATGGAAAGAGTATAAATTCAATGAAGTATATACTCTTCCAAAAATGAAACAATTATCGGATTATAAATACAATGAAATCAAACCTGTAAAAAAACAGGACACCTGATTATAAAGCAATGCTTATTCCGTTGAATATTATTAGATTTAAATTATCATAAAATAGAAGAACCTTTATGAAAGTAAAAGTATTTGAAATTGTAAAGAGCGGTTTATCTCCTCTAAGTCAGGAGATGGAAGAAATAATCCAGAATTGGCTTGATGAAAACCCAAGTATAAATATCGTCGGCACTTCTCAATCACAGCACCTGAGAGAGAATACTATATTTGTTACAGTTTTTTACAATGTTGAAAAAGAATAAAATTGTTGATTTAGTATATACTTTTTACAATTTATATAGAGATTCTCATTCAAAGGATAAATCATGAAAAAAAGCAAACTTGATATCTTATTTATTTCAATCATTTTCTTCAGTCAAGCTGTTTATGCAGGCTGTGGAGGATGTAAAGCTGATCGTTCTAAAACAGTGCAAATAAAATCCGACGTGGAACTAGTATCCAATATTGGTGGAAATGGCATGATAGAAGGGAATGTGCTTGCTTCCTGCGGAATGTGTCATTTTGATGTAAAAACAAAGGACTGTAGCCTTTATATTAGAATTG
This sequence comes from Fidelibacterota bacterium, assembly GCA_002722105.1. The sequence continues at coordinate 24,522 of PBKF01000022.1, forward strand.
ATGATACACCCTATGCAGTCAAAGGAAGTTCAATCGATGACCATGGCGATTCACATGCAGAAGATGGTTTTTGTAATACAGTGAGAACAGCATCGGTAAAAGGTAAAGTAAAGGGAGATTTCTTTTTCGCCGCATCCTTTGAATTAAATAATTAAAGCCAATTATTTGATAAAAATTATGCGAATCTTTTTATTGGTCCTTATCTCAGGAATTTGTTTTGCAAAAACAAAGTTCACAGATCGGCAAATCGCATCTATGGTGCCAAAATATTTTGCAAGAGACCACTATTCACCCACACTGAACAGAACTAAGATTTATGGTGAAGGAGGAAAAAAAATCATTCTCCTGGAGATTCAAGTCAATCGAAATAGATACGATGGCCAAATGGAATATGCATTATCAGCAATGGCAAGTATTTGTTCATATGCAAAGAAACCTTTTGATACTTTTGTCTTGGTAATGCAGTCTGATAATCCGCATCTTGAAACCGAACAGGTTGATGCAAAAGCAAAGTGCACTATTGATTACTTCGTATTCAAACGAGTCAAGCATGAACGATGGATAGAAAAATGCATAAGTCTTTCAAAATTATAAATAACGATCTTATAATAATCAGTTCAATCGCTTAGATTGAAAAAATTCTTGTAAAATAGCTTTACATTTTTCTTCTTCGACACCACCTTTTACTGCAGTTTTGCTATTTAAGCGGAGATCTCCGCATAATTGATACAAAGACCCGCAACAACCTTTTTGTTCATCGTAAGCGCCAAATATGAGCCTAGAAAAACGAGAATTGATGATAGCACCGGCACACATAGGGCAAGGTTCCTTGGTGACATACAAATCACAATTATTTAACCGCCAATTTTCCAGAGTACCTGCCGCAGCTGTAATTGCTAATATTTCTGCATGAGCAGTGGGGTCATTTAATCTTTCACGCTGGTTATGTCCCCGTCCAATTATTTTACCATCTTTAACAACGATAGCCCCAACCGGGACTTCACCATCTCTATAAGCTTTTTCAGCTAGACGAATTGCTTCTTTCATCCAAAATTTTTCATTTTTTTTGGATGGAAAAAGATCACGAAGATCTGACATTTATGAATTTTTGAGTGTTGTTTGGAGAGATGCAATATGAGATGCCAAAACTGCTCGACCTTGAACAGATGTAACATCAACATCGACCACTATAGATGAACCGGCATCTTTATATATCTTATTAATTGATGATTGACAATTATCAAACAGAGCTAAATGAAACTCAGATACAGCCAAAACCAACCTGACATCAAGATGATTGATTTTTTTATTATGGCTAAATACCCAATCTGGATCTAGGATAGGGTTTTGATTGCCGAAAAATATGTTACAGTATTTCCTGGCATTTACATCATCACCCAAAGCATTGTAACCAAAACTTAAACCTGCATAAAAATCTAACTTATCCACAAAATTAGTATCATTCGATAGATACATGCTAAAATAATGTACAGATGAATCGGCCTGTCTAAGATGCCCCATTGTCCATCCCATCCCGTTATAAGAGTCGTAATAAGATGAATCTTTTTTCAGTGCATCTCCAAACCATTCTCTTGCATCTAGAAAATTTCCTGCTTCATACATATCCCAGCCATAATTTGCTAAATCTTCTTCCGTTGGTAGGATATCTCCTCTACAATTTGGGAAAAAGAAAAGGCAAACAGTCATTCCTAAAATGCTAAAACTATTTGTAAATATTTTCTTCATTTCAGTAACATTATTTTTTTATTTTTAACAATACCGGTTCTAGTGGATAATTGAACAAAATACACTCCGGTACCCATCGGCTGACCAAATTTATCCTGTCCATTCCATTGAATTTTAAATTGACCTATCTGGTCCTTGTTTTCAACTAAAGTTCTTATATGCTGCCCCAAGAGATTGTAAATCTTGATTGATACATTTTGACTCAGCCCATCCATCAGACCAATATCATAAATAATATTGGTAGTTGGATTGAATGGGTTTGGATAATTCTGGTGAATATTTGTCTGTTCAGGAACAATGATTGTTTTCGGACCTAGTTTAAAATATCCAGTTTTTTCAGATAGTGTAAAAATTTCACCGTTTTTTGATAATGATGGTAATTCTTCCCATGTCACACTATTTTTTCTCCTGTAAATAGCCAAATCATCTCTTTGACTACCAAGTCGAACTTCTACTGCTTTGGAAAACTTAAAATTTTCATCACCCAGTACATAAGATGCCTGATCATTAAATTCTTTTGCAAATAAAGAAGAATCCACAATCAGAAAGGATTGATCATAAGTCACGGCACCGGGATCACCTGCAACAGAAAAACGGCCGTCATAACTTCTTCCAGACCATCGACTTGAATTACTAGCTGCAGCAAGTGAAAATGCTTCACTGATAAGGGTATCCCCTACATCAGCTATAGCATGCACATCAATTGAATATGTACCAGAGAAACCAAAATTAAAATCACTTGACCAAGTATACGGTGCAATCGTATCTACGTTCATATCTTCATTTTGTATTTCAAGTGAGATGCTTGTTGTTTTTGATACAGTATCTGTTACTATCACCTGTAAATAATTTGTGAATGCGTTATTTTGAACCACTGAAACTGATAAATGAGGCCTGGGAACGCGTAAGACATCTAATATAAATGTAGCAGTATCCGATGCTTCTTCATCAGAAGCAATAACTTGAATTGTCGCTTCATTTGACCAAAGTTGATCCGGTATAAATAATACTGAATCACCTACATTTTCTGATACAAAGGTACCAGGAGATATTGTCATTTTATCCCCATTGGTAATCGATGTTATTTGAAAAGTGAGTTCTGTGTCATCAATATCATGAGTAAAAGATCCAAATTCTAATTTAATGGAATCATTTTCTGTCACTTCTACAAGTTGAGGAAGTTCAGCAATTATCGGGGGATCATTTTTTGGTAAAACAGTGGCCATGATTGTATCTCGGGCATCTGCACCGTCCGGATCATTGACAATAAAAATGATACGATGATCTGAGCCAAAATAATTAGAGTCACTTTCAAAGTATGCCCAGTTTTCTCCAGATGATGCGGTATCAATCCGTACAGATAATAATGGATTGGATTGCCTACTAGTGGTAACCATACTTGCAGTTCTTTTGGATATAACAGGTGATTTATTTCCATTTTGATGGAGATTAAATCCTAAATATTCTCGCATCAATTTAGCATGGATATTCCAAGGAGTCCCCGGACCAACAATCACATGACCTAGAGGATATTCATCATCTAGTTGTGATGTGTCTAAAATAACAGCTTGCCATGACATCTCTGTAGAATCATTATTATCAACATCATCTAGGTAGCTGGTCAAATTAATTTTAACTGTGGCCGTATCATCTTCAATCCATTCTAAAGCATTATCGGGTGATAAAATATTAACAACCGGAGTATCATTCACAGCGACTACTTCTAATGGGAATGTCATTGTATCTGTCAGGGAATAATTATCTACAGCAATTACCTTCATTTCGTAGCGCCCTGTATCATCTTGGGTAGGCACCCAGGACATTCTACCAATAGAATCTATTGTTGCCACATTAGATGTCGATGAATCGCCTTGAATTCTAGTCGTTTCAATCTGGTAACGGAAAGAATCACTTTGTAAAGTATTCAAGTCTAAATCTGAAATATTGACTGATACCTGATTGATCCATGTAGAGTCATCTTCATACAGAGTTTGGTATTCTAGATCACCAATTATAGGATTTGAGCTATAGCGTAATAAGGTATCACTATGAAGAGTGTCAGAAATATTTCCTGCAGCATCAAAAGCACGGATATGAGCTACATAAGATTCTTCATGCTCAAGAAATAATATTAATTCATGAGGCTCAGTTGGGAAAGGTATCGTATCCCAATTATGGAAATTATTAATTGAATCTGGAGAAGTGATCATCTTTTCAACAGCTACTTCATATCGTTCAGTCCCTGAATAATATTCTGGGTCACCAAAGTCAGTGAATTCAGACCATTTTATGGAAACAGTATCGCTGGAGAACAAAGTATCCAACGTGACGAAATTCCCACCGGTTAATGAACCCACAATTGGCGCAGTTGGATCATATCTAAATTTTATAATACTTTCTGTGCCATAGGTAAAGTTCCCATTACGGTCAGTCACTTTTCCACGAAACTTAATTGAGTCTCCTAAAACCAGATCTGTACCATCAGGCAATTGCTCGATAATACTAGCCATTGTACGGTAAAACTTGACTGAATCACCCATGGTAATAATACTATCGCCTAATGTAGAACCTGCTTTGAAAAGTGTCTTCCATTGAGTTCCACGGGTAATATTAAAAACTTGAAAATCTACTCGACCTCCTTTGTAAATAGTTGAATCAACTTGGGGAGAGACTAAAGGTAGTTTTACTTCAATACTATCTGTGATTCCATTTAACCATCCACTCACAGGATTCTTTCCATAAAGATTAATTGATCCTGTCTGGAAATTGGCAGGGTGCATATTATCGACTTGGAATAAATCTGCTTTCACAAACTGCTCAACATCGTTTCCAGGCCTATCTTTGGCGATAAAACTTGCATGGAATGCACCGTCATTTGTTGTGCCATCCGCCAACTCTATATTAAAGTACCAGGTAGTGTCACCTTTACTTGAATCTGCTGTAACACCCGTTACAGAATTTTCACTGGTATTTTCATAATTATACCAATACGATAATGTAGGAACAGGAGTTGTGGTAGAAATCAATTCATTCATTTCCACAGTAATAAGAATATTCTGACCTCCTATACCAATATTACTCAATGTAGTATCAGAATTATTCGTATAGCTAAATGTAGCTTGTGATACAATATTTTCGATATATAGTGTATCTGCATAAATGACTGAGTCTGCCCCGGCCAATTGTGGTGGACTTCTCAATTGGTTTTGTGCTCTATCCATAGTAACAGCTGTATTAAACCAAACCCTTACCATTCCATCGTTGGCAGTATCTGCAGGTGCTGAAAAATCATATGTCCAAACTTCAGTTTCTTCGGTAGCTGTCATCTGCCCCTGTATAGATGAATTTGTATCGGGACCAAAGTACAGGAGTATTTCAGGCGTTTCTAACATATTTTCAGAAAAAGTAGCCGTGGCTCTTACAACTGTTCCTTCACTTGCATATTGCCGATTAAAGGAAAGTGATGCATAAGGAGCAGATGTATCATACGTCACTTGATTTACTGTATCAGATCCAATATTACCAGCACTATCAACTGTTGTAAAAATCATTCTATACAACGTACTATCTGCTAGATTAGATTGAATAGTTGCTTGATTAGTCAAACTATCAACTGGATGAGTTACCGTATCTAATTCTACACCAACTAAATCCACAGAGAAATCTTCTCCAGGACCGGAAATGGCTCTATAAGATATGCTAGCAGAATCTAATTTGCCATTTACATCCGTAATCTTATATCCAATCAGTGATGAATTAACAAAAGAAGAATCTGCAGGAGTTACTCCTGTAATAATTGGGGCCGTGTTATCGATCAGAAATGTATTTGAGTTAATATAGGTAAACTCACTGTTATTTGCAGAATCTGAGCCAGAAGAAGTGAATGCTATTAATCCATCCACATCAGAACCAGTCGGCAAGGTAAATTTATAAGTCCAATTATTCCCATCAATAACATCATAATTTTGTACGTCAGTTGAATCATTTGTATAGGTCGCAGTTAACTGTGGTTGAACTGTAAGATCAATATTCTCATTCCATGATGCAGTGACTGATATCACATCACCTCCTTTACCGATAGAAGGTGGATCATCAAGGCTGGTATTATTGGAATAGCCCATAGTGATTTCAGGATCTACATTGTCAATTGTCAAGCCTGTTTGATTTGAAATATTAGTGGTATCAAGAGGATTACCGGCCAGGTCCGTAGCATAAAGGTTAATGGTAACGACTCCATCTATATCCGAATCATCTGGGATCTCTGCAGTGTAAGTCCAAACTGTACTGTCTACTGAACCTAGAGTCAATTCTGCATAATCTACATCACCATTAGTTTGGCCTTGATAATCAATAGCTATTCGAGGACTACCTGAACTAAAGTCGCCGCCATCAGCTACATATCCAGTGGCCTTTTCAGGAAAGGTTACTGTAATAATAACAGTTTCATCACTGTTTGCATAGGGTCTTGAATAAGAAACATCAGCACCTGTAAGACTTACTGTATCCACGACCATCGTATGACTACTAATAGCTTGTATAGTTTCATTACCAGCCCTATCAGTTAAAATAGAACGAAAAAACATTTTTTTGTTTGTTTCATCAACTCCGGGAATATTAAAATAATCAGGATATTCAATAATAACATCAGTCCATCCAATTGGATCTACATCGTCTGAAGATACTGCTAACCCGCCAGGGTTTAAAGTTGTCCAGGTCAATTCTCCATCCATTCTCGCTTGGATTCTTACACGACCACCTAACTTCATAGATTCATCTTCAGAATCCAAATCTGCCCAGACTATTAGAGAGTTATTTGTATTATTAAGATACCCGGGTACCACTACATCCCCTCTAGCTTTTACTGAATCTATACCAACTTCACTCGGTGCAGTGTGATCATATGTTAATGCAGTGAGATAATCTTGAGTACTTTCAGTGGAATTTCCTGCTACATCGGTAACAGTTGCAGCAAAATATATAGTTCTAAGATCAGCCAACGAAGAAGCTGATTCAAGATCATCATCGCTAAGAGACATAGCTACGGAGTCAGTTGGAGGTAAATCACTTTCTAGTATTGTATACGGGCTACCAATATTCGTAGTATCGAAATCCGGGGGGAAATTCCCAGTTGTATCAACCATCGCAACTATTTGGATTGTGCCGCCTATTAGTGTGGTATCATTATCTAATTCCACAGGAATTATCAAACCAGAATTAACTGAATTAAAATAAGCGGGATAAACTGAATCCACAACCGTAGTAACAGAAGTTAAAGTAAAGTTAGCAGGAGCAACCCCATCAATATAAATATTTTTTGAATCTGAAATATTGTTACCGTCTGGTATGGTAAATGTGCTCATATCATTACCTGCAATATCTCTGAGAGTTCCTTCAGTTATTACTATACTGGTAATACCAAAATCCGGACTGGCATCACCTGTGTTCACGGTATCCGTAAAATTCATAGTAAGCATATTCCCAGCTTCTATTTGACCTGTTATACTATGCCCTGAATTCAAATAGGCTGTCCAGATAGTTCCATTATCTGAGCGGGTGACAGAGTCATCGAAAGTTGCTGAAAATGTCACCGTATCACCAACAGAGTAATACCCGTTGGGTTCTGTGGATGTTGCTGAAGCAAAGGTTGGGGGCGTTACATCAATTAATACCGTTTTATTGCTGGTATTAAATACTCTTTCATTCCCTGCAACATCTGTAACCAAAGCGGTATGGTAGATTGATAAATTATCCCCAAAATCAGCTAACGAACTATATTGTGATGAATCAACAGGTATCTGCGTACTATTATTTACATACGCACCTACAATGGGTACAGGGTCACCTACGTTGGTAAAAACATTTCCTGGAGTTACTTTGGCCTGTAATTGTATATTACCACCTATAAGCGTTGGATCATTCGCTAAAGGGACAGTCACATTCATTGCATTATTCGTACCATTCCAATATGTAGCTACTTCAGTTCCCCCAGATGCTACTACATCTCCGACAGTTTGAATGATAGTTGATGTAACATCTACCGTAATCGTATCAGCACTAGGCGTACCATCAGTATAATTTGAATATTGATCTGTTATACGTGCAGTAATAAGCACATCATTCCCATCTCCGTAGGCTGAATGCGCTTCAAACGTTTCTTCATCGATGCTTATGCGGAGTGAATCACCTTTCATGTCCGCCCAGCTAATTGTTACAGGGTCACCTAAATTTGAATAATCTCCGCCACTTACTTTTGCAAGTAGTTGAACAGAACCATTATCAAGATCTGCATTTGACTCTATTATATCGATAGGTACTTTTAGCCATAGACTATCATTGTAAGAATTCCAGTACTGTTTAATTGATTTAGTCGCATCATCGTTTGCTACTGTGGTAATTCCCCCGACAGTAAAATCCGCTGGCGGATTATCTTCATCTGTAATGTTAAGCGTAGTTTCTGTATATGCACCGAAATCTGTATTCCCTCCTACATCTGTAATCGTAAACAGAATGGATTCAGTTTCTTCAGCAAGATTATCATCGACGATATTTACAGTTATAGAGTCTCTTATAGAACCAGCAGGTATTGTTATTGTACCGTATACTATAGTATAGTCATCACCATCAGTGGCAGAGTCATCTGCGTATACGTAGGTTATTTCTGTATCAAATCCAGAAGGTTTATCCAGCTCGATTGGCACCTTAACAGCACCGGCACTTTCTGCAAATGTTATACCTGTTGTTTCAAAACTGCACTTTGATTTGGGGTCGTCATCTTGTAATGTCACCGTGAGTGAACTGGTGCCCAGAGTTGCATTTGAGTCTGCAGCCAGGACCAAACTAAACGTTTCATCAGTTTCATAAATTGAATCATCTTCACCATCTACAGTTACAGTGCTATTTTCAGTATCTCCTATAGGTATAACAATATCTGATTTTGCACTAATTGTATAATCAGTCGTTTCTGTTGCAGTGACGTCAGTATTCGTCAGAGTAAACGTTGCACTCTTCTCCGACTCAGCATCAAGAGTTATGGTAATTGTTTGCGAAGCTTCTTCCGCTGCAGCCCCGCTTCCGGCAATACTGGCACTGGGCGGATCATCATCATCGCTAATGGTATAAACATAACTCGTTTCATTGGATGCATGTAATTTTCCATTGCTAATATCACCGTCAGTTGGCCCAAGATTAATGGTAATTGTTTGGTCATACTCATCCTTGTCATCTCCTAAAATTGTCATGGAAATATCAACAGTAGATCTTCCGTTATCAGGAGCAATTGACACCGAAGATACAGCACTAGTATAATCAGTACCCAGTGTAGCTGGACGCTTTTCAACGGTACTGATAGTGTAGGGTATGGTTACCGTTTTTTCACTAGTATCCGACATTGTGACTGTAAATGATTGGATCGTATTTGTACCAGTGTTGCCTTCATCATCACTGGATTCCGAAGTACCAAACCAAACGCTGGGAACATCATCATTGTCAAGGATCTTCATAGTGTAGGTGTTAATATCACTCGACATAGAAACAAATTCCTCTGTCCCGGAAGATAGATCAACGGTAATAGTCTGATTTTCTTCATCAACAAGATCATCAAGAATAGTGATTGTAAAGGTGGTGTCCGTTTTTCCTGCACCCATAGTGATGGTACCCGTAGCAGCCAACCCAGAATAATCCTGGCCCAATGTTGCCGCAGTTCCAGCTGTAACATCCACTTCATAATCAATACTTATATCTTTCTCACTTGCAGGTGTCAATGTAAAGATAAGATCTACAGATGCAGCGTTTTCATTAAAAACGGTGGCCAAATCTTTTCCACTATTTGTTGTATCAATACTGATAACCGGTGGGTCGTCATCATCAACAATGGTTAACACCTGAGTTCGAGGAGTCCCTAAAGAAACATGATCATCTGGCGTGGTAAGACTCAGCGTCATTGTTTGGTTTGCTTCATCCGTTGCATCACCTCTAATCCAAATGAAGCCAGTAAAATCTTCAGTGTCTTTACCAGCTGGAATAGTTAATTGTGTACTAGTTAAATTATAGTCCCCTCCTCCAGGTGTGGCATCCCCGCTATTTCCATCATCAATCCATACTTTTGCATCCACTTCAGAAATAGCAGATAAGGTAAGTGTGACCGTTAACCATTGAGTACTGTTTGTTTCATTAACAGAAGCTGTTGACGATTCAAATTGAACACTAGGCGCAGCATCATCACTTGTAATAGTGAATGTATGTACAATAAAACTTGCTGTCCCATGCAATTGCCCAGTGGGATCATCATCATCTCCATTTTGAGGAGTACCCAAAGCAATAACTAAATCTTCAGTATTCTCATACCACGTATCATCTTCGATGTCAAATTCAATATCCCCGGTTGTAGAACCAGCCAAAATAGTCACCGTCCCATCAGAAAGATCATGATCAGATGCAGCACCAGAATTGGTTGTGGTGGACAGGGCCGCATCAATAGTATAGGGGATTACAACATCTTTACCACTTTTAGGCGTCATCGTAACCTCAACGGTTTGCATAGCGTCTCCTTCTGTTCCAGCAGCATCTGCAGACGCTGAAAATCGTACAACAGGTGCCTCGTCATCATCCGAGATAGTAATAACAAGTTGCCCTATTGCTCCAACTGTGCAGTTCGAGTTAGCAGTAAGATCTATAATGACTACTTCATCATATTCATCAAGATTATCATCAACAATAGCAAAATCAATTGTTTGAAGCGTGTCACCCGGATCAAAAGTTAATGTTCCGCTTCCTGCCAAGGTATAATCATCATCAGCTTCTGCAGCAGCCTGATCAGAACCCTTCACTGCAGTACTACTGGCATTAACAGAATAATCAACTGTAGTTGTCTGATACGATTTATAGTTCAGAACAACTTCAATTGTGTATGAACCAGCAACTCCATCGGCCGCTTCAATTACTGTCTGGACATCGCCAGAACCATCTTCATTAGAAAATGAAACTGAAGGTATTGGATCAGAATCTTCTATAGTCAGTGTATGTGTCTGGTTAATGCCTAGGGTAGCATTATTTTCACCAGTAAGGCCTAAAACAATGGTCTCATCATCTTCATCTTCTTCATCATCAACAAGCGTTACATCAAAAGACTCGGCTGTTTCCATAGCATCAATTGTTATTGTATTTGGAACCCCAGTTGCAACAGCGTAATCATCCGTTGCTGTTGCTGTGCCTGCACCACCATCTGTCAGAACGACAGTAACATCCTTACCTGACTGACCAGAAAGTATTAATTCAACTGACTTTGTCCCTTCATTCTCTGCGGCAGATGAACTGGCACTTCTAAAATAAATTGTCGGCGGGTCATCATTGTCTTCGATGGTATAGATCATTTGCTGCAAAGTTGGGCCTGCAGTCACATTTGTTACTGCAGTAAGATCAATAACAATAGTTTCATCAATTTCATCAAAATTATCATTATTGACAGTAAAATCAATTGTTTCTGAGTCTTCACCCGCATCTATTGTAAGAGCTGCATTATCAGCTAGTGTATAATCGGTGCCACCTCCTTCAGCAGTTCCGTCGTTGGTTACAGCGTAACCAACAATTAAGTCCCTCCCAGATGGAGCAGAAAGGTTAATTGTGAAACTGGGCGATGTTTCTGCTTCAGAATCTGATGGCGTCCCAGCGGCAAATGACACTGTCGGTTCTGGATCATCATCGTTAATTGTAAAAGTCAAGACATCATTGGCATCCAAAGTCACAAGATTTGGATTTGACAGGGTTATGGAAAGTGTTTCATCGTTTTCGTCCAAAGCGTCTACAGACGAGACTAGGTCTATTTCCGTTGTAGTCTGTCCAGCATCAATGGTAGCTAATGCGTTTGTAATAATGGTATAGTCTTCTCCACCCGCTCCGGTTGCAGTCACATCAGAAGTAGAATAACGCACGGTTGCATCTCTACTGGATTTTGCATCCATCTCAATCGTGATGGTTGTTGTCGAACCTTCGTCTCCATTGGCATTATCAGCTGAGAATTGAATTCTAGGCATATTATCATCTTCCTTAATGGTCACCGTGTGTCCCATAGTCCCATCCTGCGCATTCGTGATTCCGCCTCCATCAGGATCAATTGCAATGATAATAGTCTCGTCAGGCTCATATAATACATCACCAACTATTGCTACATCGAGATCAATACTGGATTCCGTTGCATCTATAGTAAGCACACCTGCAGCTAAAGTATAATCAGTACCGCTTCCCGATGCGGTTCCTCCATCCGCTGCATTAATGGAATAATTGAATGTAATATCTTTCTCCGACGTAATTGTCTGACCAGCAGCATCTTTCAAAACAATATTGATTGAATGATTAGTATTTCCTGCGTCACCTTCATCAACATTAGAACTACCCAATGCAAAACCACAAAAAGGCTCTGCATCATCATTTGTGATTGTATAAATCTGCTGTGCATTTCCCAGACTCGCATTGGTCGGGTTTGAGATAGCAAATATAATCGTCTGGTCTAATTCATTAATATTATCATCAGCAACCGTGAGATTAAATGTATTATTCTCGTCGCCTGCTGAAATTGTTAATGACTGACTATTAAATGTGGTATAATCTGCCCCCGCAGTAGCTGTACCCGTACCAAGATCAGAATATGTCACTGTTACGTCCCTACCAGAAACAGCATCCAATGAAACAGTAACCGTAGGATTAACAACTTCCTCATTTCCTGCAACTGCAGCGGTTATAGATACTGCTGGCTCGAGATCATTATCGCTTATACTGATGATCAATGTATCAGAAGCAGCATTTATGCTTAAATCGCTCGTATTTGAAATGTATAATATCAGGGTTTCAGTGTCTTCTTCATCAAGATCATCATTTTCAATATCCAGAGTAAAACTTTCAGACTGATCACCAGCTGAATAGGATAATACCGTGGCAGATATATTTGAATAATCTTCAGTTAAATCAGCAGTAGAAGCGGCTCCTACAGCAATGGAAGCTTGTGTTGTTTTACCGGATGCAGCATCCAAATCAAGGGTAATGGTTATTTCACCATCAGTCTCACCTTTCGTAGTTGCCGTCTCAGAAAAACCAACGCTTGGTGGATCATCATCATCTTTAACGGTATGGGTATGAGCTGTACTACCGCCTAATGTACAATTAGCATTATTATTACTAATATTAATTATGAAGGTCTCGTCGTTCTCATCCATACCATCATCTTCAGATCTGTAAAAAATATTTCTTGTAGACATACCTTCTGTAAATGTTAAAGTACCAGATGTACTTACATCATGATCTCCAGCAGATGTTGTACCATTCGCTATGGCCCAATCTATCGTGGCAGTCAATCCTACTTGGTAATCACCCGAAATGCTTACCTCAATATTTAGACCTTCACCTTCATCTTCATTAGAATTAGTGGCGGTAAATTGCATTTCTGGACGGTTATCATCATTATCGATCGTAAAGGTAAAAGTGTTCCCTCCAGCGATATCAATACCAGGTCCTGATTCTATTGTAATAATAACAGTTTCATCATCTTCATATCTGGTATCATTTCTAATTTCTAAGTCAACAGTTACACTTGACTGCCCATTGGGGAAAATGGTTCCTGACTGTATATCAAAATCAGGATAATTTGCTGCACTATTACTTGCGGTTCCACTACCTGAGACTGTGTAACCCATTGATGAAAAAGATGCACCATCAAAATTTACAGTAAATGAACCACCATCCGATTCATCCGCATTACCACTAGTAGAGGCAAGGGATGCGTTAACACCGTATAGCAATGATCCTGAAAAAAGGAGCAGCGCTAAAGCTTTGTTTATGAAATAAAAGATCCGCATCTTATTTGCTATGTGGAGTTAGTTAAAGATTGATTCCTAAAACAATGAGCCCATCCATCCAACCTGTACGACTTAAATCTACTTCTTTAGTAGTTACTGCACTGAGAGCTTCGGTTGATCGAATCCCTCCTCGAATATCTAGAATGCCTCCTATTTTAAAACCGTATGTAGCTTCCATCATAAAACCAAGAGAACTGCCAACAATACCTGTCCCAACCTTTATTTTTCCAGGACCGGCGGGAAAAGCCATAAATCCCATTGCGGTAATTCCTGTGTATGCATCTTCGTTGGGTGGTAATTCTTCTACAAAATTAAATGTACCAGCTTCAACTCCAAATCGGAACTTCATCTGCCAAACCTGCATCAGGACAGGAAACTCCAGACTTGCCCGTACATCCACATTTGATCCATAGTACATCAAATTTCTATTTACAAACCGGGGAGAACCCGCCATTAGATCAATGGTATATCCTAAGTTATCGGCTTCATCCGCTAAAGCTTTATTGTCATCTTCGTCATCTTCATCGTCTTCGTATTCTTCATCGTCTTCGTATTCATCATCATAATATTCGTCATCATCAAGATATTCATCATCTTCGTATTCGTCGTATTCATCTTCATCATCATCACCAAAAAACTCTTCTACATCATCCACATCATCTGGATCTTGTGCGTAGAGCGTAGAATTAGGCGCTAAGATGAGCAGACTAAGAAATGCCCATAGAACAATTTGGGCGGTGCGAAATAGAAAAGAAAGTGTCATTTTTTCCAACATGTCGAACTCCGTGCAAGATGTACCACACCTGTGGACATCAGATATTTTTAATTTTTACTTACCTCGTGAGTATTTTTACTCACTCTGAATATAAGGCAAGGGCTCTGTCGAGTGCAAATTTAAAATAAAGGATAAATATTAATAATAAAAGTGTATTTTTAATGATTATTCTACATTTCATTGATACTATTCCCATAAACCAATCTCATTTCTAATCAACAATTGAAACTGTGTTTCCTTTTGAATCTGTTTTTATTATCCAAAGATCTTCACCACCATTACCAAAAGAATTAGTAGAGCCTACAATAACATAGCCACCATCTAAAGTTTGTTGCCCAAAATAGCCTTTGTCGTAATAACTTCCCCCAAAAGTACGATTCCATTCTTGAGTGCCCAAACTGTTAATCTTGACTAGCCACACATCGCTACTCCCATTCCCATACGATTCTGTATGCCCAATTATCATATAACCCCCATCAAAGGTTTGTTTGATAACATAACCGATATCAAATAAATCTCCTCCAAAGGTCTTCTCCCATTCTTTATTACCCTGACTATCCGTTTTATAGATCCATACATCGCTTGCACTAGATTCTGTCCTTCCCGTAATGATATAGCCACCATCCAAAGTTTGCTGAATCGAATAACCACAATAACTACTTCCATAAATATTTTGATTCCATTCTACATCGCCATCTGAATCTATTTTTTTGAGCCAAACGACTGCATTTCCATCATTGATAGAAATTTTATTCCCTGTTAGGATATAGCCACCATCCCCACTTTGCTCAACAGCCCAACCGTAATCAAAATTTGTAGCATTACCAAATGTTTTATTCCACTGCTCATTACCATCTGAATCTGTCTTAATTAACCA
Organism: Fidelibacterota bacterium; assembly: GCA_002722105.1. Next base: position 39,763 of record PBKF01000022.1, read on the forward strand.
GATATCATTTCCACCATCACCAAATGACTCAGTATAGCCAATTATAATATACCCCCCATCTTCGGTTTCTCGTACAGATCGGGCATAGTCATTACTAATTCCACCATAAGTTTGAGTCCATTGAACATCTCCATCTGAATCTGTATTAATTAACCAAACATCACGATTACCATTTCCTGACGATAATGTATAGCCTGTGAGAATAAAACCATCATCTACAAGATCTATAATTGAATAGGCATAATCAGAGAAGCTTCCACCAATAGTTTGATTCCATTGTTCATTACCGTCCGCATTGGTTTTAATTAACCATGCATCACCACCTCCACTCCCAAAAGACTCTGTACGGCCAGCGACAACGAAACCGCTGTCTAATGTCTGTTGAACTGAAAAACCAATATCAGAACTCAATCCACAAAAATTTTTACTGAATCTTTTGTAAGAGTTGGCTTCTTTAATAGAACTAGTTGTTTGTAAGCCCCATTTATCTTCAATAATCAATTGATAGTATCGGTACTCACTCAATTCGACACCAGTTACAATGTTGCTTGTGTCAGAATTGACTTCTGAATTAAAGACTTCCACCTGGCTACTCATATCTTCTTGAGAAGATTGATATAACGTATAGGATTTAAAATCATATTCGCTATTCTGCTGCCATTTGATAATAAAAGATCCGCTATCAAATAAGATTGGATAAAGTTCTGATTGAATAGGCGGTGCATCCACTTCATTACTCAGAGCTGCCCCTGTAGAGTTTAAACCCCAATAATCTGTCACTTTTACTTTAAACCAGTTCTCCTGGAGAGGATCAAAGTCCGT
>PBKF01000023.1 GCA_002722105.1 Fidelibacterota bacterium
CATTTAGTATCAGTCAGTCAGGTATGACCTATTCACTCGATTCAGAATATATAAATAGTGTTGATGGGGAAAAAATAATTGCATTGGAAGAGATTGCGTTGCCTGGCCAGCATAATTTATTGAACTTGTTGGCTGCTGCAACATCATCCCAAATCATGGGCATTTTAGATCAACAGATTGCTGATGTGATGAAAAATTTTACAGGCATCGAACATCGATTAGAAAAAGTTGCAACAATCGATGGGATTATTTATATAAATGATTCAAAAGCTACAAATTTAGAATCTGTCAATGTTGCTATTGATAGCTTTGATATACCAATTATTTTGATCTTAGGTGGTCGAAATAAAGGTGCAGATTTTCGGCTACTCCTTCCACATATCAAGTCAAGTCATGTAAGAGGCATTGTCTCTTATGGAGAGGCCGGTGAGCATATTCTCACTGCAATAGGGGATGCGGTTAGATCAGTGCAAGTCACGGATCTTAACTCTGCAGTTGAGAAAGCTCGAACTCTGGCTACTCCCGGGGATGTTGTATTATTATCTCCGGGATGCGCCAGTTTTGATGAATTTTCAAATTTTGAAGAACGAGGAGAATATTTTAAATCAAGAGTTTTGAGGTTAAAAGACTTATGATTGATATGATTATCCAGAGATACGATAGACAACTCTTGGGTTATCTTGGAGCCCTGGCTGTTATTGGTACAGTAATGCTGTATAGTGCAAGTTGGTATGAGTCCTTTGCTAATTCAAATGGCAGAACAGATATGCTTTATTTGCAGGGTCATCTCAAACGTATGCTAGTTGGAATATTGTTTCTTTTTGGATTTTTAGTTTTGGATTATCGACGTTTAAAAAGTTTTGCACCTCATTTTATTATAGCAGCTATAATACTACTAATAATAACTAAGGCATATTATTTATTCAACGGTTACGGTTGGTATAAACCAGCGCGTTGGTTGTACATCGCTTCATTCTCAGTCCAAACATCAGATATTGCACGTATGGCAATAATTATCTTTATCGCTTATTATATTGATAAGAAACGAGATCAAATCAAAGATTTTCAAATGGGGTTACTCCCTGCACTTTGTGTTATTGGACTTACGATGGGCTTGATTGTTATTCAACCAGATTATAGTACTGCAATCATGATAGGTTTAATAGGTGTATTAATCCTTTTCATAGGTGGTGCAAAAATTTCCCATTTATCCTTTACTGGGGCTAGCGCTCTATTAATAGGAATACCTGTTCTATTATCCAGAGAATATAGAAGAGATAGAATTTTTTCATATTTAGGCATAGGAGATTCTTCGGATATTGGTTATCAAGCAAGTCAATCGTTAATTAGCCTTGGGAATGGTGGAATTCTTGGTGTTGGACTTGGCAATAGCATTGAGAAAAATCATTTTCTTCCAACACCACATACTGATTTTATTTTTGCAATCATTGGTGAAGAACTGGGATTTGTATTTGGAACCGTACCCGTATTGACACTGTTCTTATTGATTTTTTTTCGTGGATTAAAAGTTGCAAAAGAATGCACTGATCCTTTTGGAGTTTTCCTTGCCATTGGTATTTCATTCAATCTTATTTTATATGCATTTGTAAATGCTGCAGTCGTTACAGGCATATTTCCCGTTACCGGTTTACCCATGCCAATGGTTAGCTATGGCGGTTCTGGTATGGTTATCAATATGGGTATGATTGGAATTCTTTTAAATATATCACAAGCAAGACGATCTGTGGGAGGAAATCGCGGTTGGAGTCCAGTATTATATGGTTAATAGAAAAATACTCATAGCGGGTGGTGGAACCGGCGGCCACCTTTTTCCTGCTTTAGCAATTGGTGAAGAAATTCAACGTCGTGAACCAAATGCAAAGGTTCATTATGTAGGTTCTAATTTTGGGTTGGAAGCCAGAGTTTTCCCTGTAAAAGATGTTTGGCATACCTTACTACCAATCCGTGGATTACAACGTGGAATAAGTCTAAAAAGCTTTGGGCGTAACATATTACTTCCTGGGCGGATTATTCGTTCGATGTTCAAAATAAGATCTTTATTTAATGAATTTTTACCAGATGTTGTAGTTGGGACTGGCGGTTATGCTGCAGCTCTTCCCTTGTACATGGCATTAAAGAAAGAAAAACCATTACCAATCATCCTACAAGAACAAAACTCATTTCCGGGAATAACAACACGTTGGTTCGCCCAAAAGGCAAAATCAATTTGTGTTGGTTTTTCTGAAACCAATGAACATTTAGAATTTGAAACTAATTTAACAGGTAATCCAGTTCGCCATGGAATTGACAACGGAAATCGAGAAAATGGAATTAAAGAATACAGGTTTGAAAAAGATCATCGGACTATTATCTTATTTGGCGGCAGTCAGGGATCAGCTTATTTAAATAAAATGATGAACCAGGTAGTATCCAATATAGCTGGAGCAGGACTTCAGTTACTTTGGCAAACAGGTGATTTAGAATACAATAAATATAAGCACAGAGAAACAAATAATATTCGCTTGGTACCATTCATTCATAACATGGCAGATGTCTATGCAATGGCTGATCTGATTATTTGCAGGAGCGGAGCCCTTACTTTAGCAGAAATAACTGTGTGCGGTAAACCTAGTATTTTAGTCCCCTTTCCTTTTGCTGCTGCAGATCACCAAACTAAAAATGCGCAAGCTTTAGTGAATGCAGGTGCGGCGCGTATCTTATTTGAAAAATCACTTAATCCACAAGATTTTTTCCATTCTGTTATGAATTTAATTCATGATAGAAAGGGGTTGGATAAAATGAGTTATGCTTCAAAGAACTTGGGAAGACCCGATGCAACCAGAAAAATAGTGAATCATATTTTTGAGGCATCCATATGACGTTTAGAAAGATTGATAAAGTTTATTTTGTTGGTATTGGCGGCATTGGAATGAGTGGTATTGCTGAACTTCTATTCAATTTAGGATTTCAAGTTTCCGGTTCCGATATGAATAAAAATGATAACGTTAAAAGGCTTAAAAAGCTAGGAATTAATGTAAAAATTGGCCATGACCCAAATAATTTAGCTGACCCTGACCTTTTAGTCTATTCTAGTGCAGTTCCACTTGAAAACCCTGAAATCATTAAAGCACGACAAAAAGGTATTCCTATAATACGTCGAGCAGAAATGTTAGGAGAATTAATTAATTTAAAAGAAACTAGTATTGCAGTCGCTGGTACCCATGGAAAAACTACAACATCTTCAATGATTGGAACAATCTTATCCCATGCAAAGATAGATCCTACTCTTGTGGTAGGCGGTTTAGTCCAAAATTTAAATACCAATTCAAAATTAGGCTCAGGGAAAATTATTGTAGTGGAAGCAGACGAATATGATAGAAGCTTTTTAGCTATGAGACCCACAATAGGAATTGTTACTAATGTAGAATTGGAACATACCGATTGCTATGAAAATTTAGATGACTTAAAAAATGCCTTTACCCAGTTTTGTCAATCAGTACCTTTTTATGGTGAAATAATTGTTTGTATGGATTCACCAGCAGTTCAAGAACTTTTACCTAATATTGAAAGGCCCATGACCACCTATGGACGGTCAAGGGATGCGGCCTACCGAGCGGAAAACCTACGATTTCATGAAAACAGTTCCACATACACTGTTTTTTGCGCGGAGGATAGCCTTGGAGAAATTCAGCTAAATGTTCCTGGTGAACATAATGTAATGAACTCTTTGGCAGCCGTTGTTTTAGGTTTGGAAATGGGCCTTTCTTTCAAACAAATTCAAAGTGGCATAGCAACGTATCAAGGAGTGCGTCGTCGCTTCGATATAAAAGGCATTTACCAGAGCGTGATGATTGTTGATGATTATGCTCACCATCCAACGGAAGTTCAAGCAACCTTGAAAGCAGCAAAAAGTGGGTGGGATCGGCGTATTATTGCTGTATTCCAGCCTCATCTTTTTAGCCGGACACAAGAATTTTTCAGAGAATTTTCCTCTGCACTTAGAATATCAGACCTTGTCATAATTACCGATATTTATCCTGCCAGAGAAAAGCCAATTCCAGGGATTACCGCAAAACTTATTTTTAATGAATATAATAATAAATCAAAAANCAATTGNTACTACGTCCCGGACTTAGATGATTTAGAAAGTACTCTGGATGATATTATTCAGCCAAATGATATGGTAATAACCATGGGTGCAGGGAATATTTGGCGTTATAGTGAATCTTATGCTAAGCATTTANAATCATTGANTGTAGGAGTATAAGGTTGNAAAATATGGTAGAATTAAGAAAAATAGTTCAGGGAACTNTGCTTGAAAATGAGCCCATGNCTCTCCATACTTCCTACGGTATTGGAGGGCCTGCCAAAGCTTATATAACTCCCAAAGATCGGCAGGATCTCGCAGGAATTTTAAAATTNGCATATAAAAACAACATCGAAACCCATTTTGTAGGGTCTGGATCGAATTTGCTTGTTTCCGATTCTGGAATTAAAGGTATCGTAATTAGCCCTGCAAAGGCATTGACAAATTTAGAATTTGATGGTGAAGCTCTTATCTCTGAATCTGGTGTAATGTTAGGAAGAATAGTCAAAGAGTGTATCAAGCGNAATCTNAGCGGATTAGAAAGTTTAATCGGTGTGCCCGGTACACTAGGAGGTGCTCTAGTGATGAATGCGGGAGCATTCGGAGGAGAAATTTCTAATTATCTGATATCGGTCGAGATAATGAATATGTCTGGTACAATTAATAATTACTACCCTGGCGATATTGATTTTGCTTATCGATTCTCTACAATTAGGTCAGATGAATTTGTTCTATTGGCACGATTTAAGTTGAAAACCGAAGATCCTGGGATAATTCAGAAAAAAAGAAATAAAGCAAGCAAAGGCAGAAAAACAAATCAGCCTCTCAAATTCCGGTCTGCAGGCAGTGTTTTTAAAAACCCAAAGGATTTTGCTGCAGGATATTTGATTGACCAAGCAGGATTAAAGGGATCTCGTATTGGTGACGCTGAAATTTCAGCACACCACGCAAATTTTTTCATTAATCATGGGAATGCAAATTCTTCAGATATTACTGCATTAATTCGTTTAGCAAGACAAATAGTATTTGAAAAGTTTGGAATTGAATTAGAATTAGAAATCAAAACAATTGGTTTTGACTCTAAGGAATTAGAAGCAGATGAAACGTAAGAAAAAACAACATTTCAACTGGAATATACTAATTATTGATACAATTATTTTTTCAATNNTTGTAGGATTGATCTGGNCTTCATTTTGGTGGTCAGGGTTTAAAAATTCTTTAGCAGTCAATAAAATAAAATTTGGTGAGACATCTATTTTAAATGAATCAGTTTATAATTCTACATTAGGAGAAATTGAAGGTATACATCCTTNCAATATCGATATCAAAAATATAAGTGAATTATTAGANGATCATCCTTATGTGAAGGCGGCGCGTGTCAGTCATCGGTATCCAGGTACTATACAAATAGAAATTGAGGAAAGGGAACCTATTGCACTTCTAAAATCGGATCCAATGATTATGCTTGATCAAGATGGGTATGTTCTTCCTGATTTAAATAATCTACAAAATTTCAATCTTCCGATTTTAACAAATTTTAATCCGGATCTTGAATTGTATCCCATAGGAAAAAAAGCACTGTCTGTTAAGGTTAACGAATGTATAATATCGCTTTCGTTGATTAAACAAGATTATGAACCGCTCTTTGATAATCTATCTGAATTGAAAATATCTGAAAACAACGAAATAGAACTTATTTTAGCTGATCAACCTACTCAAATTTTTCTCGGTGAAAATGNATTAGGATCCAGAATTAAAATTCTGAAACAATTTGAAGTAGAATTAGGCACGAAGAAAATATCAGATTTTAGTTATTTGGATATGCGTTATAAAAACCAAATTATTGTTAAAGGNAGACGATCATGAGACCAATTGGGAATGGACAAGATCGTCAGATTACTGTNGGAATAGATATAGGATCTAGTACTATCACCTGCGCCATTGGTATGGTAATTCATGAATCTAAACGAGTTAAATTATTGGGAATTGCATCAACANCATCTGCAGGAATTCGAAGAGGGACAATCACCAATAGAGATGAATTAATTACTAAACTGGATAATACGTTAANTGAAGCAGAATTAATGGCAAATATGAANGTTACCAGTGCTATTCTTTCGATTACAGGNGATCATATNCGCTGTTTAAATACACAAGCTGCCATCGCATTAAACCGAACTAGTGCAGGCACGGGCGGAATTATGGAAAGGGTTATCAATGAAACAGATATTTTTCAAGTACTAGATTTAGCTCAAGCTGTTTCTCTGCCAATTGATAGGGATATTTTACANACTCTCCCTCAGGAATATTTGGTAGATACTTTAGAAGAAATTAAAAACCCTATTGGGATGACTGGACGTAGATTAGAAGGGAGAGTGCATTTAGTTACTGCTGCTACAACTGGAATGAATAATTTAGTTAACTGTGTTGAAGAGTTAGGAATCACTGTCGCCGGTTTAGTTTTCCAACCTCTAGCATCAGCAATGGCTACTCTCCNTGGTGATGAGATAGAATTGGGTGTCACACTCGTTGAAATTGGATCATCTTCAACCAACATTGCTGTTTACCATGGCAGTGCGGTTCGACATTCCGCCACTATACCAATTGGTTCAGCAAGTATTACCCATGATATAGCAGTTATGCTTCAAATCAGTATAGAAGAAGCAGAAAATATTAAGATAAAGTATACATCTGCTCGCTCTTCTATGTCGTCATCTAANCTAGAAATTGACCTGCCTACTCGAGCCGGTCAATTGGAACGATCTGTTCCTGAACAAGAAGTTTCCAGGTATGTTGAAGCACGTATGCAAGAAATATTTCAAATGGTCATTCGCGAGATTTCTCGAGCAGATATTAAAGATCCACTNACATATGGAATTGTATTGACCGGCGGTGGTGCACAATTGAGAAATATTGTATCACTNGCAGAAAATTCTCTTGGCGTTAAAGTTCGTCAAGGAAAACCCATAAAAATTGACGGCGCCCAGGACATTGCGGATGGGCCAAGTTATTCTACAGCCATGGGGCTTCTACTTTGGCCCTTGTACGCAACAGACCATGTTCGGTTGCAACAACCAAAAAATGGAGGAATCTCAGGGCTATTCAAAAAAATTCGACATACCATCGAAGAAATGTTTTAACCAAACCAGTAAATAAGGAGGAATATCATGCTGTTTGAGTTTGATAGTCTATCTGAACAGAAAGCGAAACTAAAAGTTGTCGGAGTTGGCGGCGCAGGTGGGAATGCAGTTACCCGAATGATTACATCTGGAATGCAAGGTGTAGATTTCATTGCCATAAACACCGATGCCCAGGACTTAGATAATAATCCATCAGAAAATAAAATACAAGTTGGTAAAAATCTGACAAAAGGATTAGGTGCTGGAGCAAATTCCAGTGTTGGCAAAGAAGCCATCGAAGCAGATCGTGATGCTATTATCACTATGCTTGATGGTGCGGACATGGTTTTCATTACAGGAGGAATGGGTGGCGGTACCGGTACAGGTGCAGCACCTGTTATTNCTCAAATATCTAGAGAATTAGGTATTTTAACTGTGGGAATTGTTACTCTACCATTTAGTTTTGAAGGCCCAAAAAGAATGAACCGTGCCTTGGAAGGCATGGCTGAAATGAAAAAAGCCTGCGANACAGTTATTGCAATACCGAATCAAAAACTGATGTCTATCGTAGATAAATCCACTACACTTCCTGAAGCCTTTCAAATGGCAGATACTATACTCCATCATGCAGCGAAAGGGATATCCGATTTGATTAATGTCCACGGTGTAATTAACTTAGATTTTGCAGATGTGGAAACCATTATGAAAAATATGGGTGAAGCAATTATGGGAACCGGTGTTGCATCTGGTGAAGAACGGGCTGTATTGGCAGCACAACAAGCCATATCTAGCCCACTGCTTGATGATGCATCCATAAAAGGTGCGCAAGGTGTTTTGGTAAACATCACTGGNGGAAATGACCTAACATTAATGGAAGCTAATGAAGCCACTAGCATCATTTTTGAAGAAGCTGGCCCTTCCGCTAATATTATTTTTGGTGCTGTTATTGATCCTAATATGACNGATGAGATTCGCGTTACAGTAATTGCAACTGGTTTTAATATGCCAAAAGCTATTTCTAAAGTAGAGAATCTTGAAAAGANGACAGAAACAAGAACACCTATTCTCTCTCACACGCGTGACTTACAAGATAGAGAAAATAAACCTCTCCATGCCCAAAAAGAAAATAATGAACAAGAGTTACCTACTGAAACTGAAAAACCAAAACCAGNATTAACTTTTGATGCAACAAAGGAAGCGCCGGTAATTTACGGTAAGGATCTACAGATACCTGCTTTTATTAGAAGGCAACATGATTCATNATTAATNCTATTTGACCGTCAGNTTAAAAAAGGTTTATAAATGAAAANACTTCTTTATTTTNTAGGGGNTTTACAAAAAAAAGCTCTCTGAATNCCAGAGAGCTNTAGAATATGAGAATTTATAAATTNAGAGAGTTAGACCTTAACACCTTTAGCTCTTAATTCATTTACAACTCTTGTGATNCCTCTCTTATCAATAATACGCATTCCGCGCGTAGACAAGCGTAGGGTAACATATCGCTTCTCATCCGGAAGCCAAAATCTTTTCCTTTGTAGATTAATATTAAACCGACGTCTACTTTTATTATGTGCGTGACTCACATTATTTCCGAACATCGGTTTTTTCCCCGTTACATCACATACTCTGCTCATGATAATTCTCTTTTTATTTAAAATAAAGACTTGAAATAAAGCCGGAAAAATTAGTTATCTAATCTATTATTTCATAAATTTATTTTGATAGTTAAATAGTGATTTTTTTGTATAAATATTTATGTATTGAGCTCATTTTTGTTTCCTTCCTTAACTGCAATCAATGCCATGGATAAGAATAAAGCTTTATATACGAATTCATGAGCACTTATAANAAAAGCNATCCAATANTGATTATTCAATAATAAAAAAATAAAAAGCGGGTGTATAATAAATAAGGCAATATTATAAAGTGTTAGATATTTNATAGCTTGTCTTTTTTTATANACCCAAAGAANGNAAATAGTCACCCAAAAATATCCATTAAAAGGTAAATTAAGAAATATATTAATAAATCGATCTGATTTTGACTCTATCCAATAATCATCCAGATCTGCATAAATATATAAATCATTATATTGAACGGTATAATTCTGCAGGTAGGGAACAATTACATTTGCAACTATACTAATTTGAACTGGCCGGATTAAATAAAAATAAAAAATAAAAAATACGGAAAAGGTTAAAAATAAATTTAACCAGAAATTAAAATATCTCTTTCGTCGCTGATAAGGNTCCATAAATACCAAAATAATAAAACAATCGGATAAAAGAAAATATAAGAACTATAATCATGAGCAATTTGAAAGTATTNTGGCATATTCGCATTTATCACTGCGAAAAATGCTATTCTAATGATATTTGCAAAATATAGAATGCTAAGACCAATCAATAAGAAGATTATCCGTTTTTTCCATAGTCCGGGGTAAGCAATAATAAATCCTCCATATAAACCTAAAAGATTCAAGCCATTACATCCATTTTGAATCTCTACGCCACTATGCCCTATACATTTTATAATCCTGCCGGAAACGTTAATTTCCCAACCCATAAAGCCTAATAAACTGCCGGCTAGATTCACCCCGGATATACTTAAAAATGTGTCTAAACTTCCATCAGGAAGTAAAAAGAGATTATACAAAAATTGCCAAGCTGCATAAACTCCACCAGCTTTTATTAAAAATTGAGTTAATGGTGATATAGATTTACTTTTTTCGATTATACAGTTTTTTCCAAGCCATCGCGCCGCCAAATAACCCTAATAACCCTAGACCACCAATGGGTGCCTGATCAGGATTACTAGGAAAGTCAACTCCTTGTGCAATTAGCCATGATAGATTTAAGATTAATGTAATATAGATCACATATAATTTCAACTTCATTATTTCTTCCCTATTTAACGTATGTGATTTTTTCAGTAAGAGTCTTTCCAGATGTACTAAGTTGCATGAAATACACTCCAGACGGTAACAATCCAGGTACCCAAGTATAACTATGACTTCCCGGCTTAAGAGTCTTCTGAAAAATTGTCTGTACCAATGCACCCTTTATATCATATACATTTAAAGTAATAATACTGATATCTGGGATATAAAAGCTGATGTTTGTACTGGGATTAAATGGATTCGGATAAAGAGGATATAAAGTAAAATCTTTTGGAAGAATTATATGAGGATCACTTTCTAATGATAAATATGTTATGGATATCGTAAACCTTGGCTCACCCAAAACTGGGTATGTACCTATAGGTCCATCATAAGTAGCAGCGAAGCTTCCCTTAGGCTCGGTAGTAAAAGTATATTCACTTTCATAGTTTAGGTAAATTTCCATCTCTGTCATATTATCAATCAAGATCATACTTATATGATCTGAGAGCTCGTCTTTATTCCAGGAAAGTGTTACTTCTCGTGATTCTGTAATATAATTTGATTCTTCAAGGCTAAGAAACATAACATCGAAAGGAACATAAACAGTACCTTCAAAATCATAAGGATAACTATTAATCTTATAGGCATCTCCATCAACGATACTCATCATTGCAATACGGGACGAAGCCTGAAAAGGTAATAATAACTGAGACTCACCATCATCTACTCCAATCGTTCCACCTTCAAAAAAAGAAAAATGGTGAGAAGACGTATGGCCATCGAAGGAAGCATTGAAAACCATCCTACCTACACTTTCTTCATCCACAGTCCGGTAAAAGGTCCCCGATGAGTTGCACCTGTCTGCCCCTTCAATAGTAATACTACCCGTTCCGCCGCTGGCTTGAACCCAGAATCCCTGGAAAGGTTCTATATGTCCACCTATCAAATCTCCAGAACTACCACTACTATTATAAGTTTTCCAGTCTGAATTAGCATCGTCCCAAATGCTTATGGTGGTAGAAACAGATGTTTTTGAAACAAGATCCCAGTCAATTGTTGCTGCATAAGGATTTCCTGCCAAAGCGAATTCACCATCAGCTATACTCCCTAAAGAAATACTGGAACTATTCTCTGAGCCTGAAACACTTAAAGACACAGGAAGATCCGAGTCACCATCCCAGTCTGTATCCTCAAACACATAGATTAAAAAACCTGTACCTGCCGTCAGGCTCGCACCACTACCAGAACTCGATATATCAGTTAATGCTGTCCAACTTTGGCTAGAAACATTCAAGGTCCAAATATTAGCTGTACCATCCGTTACATCTGCCCCTGTCATTCCCTGAGTCCATAACTCTGCTAATAAATCACTAAAAACCTGTCCGGCAACAGGGCTAGACATCATACGAAAACCAGAATTACCAGAAATAGATACGCTACGATATCCATCCCATGCACCAGGGTCAAAACCATTATTCGAAAAATAGGTTGTAGATTGTATATTTGAATTACCAGTATTTTGATCTACACCTGCCAAAAATGTCTCATCATCACTCCAACAATTCCAAGCACTACTAGAAGAAGATGTCACTGCAGATGTTTGCGTAGACACACGCTCGGCACGACCATCTTCAAACTCATGCCAATTCCCACTACCATCCGTTCCTGGGTTACCAAATATATCAATATAATCCCAAGTTGAAGAATTATTTGCAGAAAAACTTTGACCAGCTGCTTCCTTAACTATAGCATGGTTGTCATCTCCATTAGAATCGGCTGGGCCACCACTACCTTGATTAACAAGGGTAGTATTTGAGCCTACTTCAAAAGCCTCGCCAAACCCGCTAGAACTTTTAGCAAATATTAAAAATGCACCTGCTGCTAATGTATAACTACTCAAGTCAATAGCAGTCGAATTTGTAGCATTCGCATTACCATTTGTCCATCTAATTATATAATAATCTGTGAGATTAACAGATGAGCTGCCTGAATTATGAATTTCAATGTATCTACAACCATCATCATCATCAGGATCTGCTATCTCTGTTATAATTATATCCGCCTTTGAAAACATTGGTAAAAAAACAAAGATTAATACAAAATAAATTTGACCCATAATATTAGTTGCCCCAAGTTTCTTTATATTTAAATAATAAATGTTAGTTTAATTTACCATAAACAAGAAAAAATTAATATTTGATAACCATTAGTTCAAAACTCTAATAGGTTAATAATTAAATACAACTTCATTATTCTTGCTTTAGAATTATAATAATTAAAATATTATAATTGTTTAGCTTAAGTTTTATTAAGATAACTATTATTTTTAATTCAGTAAAAATAAAAACACAATATTTATTAGGACTATATAAAATTTAATTTTATTAATATGAAAATTGGTGATTTACAAATTGAAACACCTGTTATTCTAGCTCCAATGGCAGGTGTAACAGATTACCCATTTCGAATTTTATGTAAAGAGATGGGAGCTGGTATTGTTTACTCTGAATTTGTTTCTGCTGATGGAATAATTCGTGAAAATACCAAAACTTTAGATCTAATTCACTTTGAAGAAGCGGAACGCCCAATTGGAATTCAAATTTTTGGTAGTGATGCAGAAACAATGAGCCAAGCAGCTCGCTTAGTGTATAAAAAGTTCCGACCTGATATTTTAGATATCAATTACGGATGCCCTGTTCCTAAAATAACTAAAAAAGGCGGTGGTTCTGCTGCACTCCAAGATCTTTGTCTTATGGATGATATTACTACAGCTGTAATTGAAACAGTCCCTGAAATTCCCGTTACCGTAAAAATGCGTGCAGGTTGGAATCAAGAAATGATTGTCATCCCGGAAGTTGGGGAACGCCTAGAAAAAATTGGTATTAAGGCCATTGCGCTTCATCCTAGAACAACAAAGCAAAGATATACTGGAAAGGCAGATTGGAATTACATCAAACTATTAAAAGAAGCTGTTACAATACCAGTAATTGGCAATGGAGATGTCTGTACAATAGATGATATGATGTTTATGTTTGAAGAAACTGGGTGTGATGCTGTCATGATTGGCCGAGCGGCTCAAGGAAATCCCTGGTTTTTTCGTGATGCTAAAGCAAGGTTAAATGGTGAACCACCTATCCTTCCACCTACACTGTTAAATATCGCAGAAATTTGTAGCAAACATTTTGATTTATTACTCCAATATCGTGGCGAAAGAACCGGTACAAATTTGATGCGGAAACATTTTTCTAATTATATCAAAGGATTTCCTGGGGCTTCATCTTTTAGGCAAAAACTGGTCACAGCACCTGACCTTCTTGAAATGCGAGAAGCATTGAACGCATTCAAGGAAAAAGCACTGGAAACCGAATTGGAATTGGATTAAATCAATAATTTTCATTTACAAAAAATAATATTTATCTAGATCATTACCTTTTAACCTAGTATCTCATTTAAATAATAACCTATCGATATGCTCTTCCTTGTATACCTAATTCCCCGCCGGTAATTTTGCAAGCTTTTTTCAACCCTAATTTATTCGTTAGAGAAATTTAAAATGACCCAAATAATTAAAGCAGTTAATGAANCTGTAAACTCATTTGCAGCCGGCTCCACTGAACGAGTTAATCTCCAAAACAAATACGATGAAATGGCTTCCCAAACTATAGAAATCCCTCTCATCATTGGTGGAAAAGAAATTAAAACAGGTNACACAGAATCCTGTGTCATGCCTCATGACCATCAACATATTTTAGCCACGTATCATAAAGCCAGCGCAGCAGAAGCCAATCAGGCCATTGATAACGCCATGNAAACCTGGAAAATCTGGTCCAAGACATCTTTACAAGAAAGAACAAAAATTTTTCGAAAAGCAGCAGTNCTTCTTCAGGGTCCATGGCGTGACACTATTAATGCCGCAACTATGCTGAACCAAAGTAAAAATGCCCTTCAAGCTGAAATTGATTCTGCGTGTGAATTGATTGATTTTTTCAATTTTAATGCACAATACGCAGAAGAAATTTATGCAAACCAACCATTGATTTCACCTGATGGCATACACAATCATTTAGAATATCGTCCATTGGAAGGATTCGTTTTTGCTATCACGCCTTTCAACTTTACATCCATTGCCGGGAACCTCCCAACTGCACCGGCACTAATGGGCAATGTAGCTCTCTGGAAACCTGCATCATCTGCTGTACTCCCTTGCTATTACCTAATTAAGATGTTAGAAGAAGCAGGCCTGCCTGAAGGTGTAATTAATTTCATTCCNGGATCCGGTGGAAAAGTTGGGAATCCTATATTGGCAAATCCAAATTTAGCCGGGGTTCACTTCACAGGCTCCACAGAAACATTTCAACATATATGGAAAACTATCGGTACTCAAATTGAACAATATAAAACCTATCCAAGAATTGTGGGTGAAACAGGTGGTAAAGATTTCTGTTTGGCACATGAATCTGCTGATGTAGTTGAATTGGCTACTGCAATGATTCGTGGTGCATTTGAATTTCAAGGACAAAAATGTTCTGCTATGAGTCGNGCCTACATNCCCACCACCATTTGGGATGAAGTAAAGGAAAAATATTTAGCTGAATTGGAAACAGTAAAAGTCGGGTCTCCTAGAGATTTTACCAATTTCNTGAATGCTGTCATTGATAAACCTGCTTTTGATTCAATTGCATATTATATTGATTATGCATCTGAATCAAATGAAGCTGAATTACTTTCCGGCGGATCCTATGATGATTCCAAAGGGTATTTTATTCAGCCTACAACAATATTAACTACAAATCCGCATTTCAAAACTATGGAAGAAGAGATTTTCGGGCCTGTTTTAACTATTTATCTTTATGATCCAGAAGATTGGGATGCAATCATTGACCTCGTGGATTCAACGTCTCCATATGCACTTACTGGCTGCATCATGGGCTATGATAAAGTAGCCATGGCCGAAGCAAAAGATCGTCTTGTTCATTCCGCTGGGAATTTTTATATCAATGATAAACCTACAGGCGCTGTTGTTGGACAACAGCCTTTTGGAGGCAGTCGAGCATCAGGAACAAATGACAAAGCAGGATCTGAATTAAATTTACAACGATGGATTTCCATCCGAACAGTGAAAGAAACATATGATACACCCAAAGATTATCGATATCCTTTTTTACAGAAGGATTAAGAATCAGATTAANGTAAAGATCATTATGNTAAAGAATTCAAATTAAATATGTCTAATCGTACAGCCATGATTGCAATGGGAGGAAATTCATTATCNCCTAAAGGTGAAANAGGTGATATTCATCAACAATTTGCCCATACACGAGAAACTCTGGAAGGAATTGGGCATTTTATCGATCGGAACTACAACNTATGTATCAACCATGGTAATGGTCCCCAAGTTGGGAATGAACTACTCCGTATGGATTTAACCCATGATAAGGTTCCTCCACTTCCCTTAGGTGTGTGTGTGGCTGGTACGCAAGGTTCTATTGGATATATGATTCAGCAATCTATGCAAAATAAATTACGGGACATGCAAATAGACCGGGAAGTGGTGACCATGGTTACCCAAGTGATTGTGGATGAAAATGAACNATCCATAAAANATCCTANAAAATATGTTGGTGCACGTTATAATAAAGATAAAGCTAAAGCTATGGCAGAAAAATTTGGATGGAGCATCAAAGAGCAAGAACCNGGACAATGGCGTCGTGTGGTTCCTTCTCCCATGCCGGAATATATCATGCATGGAAAATCCATCAAAGCACTTGTAGATCGAGGTACGATTGTAATTGCATCTGGAGGAGGCGGCATTCCTGTATTCAATGATCCATCCGGACATTTAGAAGGATTAGATGCGGTCATAGATAAAGATTATACTGCAGCAAAATTGGGACGAATCATTCGAGCAGAAGAACTTTGGATTATTACTGATGTGGACCATGTGTATCAAAACTTTGGAACAGATTCACAAACACCAATTACATGTATGACACGTCAAGAAGTAAAAGAGTATTATGACTATGGTAAATTTCAAAAAGGCAGCATTGCTCCAAAAATCAAAGCAGCTTTACATTTTTTAAAATATCACGGGGAAAAAGTGATGATAACGTCTATTCCCTGCATTCAAGACGCATTAGATGGAAAAGCAGGAACAGAAATAAGGAATGAAGCATGAAAGTACATGAATATCAGGGGAAAAAGATCTTTTCCAATTTTGGCATGCCAGTTCAGGATGGCTATATCTTTGAAANATTNGAAGATGCTGAATCAACAATTAAGCGTGTTCAGAAAGATTTTGAAACAGAAGATGTAGTTATAAAAGCACAGATTCATGCGGGCGGACGNGGTAAAGGTGGTGGNGTAAAATATGCACCGAATTTTGACGAAGCATTAGAAAATGCGAAAAATATTTTTGGTATGAACCTAGTTACACATCAAACAGGAAAAAAAGGTCAACTCGTTAAAAAAGTTTATGTGACTAAAGCATTTGATATTGCTAAAGAATATTATGCTGCGATTACGCTGGATAGAAGTAAAGGAATGGATGTTTTTATGGTATCTACGGAGGGCGGTGTGGAAATTGAAAAAGTCGCCGAAGAAACTCCTGAAAAAATTGCTAAAGTGTGGATTGATCCATTGTTGGGAATGAAATCTTTTCAAGCCAGAAAATTGGCATATGCACTAGGGTTATCAGATGATGCTTTAAAAGTTNCCATGAAAATATTTATTCAGATGTATCAATGCTACCAAGAGACAGATGCCACTATTGTGGAAGTGAATCCACTGGTCTTAACTCAAGATGGGAAAATTGTTATTTTAGATTCAAAAATGAACTTTGATGATAATGCTCTTTTTCGTCAAAAAGATATAGCTATAATGCGTGATTTAGATGAAGAAGATCCTATGGAAGTTGAAGCAGGAAAATTCCACTTGAATTATATCAAACTCGATGGAAACGTCGGCTGTATGGTCAATGGTGCAGGATTAGCTATGGCTACCATGGATATTATTAAACTATCTGGAGGTGAGCCTGCAAACTTCCTTGACGTGGGTGGGACTGCTTCTTCTGAAACCGTTAAAAACGGTTTCAGAATTATCTTATCAGATGAAAATGTTAAAGCTNTTTTGATTAACATTTTTGGTGGTATTGTTCGGTGTGATCGTGTGGCTAATGGTGTAGTNCAAGCGGTAAAGGAATTAGGACTNAACGTCCCTGTAGTTGTTCGATTGGAAGGTACCAANGCAACGGAAGCTCAAAAGATACTTAGNGAGTCGGGTGTATCTATTATTCCTGCAATGGGTATGAAAGATGCTGCAGAAAAAGTTGTAATAGCAGCATTAAACCAATAGGAGGTTTCAAATGTCAATTTTAGTAAATAAAAATTCAAAGGTTGTCGTCCAAGGAATTACCGGATCAGAAGGTCAATTCCATACGAGACAAATGCTNGAATATGGNACCAATATTGTCGCTGGTGTTACACCTGGTAAAGGTGGACAAAAAACATTAGATGAACGTNTTCCTGTTTTTAATTCAGTGGAAGAAGCAATTGCCCAAACCGGTGCGGATACATCAATCATTTTCGTACCTCCCCCCTTCGCAGCGGAAGCAGTAATCGAAGGTAGTTTTGCTGGACTAAAGGTGGTGGTATGTATTACAGAAGGTGTCCCGGTTCATGATATGGTAAAAGTTAAAAAAGTTATAGACCAAAAGGGGACGAGACTCATTGGGCCTAACTGTCCTGGAATTATTACAGTAGATGAATGCAAATTAGGCATCATGCCNGGTTTTATTTGTCAAAAAGGTAATATTGGCGTTATATCCAAATCCGGAACACTCACCTACGAAGCTATTGATCAATTGGTGAATGTTGGTTTAGGTCAAACCACTGCTATCGGTATTGGCGGTGATCCAGTTATTGGAACTACCATGAAAGATTGTATAGAGTTGTTTGAAACTGANCCTGAAACTGAGGGGATTGTGATCATCGGCGAGATTGGCGGAAAAATGGAAATTGAAGCTGCTCGATGGGCCAATAATCATGTATCTAAACCTATTGTTGGATTTATTGCAGGCCAAACTGCCCCTCCAGGCCGAAGGATGGGCCATGCTGGTGCTATTGTTTCAGGAGGCGATGATACTGCAGAAGAAAAAATGAGAATTTTAAATGAATGTGGTATTTCTGTTGCTGAATCTGTTGCAGATATTGGTGATTTGATGAAAGCCGTTATATAAAAACAATTCATGACACCGAACTTTTCTTGAAAAAACCAACAATTAGTAATACAATAAAAGGAAAATAAATAATGGGTAACAAAACATTTGCAATTATTAAGCCGGATGCAATNAAGAATGGATATACAGGTAAAATCTATGCCAGAATAATTGATGCCGGGTTTAATATTTTATCTGCAAAATTANTAAAAATGACTAAAGNACAAGCTAAAGGATTTTACGTAGTCCATAAGGAGCGTCCTTTTTATGGTGAGCTCACACAATTTATGTCGTCCGGTGCTTGTATGGTTTTGGTATTGGAAAAAGAGAATGCTGTCAACTCTTGGCGTGAAACGATAGGTGCAACCAACCCGGAAGAAGCTGCTGATGGCACCATTCGTAAAGATTTTGCTAATAACGTACAGTATAATGCCGTACATGGTTCCGATAGTGATGAAAATGCTGAAAAAGAAATTGCCTTTTTCTTCTCACAGAGTGAACTTATAAGTAATCAATAATTCTCTTATGCAGAAAATCCTGTCTCTAGCTATACTTATTCTTATCGTTTCCTGTGGCGGAAGCGGAATGGAAGGCTATGTTGGCGAGTCCATCACTATTTCAGCTGAAAACCCTGAGGAAGGGGTTGATGTTGATTATATCTGGGTTTTAGCCAATCAGCCTGATGGTTCTTTAATGAATTCCAAGGATTTGTTTGCCTCAGACATTGGGAATAAGATGACATTTATTCCTGATTATCCGGGAGATTATTCGATACAGGTAAGTATTTCGCAATACGGAGATGAAATTTCCAACCAATCTTTTTCATTTACCATTTTGGATCCAGAAAATAAAGAATCAACAGAGGAAACGCTCGATGAAAACTCTGAAGAAGAATGGCTCAATGAAGATCTGCAAGAGGAAACCGAAATTGCTTACGAAGAAGATGGAAAAGATTCTGAAAATGAGAAAGGATCAGATGAAGAAATTGAAGTAGAAATTGATGAATATATAGCTGAAGAAGAAAATTATGATGATGTTGCAGATGAAGAAAATGAAGCACCAGTAATAAAAGTCACTGTACCTACAGCTATAAAAGCAACAACAAAGAAACCTTTAAAAGGTACTTCCATTGCAGCAAAGACTGATCGGTATACCATCCAAATTACATCCAAGCGAATCTTAAAGGATGCTCAACTTTTTTCGCAAAAAATGATAAATAAAGGCTATGATTCATATATTCAAAAAGTTGTTTTTAATATGGATGAAATCTGGTACCGAGTTCGAGTAGGGAGTTATGATAATTATCAATCAGCCAAGGAAGCTGCTGATAATCTCTCCGGAGAAATAGGCATGGCTACTTGGGTGGATTTTGTAAGAAAAGAATAATAATTATTTAGGAGATAAACTATGGGCCCTATGGATTTTTATTTTGATGTTAGAGATATTTTTCGTGCTCCACGCCTTGCACTAAGTGGTAAGAAAATTTGGATTTTTGTTATTGGTAACTTGACTGGATATATCCTTTATTGGGTTTTCTCTTATTTGTCCCTAATAATGGCGGGCATGACTTTCGCGGACGCCATTAGCCAGTATGGACTATATCCTTACCTTTTTGGAAATGAAGCAAAATGGTATGCTTGGGTAATCTATTTTATTGGATTAGAAGCTTGGTTCTTGGCCATCTTTATGGCTTATACTTCTGTAAGTCGTGTTACATTCAAACAGTTAAAAGGTAATGATTTCTTTTCTGCTGGAGATGCCTGGCAATATACCAATAAACATTGGCATCCTATCGTTTTTGCACCAATTGCAATTTTGTTAATTATTGCTTTTTTTCTAGGCTTTGCCAGTATATTTGCGCTAATAGGAAAAATTCCCTTTGTAGGTGAATTTCTTTTTGCCGTACCCTACTTTTTTTATTTCTTTGGATCGGTCTTTACAGTTTATACAGCGATTGTATTCATCGTTTCACTTCTTTATACACCAGCTATTGTTGGGACTTATGAAGAGGATACCATGGGAACAGTTTTTCAATCCTATTCCATTACTTGGTCTCAGCCTTGGCGTGTGATAGCTTATAACGCTGTACTTATTCCACTGGTAGTAATTGGTCTTTATTTATTGAGTTTGTCCTGGAGTGCCGGTTTTTGGCTTGTAAATTATGTTTTTGGCTGTGACTGGTTTATGGGTATGGGTACAAAATTCAGCGCAATGGTAAATTATGCTACATCTTTAGTTTTTATGGATTCGATGTGTTCATTATTGGCTAGTTTCTGCTGCTATGTATCATCTTTTCTGAACCAGTGCTTAACTACCTATTTTTTCTATTTTGATCTATCTCTTCCTACTACTACCGTTCCACTTTCCGGTACTGAAAGCGTTGCCAGCGTATTTCTTGCAATTAGCTTTTTTATCCTTTTATTATCTGTGCTTTCTTATGCCTTATCGATTATCGCTGTTGGCGAAACTATTATGTTCATTATTTTTAAAAAGAAATCTGATGATGACAACTTGTTAGATCGGAAGGATGAGGATGAGCTAGAGGAAGATATGGAAGATGATTTCGATTTTGATGATGATGAGTTAGAAAATACGGATTCTGATAATATATCTAGCGATGATACTTCTTCTGAAGAAAAAGCTTAAAGAATTCGATAATAAGATTGCAAAAACATAGTCTGCCATGTAATCTTGGATAAACTCAAGGATATCGGTAATTTTATTAGCTTAAAATGATCTTATTAAGATCGGAATTAGATTCCGAGTTTAAAAACAAGCTTTTTGACATTTCCGCAGAGGAATTACCCATGCGTGGAATAAAATATTCTGATGACAGTATTTGCTGCATATTGTCAGCAACTACTGTTCAATTCGGATTTGAAGTTTCAGGCAATATTAAAGTAAAACCAATCTATGAGTGTGTTCGTTGTCTTGATAGAAATACGGTAATCATTAACCTAAAGATTAAGGTATTACTTACAAATAAAGAAAATATTCCCTTTAATAAACAGGACGTTATTCATTTCCCAGAGAATCAAGAGGAGATCGATATAAGTGAAACAATCGCTGATATAATTAGTCTTGCTGAGCCAATGAAACCTATTTGTTCTGTAAATTGCTTTGGTCTTTGTCCCTACTGTGGAAAGAATTTGAATCAATCATCCTGTGACTGTAAACCAGAAAAGGATACCAGTCCTTGGGATGTTTTAAATAAAATTAAATCAGAATAGAATTGAGGAGATTTCATGGCACTGCCCAAGAAACGTCAATCAAAAGCCCGCGGACGAAAACGTCGTACCCATTATAAATCTGCTAGAGTGGCAATAACTAATTGTCCCCAATGCAGTCAAACTAAAATGCCGCATCGAGCGTGCCCCAATTGTGGTTACTATCGCGGTCGTCCGATTGTTTCAGCCACTTAATAAATACCTCTTAAAATGATTTTTACCCTTGATGCCATGGGTGGTGACTTTGCCCCCCAAGCTATTGTACAGGGTGCATTGGATGCTGTAGGTAACTCATCAGAATCCTTGACACTAATTCTCCTTGGGGATGAAACTGCAATAAAACAAGAATTAGGGAGTGAGACTCCCTCTTCCATTAAGGTTATTCACACAGATGAAATTGTCACTATGGAGGACATAGGTTCTAAAGTATTGAAAACAAAGCCCAATTCGTCCTTGGTTCGAGGTATAAATATGGTAAAAGATGGTGAAGCAGACGGGTTCATCAGTGCAGGGCATACTGGCGCAATAATGTCCGCAAGTTTATTAACATTGGGAAGAATTCCCGGAGTTCGTAGACCTGCTTTGGCTGCATATTTTCCAACAGAAGGACGAGGAAAGGTATTATGTGATGTAGGTGCAAATCCTGATGCAAAACCGGAACATTTGGTGCAATTCGCGTTGATGGCATCTCATTATTATCACCATGTAGAAGGATTTTCAGAACCAAAATTTGGGTTGGTAAACATAGGTAGTGAACCAAATAAAGGATCAGAACTTTATGTTGAAACATACAAATTACTATCAGACATGCCGAACTTCGTGGGCAATATCGAAGGTAGGAATCTTCTCACTTCTAATGCAGATGTACTTATTTGTGATGGATTTGTAGGAAATACTTTATTGAAATTTGCTGAATCTTGGATCAACTTTTTCACAGATGAAATTCGAGATAAGATTGAAGAAAAAGTATCCTACAAATTAGGTGCAGGACTTATGAAACCAGTTTTCGATACACTTAGATCCAAATATGATTATGAAGAGCATGGTGGCACGCCCCTTTTAGGTGTTAATGGTGTTTCTGTTGTTTGTCATGGAAGCTCTAGTCATAAATCCATTATGAATTCAATTTTTGTAGCGCAAAAGTGTGTTAAAAATAGATTGATTGAAGATACTCAAAAAAGTTTAGCTATACATTTCGGAAATTGAATTGAACGCAAAAATCACAGCCACTGCTCACCATGTTCCTAAAAGAGTGATGACTAATTTTGAATTAGAAAAATTAGTTGATACTTCTGATGAATGGATACGTACTCGGACTGGCATTACTCAAAGGCATATAGCTGCTAAAAATGAAGCATCTTCTGACTTGTCTAGTGAAGTTGCAGAACAACTTTTAAAAAATCGCGGTATTGCTGCAGATGAGATTGATATTATTATTATAGCTACTGTCACTCCAGACCATTTTACTCCATCTACTGCTGCCATTGTCCAAAATAATATTGGTGCAAAAAATGCTTGGGGATTTGACTTAAGTGCTGCATGTACAGGCTATTTATATGGACTAGAAACAGGAAGTAAATTTATTTCATCTGGAAAATATGATAAAGTGATGGTAATTGGTGTCGATACTATGTCATCTATATTGGATTTTGCGGATCGAAATACCTGTGTTCTTTTTGGTGATGGCGCAGGTGGTGCAATACTTGAGCCTTCAACATCCAATTTAGGAATTATCGATTCCATACTTCATATGGATGGTTCCGGTGGCGGATATTTACATGTACCTGGCGGAGGAAGCAGAATACCAGCGACAATTGAATCCGTGGAAGCAAAAAAGCATTATATTATTCAAGATGGAAAAAAAGTTTTTAAATTTGCAGTAAAAGGTATGGCAGATGTATCAGAAAAAATCCTGGAACAGAATAATATGACTGGCGACGATATTAATCTTTTTATACCACATCAAGCCAATAAACGAATTATTGATGCTGCTTCTGAAAGATGTAATATCTCTAAAGAGAAAGTATTAGTTAATATTGACCGTTTTGGAAATACAACAGCCGGGACAATTCCTATCGGAATGAATGAAGCTGTAAATAATGGTAGGATTCAACATGGTGATATTATATTGTTGGCAGCATTCGGCGCAGGATTTACTTGGGGATCCATGTTACTTAAGTGGGAATCAAATTAATGAAAACAGCTTGGCTATTCCCTGGACAAGCATCTCAAAAAGTTGGTATGGGGATAGATCTTTTTGAAAATACTAAAATAGGAAAATCCTATTTTGATAAAGCAAATGAGATACTGGGATACGATATTAAATCGATGATTTTCGATGGGCCAGAAGAAAAATTAAAACAAACTCAATTTACTCAACCCTCCATTTATATTGTTTCGGTTATTCTGGGTGAATTAATGAAAAATAATGGATTTGAACCAAGTGTGGTTGCAGGGCATAGCCTTGGAGAGTATTCTGCCCTTGCAGTTTCTAACGCATTTAACTATGAAACGGGTCTGTCCCTTGTAAAAGTTCGAGCAGAGAATATGGCAAAAGCCGGTCTGAAACAAAAGGGCTCTATGGCAGCTATCGTTGGTTTAGATGATAAAATTATAGAGAAAATTTGCAATGATTATAATGGTGAAGGTGTAGTTGTAGTAGCCAATTATAATTCACCAGGGCAAGTAGTTATTTCTGGCTCACCTGCAGCTGTTCAAAATATTATGGATGCAGCAAAAGTCACAGGGGCGAGGATGGCTATTGAGCTTAACGTAAGCGGAGCATTTCATTCTCCGCTTATGTCACCGGCACGTCAAGCTCTTGCCGAAATGCTTAATTCACTCGAAATTTCGGATGCTTCATATCCTATTTATTCAAATATTGATGCAAAACCAGTTATAAAAGGAATTGATATTAAGGAGTCACTTATACGACAATTGGAAAATCCAGTCCTATGGACCCGTTCAATTTTTTCCATGAAGGAATCAGGAATAGAATCATTTCTAGAGATAGGTCCTGGGAAAGTCTTACAAGGATTAAATAAACGTATAGATAGCACTATTCCCATTCAAGGCATTGAAACATTAGACCAGTTAAATAATTATCATGTTTAGTTTATCAAATAAAGTTGCGATAGTGACTGGCGCTTCTCGTGGAATTGGAAAAGTAATAGCTGAAATATTTTCACTTGCAGGTGCTCATGTTATTTGCTTAGCTCGAACGGAAGATGCAATACAATCACTTGCAAAGAAAATTAATTCGAATGGTGGATCTGCTTCTTTTTCCACTTGTGATATCAGTGACGGCAACGCTTTTTCAAGTATGATTAATAATACTGTAAAAGAATATGGTAAACTTGATATTCTGATCAATAATGCAGGTGTGACACAAGATAGCTTACTCATGAGAATGAAAGAAGGTCAATGGGATACTGTCTTAAATATTAATTTAAAGGGCGCTTTCCATGGGATGAAATCTGCAATACGACCTATGATGAAAAATAGAGGCGGAAGAATAATAAATATCACTTCAATCGTCGGGCTAACGGGTAATGCGGGTCAAGCCAATTACGCTGCATCTAAAGCAGGTCTTATTGGGATGAGCCAATCTGTTGCAAAGGAAGTTGCTTCACGGAGCATCACGGTAAATTGTATTGCACCAGGGTGGATTGAAACAGATATGACGGAAGAATTATCAGAAAATGTCAAAAAAGAATTTTTAAGCAAGAT
Source organism: Fidelibacterota bacterium (assembly GCA_002722105.1). The sequence goes on from PBKF01000023.1 coordinate 25,256, forward strand.
TCCTATCAGGAAGATTGGATTACCGCAAGATATCGCCTATACAGCTTTATTTCTTGCATCTGACGAAGCTAAGTATATCACTGGCCAAACCATCACAGTCGATGGTGGACGCATCATCAATTAAACAAGGAGATAATATGTCTACATTTGAGAAAGTAAAAGAAATCATAATCGATAAACTGGGTGTTGAAGAAGATTCAATCAAGTCTGAAGCCCATTTTGTAAATGACCTTGGTGCTGATTCATTAGATACCGTTGAACTTATAATGGAATTAGAAGAAGAGTTTAGCATTGAAATTCCTGATGAAGATGCGGAAAATATTACAACAGTGAGTGCCGCTGTTGAATATATTGAAAAATTACAATAATTAAATAATAAAATGACCCGAGAAAAAATTGTCATTACTGGTATCGGCTCTTTAGCTCCCAACGGAAATAATGTGGATGAATTTTGGGATGCTTGTACCGCTGGTAAAAGCGGTATTGGCCCAATTACTTATTTTGATACATCTGAACAAAGGGTCAGTATAGCTGGTGAGTTATCAAATTTCCAACCTGAGACCGTTTTAGATCAAAAAGAAATCAGAAAACTCGATCCCTTCTCAATATATGCAATTGTAGCTACTGATGAAGCCATCAATATGGCAAATCTTGACTCTCAATCAATAAACTTGGACAGGGTTGGGGTTTCGGTTGGTTCAGGCGTTGGTGGTATTCAAACTCTTGAAGAACAACATACAATAATCATAAATAAAAGTGCGCGTCGTGTCTCTCCTCTTTTTGTACCAAAGATGATCGCAAATATTGCTGGTGGTCACCTTTCCATACGCTGGGGATTCCGCGGACCAAATCAAACTGTTGTTTCTGCATGCGCCTCAGGTACGGACGCTATTGGTATTGCCATGAGGTTGATTCTTGCTGGAGATGCAGATGTAATGATCTGTGGTGGTATGGAAGCAAGTGTAACACCATTAACAATAGCAGGATTTGCAAATATGAGAGCTTTATCCCAATCCTGTAAGGAGCCGACCAAAGCCAGTAGACCTTTTGACCTCGGACGAGATGGTTTTGTTTTAGGTGAAGGTGCAGGAATGATGGTCATTGAAACTGAAAGCCATGCGAAAAAAAGAGGAGCTAATATATTAGCTGAATTGGCAGGCTATGGTGCAACGGATGATGCCTTTCATATTACTCAACCTTCTGCGGGCGGAAAAGGTGCGCTAAAAGCTATGGAACGTGCAATCCAAGATGCAGGTCTGGAAGCATCAGATATTGATTATATCAACGCCCATGGTACATCAACCCCATTTAATGATCGAAATGAATCTGCGGCGATACAAGCATTATTTAAAAATCATTGTTCAAAATTAAAAATAAGTTCAACCAAATCAATGACAGGACATCTTTTGGGAGCAGCCGGAGGAATTGAAGCTGTAGTAGCAGTAAAAGTAGTACTGGAGCAAACTCTTCCTCCTACAATCAATTATGAGACTCCAGATCCGGAATGCACACTGGACTACGTTCCCAATACTGCCCAATCTCATAAAGTTAATTCTGTTTTATCCAATACATTTGGATTTGGTGGACATAATGCTGTAATCTGTATTCGGAAATACGATTGAGTTTAATTTCTAGGATCAAACAAATATTAAACTTAGGACTAACTAGCTACGAGTCAGTATCACCGATAGAAAAAAAAGTTAATTATGTATTCCACAATAAAGAATATCTTTCCCAGGCCTTGACTCATAAATCCTTAGATGCCAGTCCTAGAAAAAATTATGAAAGACTGGAGTTTTTAGGAGATGCTGTACTGGATATTATAGTAAGCAGGGAACTCATACGAGAATTCCCTGAGGGTGACGAAGGGTTATTAACGCAACGAAGGGCTTCGTTGGTTCAAAAACCTTTCCTTGCTCAAATTGGTCAATTATTAGGTTTAATTGATCATCTAAAAATTGAACAAAGTGTAAACTTGAAAATTGATAAAATTGCAGAAAAACAGATGGCGAACGTATTTGAAGCACTGGTAGGTGCCATGTACTTAGATGGTGGTATAAAACCATGCAGAAAATTTATACTAGGTACAATTTGGAACCATAAGGAAGAAGCCTGGAAATCAACTAACTTTAAAGGAAAACTAATTGAATTTTGCCATTCAAAAGAAATTGCAAATCCTGTTTTTCTGATTAAGGATATATCGGGACCCGATCATTCAAAGACCTTTGAAGTACAAGTGAAGATAGGACCGCGTACTTTTACTTCCGGGTTAGGTACCAATAAAAAAACCGCAGAACAAATTGCGGCCCAAATGGCATTAGAAGAATTGGGAGCAGTTCTTTAGGATTCTAATTCCATAATTCGGTCACGAAGTTTTGCAGCAGTTTCATATTCTTCATCATCAACTGCTTTTTTCAATTTTTCCTTTAAAGCTTTCAAAGATAAATCCGATTCCTTTTTATTCTGATTACTCTCATTTAATACAGACTCTAAAATACCAGCCTCTTTGATAACTTCAGCGGCGACCAGGATAGGCGCGTTCATCCTTATAGCCACTGCAATAGCATCACTGGGACGAGCGTCAATGACTCTTTTTCCAAAATCATCTGACTCCAATTCCATGTGCGCAAAAAATACTCCATCTTTTAACTGATTAACTTTTACAGTTTTAAGTGTTCCTTCTATTCCTGTTATAACATCACAAATGAGGTCATGAGTTAAAGGACGAGGCGTGTTAACAACTTCAATTGCAAGCGCAATAGATTGTGCCTCGAATGTACCAACAATGACAGGTAGACATCTTTCGCCGGAAATTTCTTTCAAAATAACAGCATAACTGCGACTTGGCGGGTGATATGAAATTTTTAGAACTTTAACCGGGATCATGATTGTCTTTCTAATTCTTCTTTTAGTCTCACTATTTTTTCCACAGGACTAGGATCAGTTCCATGGAGAATTGCACACCAATAACTTAACCAATCTCCAAAGTGAACACTATGAAGAAATCGCTCCTGAAATAAATTCCCTTCCATTTCTAGCACGTACTGCTCTACTCCAACTTCATTCAATATATTTTGTGTGATTTCTTGACGATATTTTACACGCTTATTATCTGAAGAATCAGCAAGCCACAATACAAAAAGATTTTCAAAAAGGTCAACATTATTCTGCCAACCGACAATTTCATTATGGTTGAACTCAGGTAGTTCATTATGATAAGCTAACATTTTTCCATTTTCGCATATTTGGCCTTTTAACCGTAACGCTGCAACACCCAATGTGGAATTATCAGCGTAAATAATGGGTATCTTTAAATAAATTTGTTTTGCTAATCTATAAACAGGATTTTCTTCATCTTCCCTACTGTATAAATCTCTGGCCTTTGTTAATGATTTAATCGTTTCATCTAACCAATTATCTAGATTCAAAGCCAAAACACCTGCTTTCTCCAATAACTTTGCTATGGGAATAAAAGAGAAGGCCAGGGCTGCTCGGGGCTGAAGTCCTGATGGAATTAATAACACATCTTTTCCTAGAATATGAAGTCGTGATGCTATTTTTCCACCAGTAGTAATACCACAGACTTGAGCTTTTTTTAAAACAGCATCTTCCAAGGCAGATAAAGTTTCTTCTGTGTTTCCTGAGTAAGATGAGCAAACCACTAAAGTATTATTATTGACCCAATTTGGCAGTGAATATTCTCGGCAAACGATTAAGGGAATATCAATATTTTCTTTTTCTAATATAGACATAATAT
>PBKF01000024.1 GCA_002722105.1 Fidelibacterota bacterium
AGATCAAGATTTCGAGCTCACGCCTTTTGAAATCAGTATCAATGATGTTGATGTTGTAGACATTGAAGCAGGAGAATCTGTAACATTGACACTTGAGTTTGATGACACTGGAGCAGATCCTTACGTAGGCATGGTGGGTATTTTTTATGATCTGAATGGCAATGATGAGTTTGATCCAGAAGATTTAAATATAATGGATGGAGATGATGAACCAGCTATGCTGTTAGTAGATAATATGGAGCCTGATGAGAATCCTGATGTTGGTAAGATTGAAATAACACTTAATGCTGCTGATGGTGACCTTGGATTTTTGACTTTATTTCAGCATAGTTCTTGGCATTTTACTGATTATTATCCTGAATCTGGTGATTACGGTTTGCATACTCAAGCGATGCTAAATGTTGGGGGTATTGATTCGGATTATTCCATATCCGGGCAGACAAATCCATCAACAGCAAATATGATGGTTTTTGTATTTCCTCCGGATAATATGGAGCCAGATTTTCCTCCGTATATCACTTTTACTCAAAATGATGGCAGCTACCATCTAGGTCTATACGATGAAGGTTCTTACATTGTTAATATGGAAGACGGAATACCTATCTATGGAAATCTTTTTGCGAACCCTAGCTATCAAATGGTGGATGTGGCTGGTCATGTCACAGGTGTTGATTTTGATATAATGGAATATGATGCAATGGTTTATGGTCAGGTGACAGATCGCAATGGTAATGGTATCTATGATGCTGAAGTTGATTTTGGTTATTATGATGATTATTTAGATACCCATGTAGGCCATCATGCTTCGACAGATGAAGAAGGGTACTATGAGATTTGGTTAATGAGTGGTTATGAATATAATGTTCAAGCATGGTCAGAAGGATATTCATCATTCGACGGCTATGTTTATGTTGAAGGAGATCTAGNATACAATATTACCCTAGAAGATGGTGATGAAGAAGGACCTTTAACATATATAGGTTCTTTTAATGGTTCAGACTACTTTATTTCCAGAGATGTAATGTCTTGGAATGAAGCTAATAATTGGATCAATGATCATGAAGATGGTCACTTAGTTACCATATCTTCGCAAGAAGAAAATGATTTTGTTGCTGAAAATACAGGTGGTGGTGTATGGCTGGGATTCACAGATCAATATGAAGAAGGAGTCTGGAATTGGGTTACTGGTGAAGAAGTAGTTTTCACAAATTGGGCAGAAGGTGAACCAAATAATCAGGATGAGTCAGAGCACTTTGCAGTAATGTGGGGTGATGGCTCTTGGAATGATGTGGGCGCATATAATGAAGAAATGNACTTCGTTTTAGAGCGTCCCGGACCCGAATCAGCGACTATTTTAGATGTATATGATATCCCAGATGACCAGGGTGGCAGAGTCTATGTGAGATTTGCACGATCTTCGTATGATACAGATGAGTTACGAACTCCCGAGATGTATACAATTGAAAGGCTAGATGGTGAAGGTTGGGTAGGTTTAAGTTCCGTATCAGCTTATGGTAACGATGTGTATATTGTTGAAGCCACTACTCTAGCTGATTCAACAAGTGAGAATGATGCAATTATGACTTATCGTATTATTGCAGCCATGGATGAAGGTAATTTTGCAAGTGAACCAGAATCTGGATATTCAGTCGATAATATTGCGCCAGGGGCTCCTGCTAATGTCTATGCAGCAGTTACTGATGGAATAGTTTATCTTCAATGGTCTGAGTCAGATGCTAATGATCTAGATTATTATTCCGTTTATCGCAGTATGGAACCAGACTTTATTCCTAATGAAGATAATAGGGTTGGTACTAGTGAGAATTCAGAATTTGCTGATGATGTGGAAGAACTCGGTGATTATTTTTATGTAATCACAGCTCTTGACATAAATGAAAATGAGGGTGATCCATCTAATTACGTTAATGTAACCTTGCTCAATCTTGAAGATGTTCATGGACTTCCTGGTGAATTCACACTCCATCAAAACTATCCAAATCCATTTAATCCTGAAACGAGTATACATTTTGATTTACCTGGACAAACCAATGTATCTATTATGATTTATGATTTGATGGGACATAAGGTACGAGATCTGGTCAATGGAAAAGCATCAGCAGGCTACCATTCTGTAGTTTGGGATGCTACGAATGAATCAGGATCCCCTGTCTCAGCTGGTGTCTATATCTATATGATACAGGCGGGTGAATTCAGAGATGTGAAGAAGATGATCCTTCTGAAATAATTGTACTTAAAAACTTACGTTTTCCTTATAAAAAAGGGTTTCTTTTTCGAAACCCTTTTTTATATATCTTATCGCTGTATATAATTAACTTTCAGTAATCTAAAATAAATCAATTAATAATTATGAAAACTAATAATAAATATATTGGATTACCCTTTTTTCTTTTAACTCTTCTTTACGGGAGTAATCCTACTGATTGGAAATTATTAGACTCTCTTGATGGAAAATATTATAAAAATGATGAGTTATTTACTGGTGTTTCAGTTAAAAAACTTAGTACTGGAAATTTGAAAGCTGAATTCAAAAATGGATTGCCACATGGGACTTGGGAAACATCAAACTCTAAAGGTAAGGTTTTGATAAAAGGGAATTATGTTAATGGGGAATTAGAGGGTAAATGGGAACAGTGGTATGAAAATGGAAATCGAGAAATCCTTGCAAATTTTTATCGTAATGAATATCATGGCAAATATACCGAGTGGTATGAAAGCGGGAAAAAAGCTATGAAAACAAAGTATAAAAATGGATTAGAAGATGGTTTGTATACTGAATGGTATGAGAATGGTATGAAAGCGGTTCGTACAACNTATAAAGAAGGTTCTATTCAAAAAAATCTTACTACCTTTGGGCGATATGAAGAGTGGCATGAAAATGGAAATAAAAGCTTAAATATCGAATATAAAAATGGTAAAAAAAATGGTCTTTGGATACAGTGGTATGAAAATGGTAACAAGGAGATGGCCATTGAATATGTAGATGGTGTTGCTTGGGGTACAGCTAAATTCTGGTTTGAAGATGGTACTCTTCAGGGAGAAGGAGTTATCAGGGATGAAATTCCTGGGGGAGGCTGGATTATGGAAGAAATGGATGGTGAAAAAACATTCTTTAATGCTGATTAAACAAAAAAGCCCCTTATTAAGGGGCTTTTTTGTTTAATCAGAAAATCTTATTTATAAAATTTTGCCCATTTTGAGTCAGGGGCAGTAGCCAATAGATCAACTTCCATTTCTTTAGCTTTCGAATTATTGTTCAGCTTTTTATATATCTGGATTACATAATGAGTTACTTCTGGAATTTTTTCATGGCTTGGGTTTTTTTCTTTTAAAGCAGTAAGGGTATTTAATAGTTTGCCCAGTGCTTTATTTAGTTCCACTTGACTCGGCCCTTTCATTGATTGACGATAGTAAAGATGATGGAGCGCTTCATCTTCTGCTTCAGCACCACGGACCCCTGCTACAGCAGTCACTTTTTCGACTTCATATTCTTTAGTGGTGACTTCTTCAATCTCATTCCATACGGTATTGTCCCACATGGCATCCATATCCAGATCAAGGTCTTCATCTTGGGCCCAGACAATGGAAAATGAAAGTGCTATTAATATAATGTGTAACTTCTTCATGTTCTTAGGTTAAATATACGAAAATTTAATCAAATTTTTTGAATTTTGGTGTGATTTCGCCCATACTTTCAATAAAGTCTAGCTGGGTCACTAATTCTGGTTTTGCTTTCTTCACTTCATCGTAAAAGATAATCGCTTCTTCATATTTATACNTGCGGTATAATGCCACTGCTAAATTGATTTTATAATCCAATTCATTCGGGTCATTTTCCACTGCTTTTCTGAAATAATCAATAGCCATTGAATAATTACCTAGGCGTGCAAAAGTGATACCGACAGTGTTATCGCTGCGGGCCCTTCTTTTACGGAATGAAATCTTTGGGATATCTTCCGGTTGTACATCTTTTGGGGCTTCTTCAATTGCCACTAAACCCTTGGTAGCTCCTGCCGCTAATTCAGCTTCAAGATCATCAGAGAGTTCAAGTTTTGGTCCAGATGATACACCGCCAGCTGCTGACGCTTTTGCTGCACCAAAAACTTTATCTAATTTTCCCCCAAATACAGGATCTAAAAGAACAACCTCATCATATTTTTGTTTAGCCATTCCTTTATTTCCCATCATGAAATGTGAAATAGCAATGTTTAGTATATAACCAGGATGTTCACCTCCTTGCTCAAGTGCTTTTTCATAAAATTCGATTGCTTTTTGATATTCCTCTTTCTTTGTATAGCATACACCAAGTGTGTTAATGGCATCAGGAAAAACTGGTTTCATATTAATAGCTGTTTCCAACATTTCTATGGCTTCTTTATANCGGCCAAANTCCATGTATTTAACTCCAGCATCATAATAATCTTCAGCAGCATCTAGTTTATTACCTACAGCATTAAATACAATTTGTTCCAGCCATAAACCATATTGACGAATATCTTCTTTTAAGAGATCATTGATTCCGTTAATCTCTGGCATTGGCATATCTGGTGTAATATGGGAACCTGCAAGATATTTGGCTGATGCTTGCTTAACAGATATTTCATTTACAAAATTACCATCTTTCATCTCATGATATTTCAATGCACCCTGTTTCCAGGCACTGAAAAATGGTTTACCTACCAAAGTCGCTTCCACGGGAATCCAAACTTTATCATTTAAAACAACCACTTCGGATTCATCAAGAAAATATTTGCCTAATTCATCTGGTTTTATACCACTATCAAACATTAAGAAAATATGGCCCGCTCCTGGTTTAAATACATCAAGGAACATGGTCTCAATTCCCAAATTTCCCATAAGTGACCCAAACAGCGCAGTTAGATCATCGCAATCACCAATTTTATCACGAAGCATATCTCCAGGATATTTTACAGAATCAAAAGTGGATTTATCATCGGCTATTTCTAAGAAAGGTGTTTCAAGATCAATATTGTAAACCAGTCCGTGGGTGCCTAAAGCATCATATAAAATGATGGCTCTTCCCAGATTACTACGTCCAAAATATTCATTTAAAACTGGAGTATAATATTGAATGAAGTTTCGGGCGAATTTATCAACAACAGCATCCGCAGGCGTTACATAACAGGCAATCATGTCCGGATTACTCCAGGTTAGTTTTCCTTTCCCAAGAACATAGGCCGATTCCATTTTCTTTTGAGCGAGTTTTTCCTCACCACCCTGCTTATAAGTAACTTTTACTTCTGGTTGAACGAGATTATCAAATGTTGCTTTCTTAGATGTAAGTACATCGCTGGAAAAAGAGATACCAATATCATATTCTTCTTCTGATTTGGGTGGTAAAGTAACAGTTTCAGAATGAGGGTTATCCATCATAGTTGGTAGGAATAAGGATACGTCAACGGGCAAGTCTGCATCAGAAATATTTTTTAACCCAACTTTTAGAAATGGTTCAGATTCGTAATATCTGTGNAGTGAGCGGAAAATAGGGTTATGACTNATGACTGTNGATGTTATACTTACAACAGCNGGGCTNAACTGNAAAGCCAGAGACATGCGATGAGTAGGCTCAAGATAAGGATGACTTTCATANCCATANTCAATAATAATACTTTTNAATTTNATGGAAATACCACCGGAAGGAACNATGATTATTTCATCTCCANTAANATCCTGNTGGACACCGGCTCTNANACTCAATCTATTTTTTAAAACGTATTCAGCGCCTAAATGAAATCTGTCACCGTAATCCGCTGCAAGGATTAAGCCATCTATTGGCATGTAACTGATTCCCAACTTGAATGCCTGCCCCAGAATTGTTTCGAATGTTTTATCTTTATATGCAACTTGGGTTCCACCTAGGTCATAAAGNCCAATACCAAATCTAAGATTTTTTAAAGGTTGGATTAACAATCCTGCATCATATCCCAAGCCAGAACTTTTTCCATAAGAAGTACCATCTAATTGCATATCTCTCATAAGGTATTTCAATGTCAGGCCAAATGAGATCCGTCGATGTGGCTGAATACCAACGGCCAGATTTAATTTATTTTCAGAATAAAGTAATTCTTTATCGTCATATCCCACATTAGACCAATCGAATCCCAAAGCTACACGGTCAGAAAATGGTCTTACGAAGCCAAGATAGGATTGAGTGATTCCCATAGCATAAAGGTCAGCATAAGTTGTGGTAAACTCTGTTCTCCTCATACCAGGTAAACCGGCGGGATTCCAGGTAATCGTATTTGCATCATCCGCAACAGCGATAAAAGCACCGCCCATGCTCAAGGGACGAGTCCCAACGAATAATTGATCATACTGCCCGAACAAAACAGAAACAATCAATAAATTCCACAGAATCTTATTCATCGATTCAAAACACCTACTGTTGTCCGAAGAATGGTATCACTTTTTTCTAAAGTGACTATATAAAGTCCACTGGGAACTACATTCCCATTGGTATCCTTTCCATCCCAATTTATAACTTGATGTCCAGCCTGACCTTCGATTTCAGGTTTCAAAGTGCGTTTCAGTCTTCCTGATAAATTAAAGATTCTTGCAGTAACATCTTCCGGTTCCTCTAAATCATAGAGAATATTAGTTTGTGTAAAATCAAAAATGGATCCTGCAGGAGAAAAAATTCGTGGTTGGCAAACAACTTTTTCAATTTCCAAAGAGTCTCTTTGNAATAATGAATCTTGTGATATAAACACACCATAGGTTCCAAGTGTATCAATCTGGATTTGCACATAAGGTTTATTATTTATTTGTACTTCAGATCCACCTAATTTTTGGATAGGCATTATCCCTACAGGTATTGTTGTATCTTGTTTTCCAATGAATGGNACAAGCCCCGAATCTGATAGTGCAATCCAACTTCCACCAAGAGAATCGCAGGTGTTTTTATTTATATCATAAAATTCATACCCATTAGAAAGGAAAGAACAAATAGAGTCCATATAGGCAATCCGAAGAATACCAGGTTTATTTAGACTTACATCAAATGGTTTAATATCATAAATATCGGAAATAAGATAGGTTCTTCTTTCTAAATCATTTGGATCAATAAGTGAAAGGGTAGTGTCAGGAAACCAATTCCAACCTTTAATAGAAAGTGAAACATCGCCAGTTACAGCATTCTGAGGAAGAAGCACGGATACATTCCCATCTTCACTTATAGCTGTTCCACCAAATTGTGATATAATACTTTCAGGTGTTTTGAAAATAGAAACAGTNTTCATTTTATTTTCGCGCTCATCCTGAGCACCTCTTACATGAATATGAATAGCTTTTCCTGTATATCTTAAAGAATCATTATCAGGTAGAATAAGTACACCAGTCCACTCATCACCATTAAAGCTTTGTTTTTCTACCTTGAGAGTATCATTCTTCCCATCATTATTTAAATCTGTATTATCAGGATGTGTGACAGATACTGTTGGATCTACATTCAAATCAATGTAAAAATCTTCTTTAAATTTGACTACGAGAATAATCTGTTCATCAGAGACATAGTTTGCACGTATTGTATCTACACTTGGTGCTGTAACATCAATATAGAAGTAGTTAAAATTTGACCAATTTGAGTGAGCATGCCCGTTATCAATTGCCCTTACTCTCCAACTGTATGCCCCTTCTGGAATATTCACGAGTCTTTTTTCAGTCCTATTAAGTGTACCTATCTCATCGACTCCATAGTGCCCTGTACTAATAGCATGTTCATTATTTTGATCATCAGATCCGATCTGGATTTGATAACGAAGTCCTAATTCTTCCGTTGAGCCACCACTCGCATTATAGGGATCCATTGGAGCACTCCATGTAAGAGTGACTTCGTTATTATTAATATTAGAATCATCTAAAGAATATGGAGGATTTGGTGGTTTGTTTGCATTTTCTATGCCTTCTAGGTTATCATATACCTGTGCAACAACATCTTCATTTGCTTTAAAGCCAGATAGAAAAAGGTCAAGGTCTCCATCCGCATCATAGTCCCCCCATTGAGTGAAACTGATACCAACACTATCAATTGATAAGGTCGTATCGATATCAAATGTCCCATCTTCTTTTTGGTAATACAAATTAGTTACTGGTACAGACCCCAAGCCCAGTTCTCCTTCTGTACTTGATTGACCTGTAACAACAAGGTCAAGATCCCCGTCTGCATCATAATCTCCCCAAGCAGGTTTGCCAAAATAAATTCCCTGAAGAGAATATTTTAATGTAAAACGATTAACAGAATTTTCAACAATATATGTTATTAATTCTTCATTACTGTTTTTACCTGTTAAGGCAAAATCATAATATCCATCACTATTATAATCAGCAAATGCAATTGCACCAGCAGTAACACCAAACATCTCTGAATCCCATCCTATTGATGGGGTTAAAATATGATTAGAGTTATTTGTATAAACACGCATTCTAAGAGATTCAGTGCTATCGGAACCAATGGTAACAAGATCAAGTCTGCCATCACTATTAATATCCACCCATTGCACGATCGCAGGATTAATTGGAACAAGAAAGACTTGGTTGGTATCAAGGCGCATTATTCCGTTATCATTATAAAAAACATCTAAATGTCTGATATTTGGATACACACCTGGATAATAACAATGTAAATAAGCGTTATTAAATCCTCCTTGGACATAATCTAAATCACCATCATCATCATAATCACCCCAGTGATGACCATTTACTCCTCCGTTGACCCAATAATCTGGAGTATTATCATTATTTTTATCAATAGTATTAAAATCTGATTGAGTGTCTTTGATATAGTAGCCATTTTCATATTTATAAAAGCTAGTATTGTAGTAGCCACAGAAATCAATAACAGAAAATCCCGTCATGGCTAGATCAAGGTGACCATCATTGGTATAGTCTACCCAAGAAATATGTCCTCCAAAGAACGCGGCAATATTCTGACTTAAGTCTTGCGATAATAAGCCATCAGTATTTTCAAATAAGTTTGTAATACTTGCACCAGAAAAAGTCACTCCTGTTAGAGCAAGATCTAGCAAACCATCTTCAGTATAGTCTGCCCAACCAGCTGAAGAATAAAAAACGCCTGGCAAGGATTGTGTAGATGAGACAAGTCTTGCAATAAATAAAGTATCTTCTTGGGACCATTGTGATGTATTACCAGAACCGTCTACGGTCTGCACTGCCCAATAATAGGTACCATGAGGAATTTCGTTAAACTCTCGAATAAGTCTCTGCCCTACATTAGAAGAATTATATGGTACTGATGAGGACATAAGTTCATTCCCACCTGGAGTTGTACCAATACGTACATTATATGATAGATTTGCAGGACCGTCAATATCATCTGATCCAGACCCCCATGTGAAAATAGCACGTGTGCTTACAGCGAAAGCTGTTAAAGCATCTGGAGGTTCAGGCGAATCATTAACCCCTGGATTCGTATTTAGATATACGTTACTAAAGGTGCTATCAGAATTTCCTATCTCCGTTGAACCAACGGCAATCATATCGGGTATACGATCCTGATTGATATCAACAAACCGTGCGGTACGAGCACCACGAATATGTTTGATAGAAGTAAAAGTCCCATCTACGTTTTTCACATATACCTTTGCAGATAATGAGTGCACAGTTTCAGCATAGTTTGTAACTGAATCTGCGCCTGCTATAACAAGGTCCTTTAGACCGTCCAGATTAAAATCAATGGCATCTATTGTACCATGTGCAACAGCAAAATTGATCTGATCTGAAGCTAACGAATATGTTCCGAGAGGTTCATTCTCAAAAATATAGGTTACGAGTTTTCCATCTATTTTATTCCAACCAGTGGTAATCAGATCTAAATCTCCATCTGAATCAAGATCAACAAATTTAGATGCTCCAGCCTTAAGACCAATTATAGCATCTGCTGTAGTAACTTCTGTGAGTCGCCCTATTGGATCATTTTGATATAACCTAGTTACAGATGAAATCGCATTCGCAGTTCTTCCACCAATAATAAGATCAGGATCGCCGTCATTATCATAATCACCCCATGTACTGCTTCCTGTAAGTAAGGATGGAAAGATTGTACTTGGATCTTTCTGAAGATTATTACCAGTATTGATATAGAGTTCATTAAGAATATAATTTGTATTTAATCCCATTAAAAAAAGATCTGGACGACCATCCATATTTACATCTCCCCATTGACCATTACTGTATGTCATATCCAGACTTTCAAGCCATGAAGACTCACTAAAAGATGCAGATGAATTGTTAAACAGAAGTTTTGATATATCAGATCCATTTATATATATATCAATGTCTCCATCAAGGTCCACATCTGCTATAGTACTATTGCCTAAGCCACCTAAATACTCAGCAAAGGATATATCACCTTGGTTAAAGTATATTTCATATCCTTGAGAAAGTATGCCATCACCATTGCCTAAAATCACATCTAAGAAAGTACCAAAACGTGTTGAGTCATAGCCTGATAAGATGATATCCGAATAACCATCATTATTTAAGTCGGCTATCTGAATTGAATTAGAAATTGAACGAGGAACTGTTTCGGTAAGTGCCGAGTCTAATTCAAAGGGATCCTGCGCTGAAAGAATAGAGAGAGACATTCCTATAGCCAGATAAAACAGGAATCGCTTACAGCACTTCATCCGATTGGATTAATTATTTGCTGGTAAGTGTCCAGACACCATCCCAGTCATCACCGGGTGGGTTGGCCAAAAAGTGCTCGCAACGAGGAATATAAATTCTACTTGGATTTGTTTTTCGGCCTGGGAACATATCTTCCAGAGCATCTGAAGCCTTAAACGCTTCTATACTTTTTGTCCACTCCTGGTTTTTATAAAGTTCAAGTGCTTCATGATAGGCTGGTAAAATCTTTTTATATTGTTCAGGCTCTTGCCCTATTTCTGATATTAATTCATAAACCTTAACTGGTTCTTCCTTACCCATGACACGGACATTATCTAAGTCACGAATAACAACTCTATCTTTTACTGGTTGATAGGTACTATCAGCGATCTGTATGTAGATACCGTATTGCTTGGCAGATGATTCTAAACGAGCAGCTGTATTGACATTATCGCCCATCATGGTATAGTTCATTCGAGCCTCTGAACCCATATTACCGGTAACCATTTGACCAGAACTTATACCAATCCTATTTTGCATATGGTGGACGATTTCCGGCCATCGATCTCCTTCTTCCTGCCAGTCTTTTCGAAGTATCGCTAGATTTTCTTGCATTTTGATGGCCGTTCTGCAAGCCCAGAGTTCATGATCATCTACTTCTATGGGTGCGCCATAAAAAGCAACAATAGCATCTCCGATGTATTTATCAAGGGTTCCATTATTTTCAAGAAGTACATCGGTCATATCTGTCAGGTATTGGTTTAGAAGAGTTACAAGTTCACTAGCAGTTAATTTTTCAGAAAAAGCAGAAAAGCTCTGGATGTCAGTAAAGAAAGCAGTATGGTATCCTTCTTCGCCACCAAGCGAAGGTTCTTCGCCGCTTTCGTACATTTGGTCAATTAGTTCAGGAGAAACATAAGTACCAAAAGATTCTTTAAGGAAATTTTTATTCTTTTCTTCCTGGATGTAATTGTATACAGTAATTCCTAGATATCCGATTGACAATGTAGATAAGGGGCCTACCATATCCAGCCAGATATGTTGCGTTGAAAAAAGCCAGAATGAGAGCCAGCCATAGGCACCAACAAGGATACCTATTGCCAGGCCACCCATAGCGGCACTTAATGCTGGAACTCCAAAAGCCAGCAACATACCTAAAACAATAATGATAAGAGCAATCTGAGCTTTAGGAATTTCATATATAATTATATTATCCAGAATTGTATTCAGTGCATTTGCATGCAGACCCACCATAGGATATCTAGGGTCAAAGGGCATGGGGTTCAAGTCTGATGTTCCGGTTGCTGTAAGACCGTAGTATAATTTTTTTCCAACGAACTCAAAAGGAACTATTAGTCGCGCTGTTCCTTTGTCTTCACTACCGTAGATCAGTCTCTCCGAGTTGGGGAAAAAATACAGAGGCCGTTGCTCAGCGATCATGTTATTACGATTTAGATTAGATATAATCATGAAATTTCGCTCAATCAGAGAAAGTTTAGCCTCCGCTTTTTTCAAATTGGCATCTCGTAGATCCTTCTGGAGTTGCTGAACAGTAGAAAACTGATAATTGTCATCCAGTCCATGATCAAATAATAATGAACCATTAGATATCAATCCATCCAGGGTTGGATCTTTCTCCCGATTCTTATCTAAAAATGCACTTGCTATAGTATTATTATTCTTAATCTCATTAAAAACAAATGGATGAGCTTTTTTAAAATCGGCTGCTGTGCCATTGGGATTTGCCATAATCCATTTTTCTAATGCTCCCATCATCATTACTTGTTTTACAGCTGCTAGAATATCCTTTTTAGAAGCATCAATATAGCCTAAAGCGGGTTTATAGGCCGCTTTAACATCCCCATCAAAAGATTGATTCATGAGTTTTTTAAATTCAGCAAGAATATAGTTGGAGTATTCATTTTTCTGAAATTCTTTCAATACATTATAGGGATAATGCATCAGATCAAATTCACCAGTTTCTTTATCTTCCCAGTTTCCTGCCCAGTTGACCTGCATCTGTCCTTTGTCGTTGATTGGGATTGAGATTTCTGTGCGACCGTGTTCATCTGCTTCAGGTAGATCAAACCGAAGATATTTACCAGGTACAATTTCTACATCATCAAAGGAAACGCCATAATGTCTTAACGCCATGGCCAGGGAAGCCGCAGGAAAGATTCTATTTTCATAGATTCCAACCAAAGGGTACTTACGCTGTAATCCATCTGGATCTGGGTCTGATTGGAAGAAATAAACACCAGCAGAATTTTTTATCAATGTATCTACCGCTGTTTCAATATCATAGAAATCAAATAGAGTAGAGTACTTTTCCCGATCTACGGTACGGAATAATTTATATTCTTCTAATAGCTTTAATCTTCGTTCCATCACTTCTGACCGTTTTTTCACCGGTCCCTTTTTCTTGGGCATAGGCTTGAAACTTTGGGCAAAAAAGATATTCCCAGCACGTTTTGCCGCATCGGCGAGATCATTATCAGGGTCGGGAAAAAGGTCTTTCACGCTCTCCATTGTTAGTGTGCTGTCAGTAATGCTGGTAAGAACTTTATATTCCAGCTTTCGCTCACTATCTTCAATAAAATAAATATCAAAAATAAATGCATCAAGTCCGTGCTCAGCAGCAAGGTTTATCATTGGGATATGCTTTTCTCTGCTCCAAGGATCCCATTTCCCTTCCGATTGCAGAGCCCTTACATCAATATCAGCTGTTGCAATATCAGTTCTTGTATCAATAAGCCCTCGGCTCTTGAACCTCATATCCAACAGATTATGCTCAAAATTATCATAGAGATCAAAAATAGATAAAATGCAGGTTATGGCTGCAACTCCAAAGGCAATAATGATGTAAGGTAGGTGTTTCTGCATAAGGTTGTTAACCGATTACGTTAGGTGTAATGAAGATCAGTAATTCCCGTTGCTCTTTTTCAATAGATGTGGATTGAAATATCTGACCAAGAAGAGGAATATTACTAATAATAGGAATAAATTTTTTGTTTTCAAGTACATTTTCTGCAATGAGACCACCGATAATTGCTGTGTCCCCATCACTTACAGTTACCTGGGTTTTTACTGTCCGTTTTGTTGAGCGTGGTTTATCTGTATTGATTTCTGCAGCAGAGAGTAGTGCTTCAACCGTTGCATCCACTAAAAGGGTAATCTTTGATGCTTCGTTGATTCTTGGAGTGACTTTTAATTTAATTCCAATATCTTTTTCCTGAACCTGATTGGTAAGGATGTTTCCATAAGGGCTGTTAGTTTGAGCTTGTTGATTCCCCTGTCGATATTGATTTTGCGAATTATTAATATTCCCTTCGATGTAAACAGTAGTCACAACTTCAGCTTCAGCTTCATGATTATCCAATGTGGTTACTTGTGGACTTGATAAAAGTTTGGATTGCCCTCTCGCTTGCATTACCCGTAATGCAGCTGATAGCTGGATGGGGTTCAAAGTAGCAATGGTAATATTACTAAGATTGATTGGTATGGAAATTGAATCAGCAGAGCCTCCAAATTGTACAGGTGCTTTAGTCCAGTCAATCCCATCTCCTCTGGTAGTATCTAGGTTTGTTTCGATAAACCGAACAGCAATATTGATATTAGGTATGGGCACATCTAAAAGTTGAATCATTTTCAGAATATGGGGAATATTTTCCTGCATATCAGATACGATAACAATATTTGATGCACCTTTAGTACTAGAAGTAGTAACCAGGGGTGTAAATGATGTAATCTTGCCTCTAGCAGACATGACAGCTTGCATTGGTGCCTGCAAATCATCGGAATTGATATATTTTAACTTAACCACTTTGGTCTCCAATTCGCCGACCATCTCAATATCGCTGCCTTTCACAATAATGATATTTTCCTGCACAAAATAACTGTAACCATTTGGTTTCAAAATCGCATCTAGTGCAGCCTTAACCGAAACATTTTCGAGAGTTGCGGTTATTGTATCTTTAACTGCAGGACTGATTACAATATTCAAACCGGTTAACTCACCAATCAACATGAGGACATTTTTAATGTCCGACTCCTTCATGTTGATTGACATTTTTTCATTTAAATTATACTGTTCACCATCTTTGGTTAAAGGTATGTAGCCAGGTGTATCTTGACCAATGAGATGCCCGGCCAACAATAATGGAAATAAAAGAATAATACTAAATCTATGTGCCAACGTCTTTAATGATCCTTGTCTTACCCATTAGAAAGGTAATTTTCTGACTTTCAATTAATTCAATCTTCATATTATTGATTAAATCTCCTTGACGAAATCTCTGCCCATTTATAATTACAAATACTTTATCACCAAGTTTTGCAACTGACTCAATTTTTAATTCTTCCAAATCTGAAAAGGAAGATTCCTGAATTATTTCTGAAGTTGTTTCTTTTGGTGTTTCCAAAGGTTTTTCTTTGGTTACGATAAATGGATTTCTTCCCCAACCCTGCATACTTTCTATATTTTCTGGTATGGGAATAAAATCATCTTCCGGGACAATTTCTTGTCGTCTTTCTTTAGACTTCTTAATCTTTGCACTTTTTTCCTTAAGTCGTTTTATTCGATTTACGTCCACTCGAGCAGTCTTCGGACGCTCTTTTACTTCTCTTCTTACTTCAACAGGTTTTTCATCCCTATTACGAACAATGTAATCACTGATCGCATAAATCAAGGACAAAACAAGTCCTACAGTTAGAATTTTGAGTCTTGGGGTCATAATGGATTACACCTTAAACTACCCAGAAATTTACTGTAACTAAAATCTTTTTGTGGTCAATAATAAATTCACCTTTATGGAAGAATTAATTGCTATTATTCCTTGTTTTTCTCTGTATTCAAGAGAACCAACTCATCATTATCATTATATGCAATAGATTTGTTATCAATAAGATACTGTAATATAATTGAATACTCAGAATCATAATCATCTATCATAAATTTTAAATCTTCCAGCGTATAAGGGCCAGAATCCAATAATGTGATAATTTTATTTGTTATTTCTAATTCACGGTCATTAGCAGAATTGGGGAAAATATCATCTTTGTTTTTATCCACTTTTTCAGGAGCAAGCCATTCGTTATTAATTTTTGCAGGTTTACTATTTTTCTCAGACGAAATATTTGCTGATTTTTCTGTTTCTGTAATTGGTTCAAACATCCAGTCTGGCACATCGTCCGGCGCATCATCCGGCCGGTCTATTTTCTTGACTGATGGTGTCGCTTTTTTCTTTGGTGTTTTTGGTTTACTGACTTTTGCTATGGACTTTTTATTCACTTCTGTTTGAAAATATGCGTACGAAATAAATTTAATAATCTGAGTAGACGATTTACCCATTTGTTTGATATCAATATTAGACGCTGTAAGTCTGTAACGGTTGCTAGCCATTTTTTCTAAAAATTTCCCGAAGTTTACAAAAGAGCCTTTTACTTCGATATCTATAGGAATTTTTTCAATAATAATCTCATCATTACTGTCAGGAATTAAAATGGTTTTTTTATCAATGGCAACATTGGAAGCTGAATAATTAATGATAGATAATCCATTATTCTTCAGCATGATGTATACGGCATCTGAGACTCGGTCAAAAGATGATTTATTCGGTATTCGCTGGATGACAGTTTCAAACTCCTCATTTAGAATATCCCAATCATTTTGAATGTTTATAATTTCATTCTTCATGCGCTTATATTTATTTCGCTTTGATATGAGGCTTTTTTGGGATTTTTTCATATCACTATATGCNGANGACAGTCCTTGATGGAAACCATAATACCATATACATACCAATAGGATGATACCGCTGGCGCTAACGATAAAAAGGTTGCGTTGGTTTTTCAAAAGTTCAGGCATTATATGATACACTTCAGTTCAAATTGTAAATGATCCGTTCCGATGCTGGCTTGTGAATTTTGAAAGACTACTTCTACTGTCTGGAATAACCCAGATTCTTCTAGCTGCAAAATAAAATTATTGAAATATCGATCTTTTAATGCGGGATTTGCTTTTAAATCACCAATTAATCTCAATGTGCGTTTATCTTCATCTTCCATTTCCACTAACTGGACTAAATCGCGGCCCATCTTCTTATATTTTTTTACTTCCCAGCCCTGCTGGTAACTAATCCTTTCCATTATTATTTCTTTCGGCGTGTTATAACTCAAAAATCGGGTGATAGCCAGAACACGTTTAAAATATTCAGTATCATAACTGAGCAGGTCTAGTTGGTCTCTTACATTATTTTTATTTCGGGTCAGCAGGGAATGTTCTTCCTGTACGTAAGATAAATCATTTGTCTCATTTTGNAGCGGTTTTATATCAGAGTTGATTGAATTAAAATCCGCTTTTGTAGTTCCTGTGACACCAAATAAAATAACCAAAAGTGCAGCTGCCAAGGGGGCGCTAATCCTATTTGCCCAACGAAAGATTTCATTTTGTTTTAATGTCATCGGCAATACATTGACTGAACCTGGGAGAGTAAGGGCGGATCCGATTGCAGAAGTAAGTAGAGTAGGGTGGAAGGCGAAATTATTTCGCGCGTCTTCACTAGGTGAAATAGCGAGGTTTCGAACCGGGTTCAAAAATTGGGTTTGCAGGCCCAGGCTTCCTGAGATAAATTGATCAAAATATTGTATATCACCTGCAGAACCACTAAGCAGGACTTCCGTATCTTCAGAAATGATAAAGTCTTTCCTAATACTGTTAATTGTACGATCAATTTCTTGACGCCAACTGTCAAATACAGGGCGGAAAATATCGTCATATTCTCCAGATTTTACAGATTTTCCAAAAGCCCTAAGAAATGATTCTGGGACTTGAAATTTATCTCGTTCGTGCCAGTTTTCTGTCGAATGCCCTTGGTCTCTCATGGAATCGGTCAAGCTTTGTAAACCAATGCGAAGAGTTTCGACAACGCGTATTGTAGAGCGAACACAGCCAATCAAGACACTCGAATTCTCACCAATATGAAGAATTAGGGTGGTTTTTTGACGATGCTCTGGATAATTCCAGATGAATGCATTGTAAACTGCCTGCGCCGTTGGGTGCCACCACCGAACTTCCCATTCTAAATCATTTAATAATGTACTTGTACCTACCAGCGCACTTTTATCACCAATCCCCACATTCATATGCTCCTTGTAACCTGCTGTGTAATGAAAGATTGCATCTTCTGCTGGGAAGGGTAACCCTTTGCGGATAGCCCATTCGATGATTTGTTTTTTATCTTTATTATTCTCTTTAGGAATTTCAACCAGTTTCATCAACATACGATCATCATTTATATTCAGAGAAATGGTATTTCTGGATTTTAAAGATTTNGCAGCTNATTTATAAAGTTCCAATCTNTCCGAAAAATGGTCATCCAGTTTGNTCAGTGCTTCATCGCAGCTTGAAGAAAACTCAGTTGGGTTTTTTGCAGGATCCAGGTTTCGTGATTTTGATGAATGGATATTATACGCTAATAGCGTTTTAATTCCTTTTACTTCTTCAATCAAAACAGATGTTAGTCTGCCGCTATCAACACNAATGCCCAATATAGTATTATCTAGTGGAATCTTTTTTGGAGGAATATTACTTGGGTATTTTCCAGGTCTTGGTAATACATCATCTGTTGGATTTAAAACTGGTTCATCAACAGTTTCATCTTCGCTATCTGTTACAATAGGCTTTTCAATTGGGTTTTGCTCAGGAGTGTTTACAGGATCTAGCTCTTGCTTGGTTTCTTCGATTTCTTGTTCAGGNACAGGTTGTTCTTTACCTCCGCCAATCCAATCGTCATCCTGNCCATCTTCAAAGACGGNCTCAGGTTGATCTTCTTTATCTGGTTGATCTTTTCGTAAAACATCTAATAGTTTATTGACTGCAATCTCACTGTAATTCTTTTTCTTTTGTTGCAATAGCCCGCCAGTATTCACTTTTCCGGAGATGACCCTCTGAACCATCTCCGTACTAATTTCAGTCTTATTTTCACTAATCATAGTTAGTAAAAGCTGATGACAAAGTTGTGTTANTTTACGTGGATAGCCTTGGGTATTCTTATGGATTTTTAAAATAGCATTCTCCGTAAACCAACTATTTGTTTCTCCGCCTGAAATTTCAATACGGTGATCAATCATACCTTTCATATCTTCCAATCCAATGGGACCTATTTCAAAATCAAAAGAAATTCGGTCTTCGAAATTTGGATATTCATGGATCATGGTTCCCATTTCAGGCTGACCAAATATAATGAGCTGTAGAAGTTTGAACTCATCTGTTTCAAAATTTAAGAGGGTTCTGAAGACATCGAGCATTTCACCGGGAAGGTTTTGTCCTTCATCAACAATTAAAACCAGTGTTTTTCCCTGCTCAACACCAACTTTTAGAAGATAGTTTTCAATGATATTTCTGCACTCCTGGACAGATTCACCAGAATTTGTAATGCCAAATAATTTGATTATATATTTTAAAAGAATGAGCTCCGATTCAAATTTTGGGTCTAGAATCAGATAAAAATCAAAATCATCAGATTCAGCTTTGAAGTTCTGGATTAATTTTCGGCTTATGGTGGTTTTCCCTACACCGATGCCACCCTTGATTACAGATAATCCTCGACGCATTCTAACTGCCAATTCTAGGCCTTCAAGGCATTGGCGATGCTGTACAGCAGGATAAAAAAGATCAACGTTGGGCGACGTTGAAAAAGGATCTGCTTTTAGTCCGATTGAATCAAATAGATTCAATGAAAATTCTCCAGTCTAAATTGTTAGGCGAATGATAAGTAGGTATACACCATGAATACCGACGCCAACAGCAGCCCGATTCCTATTACGATACGGTGTCTTAAAAAGAAGGCATCTGTCATATATAATTTATTGGCCTGTCTTTCTGCTTTCAGTATTGTATTTGGTGAAACGAGAAGCAATATGCCAAAGACGCCGGCAATGATAGCAGTCACTAAAAAGACTAATTCATTTAGTGGGTTTGAAGCATAGGTATAACCTAAAAAACCTGATGCTCCCAATAAACCTATCCCAATGGGAATTCTGTTTTTTAAAAATGCTGTATCTGTCATAAACAGACGATTGGCCTGTCTTTCTGCTTTTAAAATGGCCTCAGGTGCGAAGATTAATAGGGTGCCAAAAACCGCGGATATTACTCCGATTGCAAGGATAATTATCATGGGATTTACCATGTTGAAACCTCTGAATTCGATTCAATAAAATCCGATTTTTTCCAAAACCGGTGAAAAACGGAGCTAACACCCCCGTTCATCTGCCGATAAATTTAATGAAAATTAGAGAGAAAGATAACCCTATAGCCGAACTAAAATTAATATTCTAAATACGAGCCCGGGATAACCATTGGGTCCAGACCAATATCATACCCTGCAAACAGAGGTAAATCACCTTTTGAGACTGAGATAGAGCCACCTACAAATTCTGCAGAATGGTAGGATACAACAGACCCTGTAATATTAGTATTACCCCTTAGAGAAAAGCTGCTGCTGTAATTTAAAACTGCACCGNGTAGAGTAGACCCATCTATGATTAAATCATCTCCCTTTGATATAATGCAACCATAGATGGTTGAGTTACTGTATTCAGCATCATCTTTTGAATAAAGTATAACGGACGTACTAAGACTTGTTCCGACTTGAGAGTTGTCTATATCCATTGTTCCTTCACTAACTATAAAAACATTACCATTTACTGTTGAATTTGNACTAATGCTTATACTGCCATCTGCAACAATGTAACCCGGTCCGTTTATTGTACAGTTAGAAATGTTTAAATCGTCGTTTACCAGAAGTTTATTATCAGGATAATTATTTAAATTAATTGTAACACCTGAGAATAAAGAGTTATTCATTTTTCCCAAATTTGGTCCACTTGTCCAGGTTGCTCCTGATATTGTGCCATCATTATTTGATTCTGTCTGTGTATCATTTGCTTTACTATCATTATTTTCCTGAAAATTATAATAGGCTGTTAATCCCGTTTCATTCCCGGAGAGAATTGTATCTTTTTTTGCAGCAATCTGACTGGCAGATCGCTCGACATTCCAAATGCGCACTTCATCAATTTCCCCATTAAATGAATATCCATTCCCGGTTCCATTGTGGTATCTGGAGCCGCTGATGGTACGTCCAATATTGGCGGGATTATGTCCCCAAAGCTGAGACCCTGATCCGCTAGAAATAAAGGAACCATTTAAATAGAATTTTAATGCATTAGCCGAAACGGATGAACCACCGTTGAGTGTTAAAGCAACGTGATACCAGGTATTATTATTAAATGCTGTCGTGTACATCCATGTACCGGGTGTCCAATTACTTTCGTTTGATCTCCTATTCCATCCGCCAACATAAAGTCGACCACTTACGATATAGATATTTAAGCCTCGAGTACCACCGCCTTCTTCAAATATAACCTGTCTAGTGCCACTGTTNTTGTTGTTTGTATTAAACCATGCTTCTATTGTCCGCTGACCATGAATACCAAGATTAATATCTGAACTGCTTTCAATACGCACATTATCACTACCATTAAATTCTAAAGCATAATTAACATATGCGCCCGTAGCAGCTGNGGCTNCATTTAATAAATTTTCATAAAGAGTTAAATCCAGATCGGGGAATGATGGAGGGGAAGACAGTAGTGTTCCTCCAATACCTGTACTGGTATAGGTTGTACCGCTATTTGTTCCACTGTTAGATTGGACATTCCCATTATAAAACATGTCTCCGTTTATATTACCATTTGGTTCTGTAAAGGTCTGGTTACTCGCATTGTTTCCATAGTATGAGAAACAGAATGCTTCTGGCATGGAAGAAATTATAATCCTCAAATTGCGTTCTACATCATTGATTGTAGACTTACTCTTCATCATAATATAATTTGAATGAGGAAGGGGAGATCCTGATTCATCATTGGAATCATCAAACTCAACTTTGTAATTCCCATTATTGAATGAGCCGTTGATATTTGACAGACTTCGAGACGATTTATAAGATTGAATTCCATGTTCTAAACCGGTCATAGCAAGATTCCTTGCCTTAATATCCAGCATGTAATATCCACCAGTTATGGATTCTGTTACCGAGAATCTTGCCAGATAAAAAGCAAAAATACTTAATATAATAAAGATTCCCATGGTAGATGCCATAAGGATTACACCTGATTCAGTTTTCCTATGGTGGTTTTTATTCATTATTCGTGAAAAGTCATTTTGGTGCCGAATCGAAAATTTTGCGGATAAACATATGTTGATAGGGACAATGTATCAGTATCACTTACAAATGACATATCCAGTTTCGAGAGTTTAACTGTTTTTGCTTGCGTGAGAGACAGACCGCCGCTTGAAGGAGTAATGAGTGAAAAATTAGAATTATAAAATTGAAATCCTGTAGACAGTTCATAATGATATGAATTAGACAATGAATTATAACTGCCCGAGCCTTCTCTATAATTAAAGGTTCCTGGGGAAGAAGTTTGATATTCCTTCTGCGNCCCGCTCACATTTCTCAAATAAAGGCTGTTATGATCCGATAGTGTAAAATCATTCGGTGAGTTTTGGCCTTGTGTTTCCCGCATTAACTTCCAGAAAGCGGACCGGTTTGCGCTAACGAATCCCTGTCGGTTGGTTTCTGAAACAAAAATATCTGCACCCTGAAATAACATGGTTGCTGCCATAGAGCCAATAATACCGACGGCTACGATGACCAGAATCATTTCTATGAGTGTAAACCCTTTTTGTTTTTTATTTTTCAAATCAAAANCCAGAGCTAATAATCATTATATCGGTTAACGGTGGCAGAGTTTTGTGGGAAACTCTCACCAGTACAGATTTAAAATCAGTTGGNTTGGATTGCTCTGTTTGGAAACCATCTGCTGCTTGAACATAACTTACTTCCACAAAGCAGCTGTAGGCATCATTTCCATCAACAGATGCAATTGCATATTGATGGAAATCATCGATATCATTAAAAGAAGATATCGCACTTTCACCTGACTCAGGGCCCAAAACGCCGGACCACGGTTTAGAATCATTGTGGTCATATTTTCGTGCTCGAATCTCCTGCTGAAGGCTGTTTAAAATCAGAGCCTGAACTGTTCTCAATTCTGAATTGCTGCGAACTGTTTTTCCTGTATTTAAGGCCTGTAAAAATACCATGAAAGAGAGAGTCAATAGAATCAAAACCACCATCACCTCTATCAGAGTGAATCCTGTAAATGATCTTGATGTTAATTTGTTCAATTTACGCTCCATTTCCCTGTGACAGGCTCAACCGAAATTGTTTTTGAATTGAGTACGACACTGCCACCGGATTTAGGTTCGCCTAGAGGGAGGAATTGAAGCTCCGCTGAGCCTCCAAAATTAGCAGCTGAAATATCCACTTCTCTAAAATCTGCATTGTTAAAGGAAATCACNCCACCATTGCTATTAGGAAAATCGCTTATGGTTGATCGGGATCCATCGGGCCCATTGTAAATNGTATAGTGATCTTGTGCTGTTGAAAAAGAAAGGGTGATTGTATCATGCTTTGCAAATGCCATTGATTTTGCCAGTTCGATATCGCTGGTGATTTGATCGATGGCTATCTGCATCTGGATGGTTGCCATCCCTGTCCGGGTACGGGTCATGGCCATGGTAGCAAATATACCGATGAGAATAATAATAATTATGAGTTCAGTGAGTGAGAACCCGGGAAAAGATTTTTTTATCTTATTTTTTAACTCTTTTTTCATGGCCGGTTTTCGTTTCCAACCAGAAGAATACAAGTTTATATGGCATGAGTAAAGGATTTTTCGAAAGAAGGACTATCTTCATCCACATCCGAAATTTTAATATAATAAATGATTTCACCGGTTGCCCTAACTGTATCATTCCAGGTTTCATAGGCAAAAGGATGGCGGTTTAAATTTCTGGGCATTTCCCCATTAGAAAAAAGTTGTCTTGGCGATACCGGTGAGTTGATGGAATCAATAGGTGTGGACGCCCAGTCCGAATCCATTAATTTCTCTTCATTATTTGGTGTTGGCGGAAAATGGGGATTTCCAGCCATATGAGTCTGATAAAAATAATGGAAAAATGTTTCCCTTATAATATTCATATTGGTCACTCCCTGTCGTTCCTGTAGCTGTATCCTTACATTATAGAAGGAAGGGACAGCTACACTCATGAGAATGCCCATAATGGCCAGAGTAACCACGAATTCCATCATGGTAAAACCTTTTGTTGATTTAACAAATTTTTTCATTTTTATATACAGCCACAAATAGTGTGCCCATTAATTAAAAAAGGCTTCGGAATTAACCGAAGCCTTTTTATGGATTATTTTGCTATTAGTTCCTGATCTATAAGAATTTTCGGACTAATATAAAATTTCAGCGATTAGTTTACGCCTGATTCTCTTGCACCTAAGGTACCAACATTCGCATTATCACCAGTCTGTACGCCTTTTTCGTAATCCCAGTGGTAGCGGGTATTATCATCACGTTGGTGAGTAATATTATTGGTAGTAGTGTTAAAGGTCCATTCGCCATCGGTATCTGCATCATCGCTATCACTAGCTGAATAGCCGGATGGTGTTGTATCCAGTGCATCAAACGGATTAGTTGGCCATGTACGACGGCCGCCACTCATAAGCTGTTCAGTAGCATAGTTTTCTAAACCGGCTCTGATACTCGAGATTACTGCGTCTTCAGCAGCAGCTTCAGCAGCTGCAACGGATGTCATATATCGAGGGATAGCAACGGCAGCTAAAATACCTAATATGATTGTGACCATAATTAATTCAATCAGGGTGAATCCTTTAGTGTCTTTCATTTTTGACTCCTTGTTATTTTTTCCTTTGGTTGTGGTGTGCTTCAAAGTTACTGGTTTGTTTAATGATTTACGGTTGAAGTTTTTTGTTAAAGTTCTTTGGACTTTCCAAGTCTGCTATGTAGAGAATTGGTGAAACGGAGCTTGTCCCGGATCCAGAACCAGCAATCACTGTATAGATGTAGTGACCATCCTGGAAAGGGCTCTTAATAGCGTTTCCACCAAATTCGTTTAGGAATTCTTCAGCGCCAACGTAAAGATCAAATGAACCATTATCATTATCATCTTCTGATGGGTTAATCTGATTGCCACTTGGAGCAGTTGCTTCATCATTACTTCTGCCAAAGATAGATGCCCATTTACCAGCTTCTTCTGCGTCATAAGTAGAGAAGTTATCAAGTCCTGCTAGAAGCAGATCTTCTGTTGCATAGCCACCATTATTATCAGGTACGGTTTCGTTATACTTGGATTGACCAGGAAAACGGCCACGACCATCAGTGGTTACTTTTGCATTGTAGAAGTTGTTGGCAGATTTCATGATTTTATCAATATCAGCCAATGTTTTTTTCTCTTTAGCACCTTCACCAACACCGGAAAATTTTGGTGCAGCTGTGGTTGCCAGCGTAGCCATCATTGCTGTTGTTACAGCAAATTCAGCAAGAGACTGGCCCTTTGTGCTTTTGATGTACTTTAAGAAATTTTTCATTGTATTTTCCTTTTTCATTAAAATATTTAATTACTATTAGCAATTCCTGTGCCAAAGTATACCGAGAGAAGTATAATAAAAAACATTTTCGTTAATTATTTTGTATTCTTCGTCGAGAAATACTTTTTTTTAATCATTATTATCCTATATTTATTTTTTGGTTTCTTTTGTATTGTATTAATACAGTTTGTCTATCTTCGATACAGGGTCACAATTTGTTACGGTATTTAATTTCAAGGTTATACCCATAAAAAAAGCCCCGGATCCTTTTAGGGATCCGGGGCTTTTATCGACAAGGGTAACTTATAAAGTTACAATTGTTTTTACGGCTCAAGAATGTTGTTAAAGTGAGAAGCATTTTCCACGTCCACTACATAAAGTACTGGAGGGAAAGCGTCTAAACCAGAACCGCCACCTGGGATCACTGCATAAGCGAAGTGTCCGTCTTGGTATTTACT
>PBKF01000025.1 GCA_002722105.1 Fidelibacterota bacterium
GTCCTGAGCCAGGATCAAACTCTCCATTGTATGTAATAAAGATATTTGTCGTTCTGGCCGGAATCGACGTTAAGACTCGTCGCATACCAAATTTTCAATAATCATGCTGAATAAAGCCGACAAAATTACCTTTAGCGAAATGCTCTAGCAACACTTATTCAACAATAGTTATATTCATTTTTATAAAATAAATCTTATAATGTAACTAGCGTAGGCTCTGGAAAATCTAAGAACCGTTCGGGCGAGATTTTATCTATTCTTTCTTGGATGTAATATTCTACTAATCTTTCATTTTTATATTGTGTATCAAAATATGATTTAATTGTGCTTCCAACAAAAATTGCTACACTGATTGCTATTGGTGGTAGCATGAATCGGGATGAATTTGATGAAATAGACATTTTTTCTGGTATTTTATCAGGTTTTGCCAAATTGGGAACTGAATTACTTAATTGGTAATTCTTATAGGTTGGAATGGATGTGCCTTCAGGATCAATGAATCGATTACCGCCTACCAGAGATTCAACCTTACTCCAATAGCTTATCAACATTAGGAGACCAACACTGGTTAATACGCCCTGTCCTTTATCCCATTCTTTTAGCATGAATTGACCTCCACCTGGCATAATCCATCCAGACAAGAATACTAAATACCGATTATGACTTGGTACGCTACTTACATTTTCAATCGTTTGATACAATGGAGTCATTAACTTGTTATAATGTCCATGATTGAAAATTTCCTGTGCTGTGATAAATGTTGTACGAGCATTCTCCCATTTTAATTTTTTCATGAATGCATACCCACGAAATGTCATGAGATATGGATCTTCCGTGTTATTAGTTTTTTCTAATAATTCGTTTATTTCATCGGCAATAAGATGAATATATGTGTCGCGGTATATTGCAGCCTTATAGATGATGGATGATTCATTCTCCATTTGTATTACTTGCCTATAATAGCGATGCGCCAATTTATAATTCTGCATTTCTTCATAACATCTTGCAATATAATAATTGATTGTTGAACTTATTGGGTCATCTGGAAATTTATAAAGTAGTTGAAAAGCAGTTAGAAGACACCGTTCATAATATCCTTCTTTAAAGAGAAAATCACAAAATGATACCATTTCCTCCTTTTGATATGTGGTATAATTATTCCATTCAGTTTGGATGTTGTCTACAGACCTATAGGAGTTTTGTGTCCATACCACCCCCAATAGACATCCAATTAGAATTGTTTTAAATGAGTTCCGCATAAAAAAATTCCCCTATCCAAAGATAGGGGAATTTAATAAAAAGTTTCTGTTTAAAAATAGTTTTAGCGAAGCAGTAACATTTTCTTTCTAGATGTAAAAGATTTGCTTCTAAGTTCATAAAAATAAATGCCCGATGCAACGGGATTCCCCATGGTATCTGTAGCATTCCAGTCTATAGTATAGGATCCAGGAGCTAATACTTCATTGACTAACATTTTTACATTCTGACCTAAAATATTATAAATATTTATGATTACCTGTTCTGAACCTACAGGCACATCAAAAGAAATCTGTGTTATCGGATTAAATGGGTTAGGATAATTTTGATTCAAAGCAAACTCATCTGGAAAAACTTTATCTGCATCTGCAGCTACATTAGAAGTGTTAACAATAGCAGGACTGTCTTCATTTGGATATCCGCAAACAACATTTAAGATGTCAGGATCCATGGAAGTCCCCGGTAAATTTGCAGTACTAAAGTAGAATTCAATTTCATTTGGTAGTCCACTTTGACCATTGGGTAGCCCATAGGTAATATAAAGTAAATCACCCTCTTCACCATTCCCTTCTGTTGAAGCTTTTGATGTATTATAGGCCAGTACTTTTACAAAGCCCTCTAAACGATTACTCAAAAGGGTCATAGTACGCTGTACACCATTTTCATCATAAACATTTATTAATTTTTCACCTCTTTCAACACCAGATCCAAATGCACTGGATGACCACTCACCATCGCCATCTAAATCCGTAAATGATTCACCATTATCATAATTTCCATTGACATTGGCATCTTCGTATGGTTCTCCACCAAAATATAGTGCATCCCCAGCATTGTGGTGCACGTCAAGTTCAACTCCACGGATTGACTCATTATCCAAAATACGTATGGAAAAAGTGACAGTAGTTTCTGTTAATTCCACACCATCCATAAAAGTAAGACACCCGCAAAGACCTGTAGCTATTTCTTGACCATAAGTGGAATTTGGGCTACCATCAGGTAGCATAGTCCTTGTATCGATATGATATGCAGAATCCGCCGGACAGTCCATATCTGCCAATAAATTAGAAACTAGCAAACCACTAGTTAAAATTATGCTAAATATTTTTCTCATAGGATTATTCCTTTTGGATTAAGTCAAATTTACTTGCTTTAATAGCTATTCTGCAATTACCTCTAAGCTACTTAACCAAGGCTATTTTTTGAGATGCATTATATTTCCCAGAGTTTACATTTAAAAAATAAACTCCGGTTGGTACTTGTTGACCCATACGATCTTTACCATGCCATTGGACTGAATATTGTCCTGCATCCTGATTTTCATTAATCAATACAGTTATTAAACGCCCTGATATATCATATACACTTACAATTAAATTATTTAATTCAGGTAGATTAATATCAACAGTTGTAGAAGGGTTAAATGGGTTCGGATAGTTTTGACTTACGGAGAATGAAGTTGGGACTATCTTATCTTTTGAGTTGATTGCTGTCAAAGTCATCTCATAAAAACCTGTTCGCTCTTTATTACCACGGTGCATCTTCCATGAAGATCTCTCACCCATTGGTGACTTAATGTCAATAACTTGTAAGCCACTTGTTGTACCGAAAACAATTTCATAATCATCATCACTATCAAGTCGTCCTATAGCTGGAGTACCTTCAATATCGCCTGGAACTGTGTAAGGAAAATTGTTAAAAATTGTTCCATCATGATGGAAAATATATATTGTACCTGATTTATTAGACGTGACAATTTCCAAATCTCCATCATTATCTAAATCTGCTGTCACTGGACAAGAAACAGCGTTACTACCCAAATCATATGGCCAACCATCTAATTCATTTTGAGTAGATGGATTCCATACATGGATATGGTCATCATAGCCCACAAACAATAATTCATGAGAACCATCATCGTCAACATCAGCAACAGAAATACCACCACGGATATCATCTCCCACATCATAGGTTGCCAATTCAGTACCATCATGTTGCAGTACATATAATATCCCATCATCATTCCCAACAACGATCTCTAAATCGTTATCCCCATCTAAATCAACTAAAGTTGCAGGTGATCTAAAACGATGGGAAGCGACAAATGGGAAACCATTCTTTACCGTTCCATCAATATTTACAGCATACACATTATCTTCATAGGTAGCTATAACAATGTCCAACAAACCATCCCCTTCTAAATCACCAACAGAAGCACCTACTACCATTTTTTCATCCACATCAAAAGGAAATCCATCCACATTTTCGCCGGTATGATGTATTGCATATAAGGAACCAGAAGTCCCATTTTGAGTTGTAAATATTACCTCTAAATCTCCATCACCATCTAAATCTGCTAAAGCAGGTGCCCCAATTATCCAACCAGCTTGGGGGTATGCTAGCTCCTGATTTCCATTGAGACTTAATATATAAAGATTACCATCATAGGATCCAAAAATAACTTCATTCTCACCATCCTGATCCACATCTCCCGCGGCTGGACTGGATCGAATAAAATCTCCAGACTCAAAGGGGAAACCCGGAATAGCGATTCCTGCAATCATATAACTATATAGATTATCATCTTCACTACCAAAATAAATTTCCCCAAAGGTATTATTGTCTAGATCTGCAATTAGAGGGGATGATTTGATGGACATTCCGGTGACAGGAAATCCATATTGGTTCAAAGAAAGGGAAATTTGAATTTCATTATCAATTTCATAAGGATATTCTTCACTGCCACTTGTAATATTTACATTGCAGGTAATATTACCTAATTGGGCGCCTGAATAAGCATAGACTTCGAACCAATCTAATAGTTCAAAGGTTACTTCTCCAGGATCAATAGGATCTTGAATATGAATAATACCATCTGTAATTGCCAATCTTTCATCTTCCGTTGAAAGAACTAGAGTCACATCAGAAGCAGTTGCGCCCCAATGATTGGTTATGTTTGGTTTAATTTTTATCGTCTCTCCAGGATTAAAATTCCCATCTCCATCATTATCATTGGTATAATTCAACCCACTAACAGACAGACTAGGATAATAAAACTCATTTTCTAAAAGACCAGGGTGGTAATTTTCTATCATTGTATATGCACGTGAAGCCTGTCCATCAGTAAAAACAGACTGGCAATCTGAATAATTCATATAATTTGTAACTGGATCATTACCTGGATCATCTGGGCAACTGTCTTGGTTTTGGTTACAGGAATAGATCGCATCTTCCGACATAGCAGGTGTATCATCCACGGCATCATTAGAAAGACCGCAACCTCCTTGAAAAGTATGAAATAGTCCAAAATAATGACCAGCTTCATGGGGTAAGGTTCCATTGTTAGGACTTATATAATTATAATGGATTGTAGTCCCTTGCCAGATACTGCCTTCTGGATTCCAAAAAGGAAAATAATTCCAACCCAGAGTTATATATCCTCCAGAAGCAATGGTCTTAACAGAATAGACATTATAATAATGGATAGGATCTATACTTAGTGAATCTCTCATAGCTTGTTCTTGAGAAGAATATGTAGCCGCATCATCAGAATTCACTTCAAACCATTCATCGCTCATCGTTCTCGTTACAGTATCAAGTGTAAAATAATAATTGAAAGTTTCATTATATGCATTGTTCAAGCCTTCAACTGCTTGTTCAATTGTAAAATCACTGATATTTCCTTGGCCTGAAGAAGAATATATTACATGCCATGCAACTAATACATGTACAGCATCATTATCACGAACATCTCTATCATTTAAATCCCAGTATTCATCCACTAGTCTCCTAGTTTCAACAATCTCATCTTCAGTTGGCTCCGGTGTGCCACAAACTTCTTGATACTGCTGCAAAAGAATAATATTACAAGAAAAAATAAAAATTGAAAAATATTTTGATAATACCCTCATCTGGATCTCCTTAATATAATTAGAAATATATGACTCATTTACTACTTCATCAATACTAATTTCTTTGTTGAAGAGAAAATAAAAACTCCAGACGGGTTACTTGCATTTAACTGATAAAAATAAATACCAGATGACAAATCACTTGCATTCAAACTATATACATAGTGCCCTGCGTTAAAGTTTCGTTTTACAAGTGTTTTTACTATACGTCCGGTTACATCAAAAAGAATAAGTTCAATAGATGCAGCAGATGCCAAATCAAATTCGATGGTTGTTGTTGGATTAAATGGGTTTGGGTAGTTTTTGTTGAGTCCAAAAGATTTTGGAATGCTTACTGTTGATCCATCTTCTACACGCAAAACATTTGCAGAATCCAATTCGGCGCGAATCATCATAGCACCTTCTGCCCAATTCCCAAAAGGCTCCCATCCATTACCAAAACCTAAATCAATCATACTATTTGGTGATGGACTATCAGTATCTATTCCTATAGGTGGTGTCTGGTTTGTTTCTTGCCAACCCACATAAAAACTACCTTCAGTGATTGTAATACCAAAATCGTATAATGGTATTGATTTCCAGGAATTACCAACAAACGTTATCGGAAGTGCTTCTAATAAAATTGTACCAGGCATCCCATTATCTCCATCATCATCCCAAACATGGACAAGCCCCATACCATTGGTATTTCCCACAGTATAAAAACTAGCACGATATAAATCTGCTGGGTAACCGGTAGGCGTAAATTTTACTGCAAGAAAATTTAATGTTCCCGCATTAATACTAGTTTCAAATGTACCATCATCATACGCTATTTCGTAAATTGTTTCAGCTTCCGGTATGGCACACAACGGACCCGATAAGTCACTTTCTTCATCTCCATAAACAGCAGAAACTTTATAACAATACTCAACACCATTATTGGTTATATTATCAACATAATAATTCTGACTTATGTTAGACCCATTAAACATCAACTGCCATTGACTGCCGTCTATACCTGGATCACGATATATATTGAAACTTGGCTCTACAGCTGTTCCTGTAGTTGTTACAGTAGAACGAATCAGCCACTCACCACCAACATCTAAAATGTCATTAATTCCCCTCCAATCGTTAGTACTAAAACTTGGACTGCTAATGTAAGAGTAACCAGTAGTTGCATTTTCATCTATGCTCATATAGACCGTAGAATCAACAACAAGAGCGATTAAAAAGTCACCTTCAAAAGTCCAATCAGAAAACTCAACAGTTGTCCATGTCTCATCTTCTAATATCGCAGTGGTGGTATAAATCGGTGTGATTTCAGGGATTCCTATGGGTGAAACATTATAAGCTTCAATTCCAGCTGAGATTGGAATATCATTTAAAGAATTGGGAGCAAAACTAGCTGAATGAACTACAACAGATTCTGTACCGTAAGGCATATCAAAAATAGATCCAAATCGAACTGTATCCACACTCCAAGCCCAGCTATTCTCTGGAGTTCCGTCATCATGGACTACTTCATCATTTTCGTAAGATTCTGAAGGAGGCATATCCCAATTAAGTACAACTTGTTGATTGCCAGAAGAAATACTAAGGTTTTGAACTGTTGGTACAACATTATACTCTACTTTCCAAACATGAAAATCATCTATAAATAAACCAGCGCCATTTCCACCATCATCATTATCATCTAAACGAACTCTCCAACGGAAAATAACATCTGATCCAGCAAAATTAGAAAGATCTAAGTTTACGTTTCCATTCCAAGGATCACCAGCATCATAACTGTCCCAACCTGATCCACCAGGTGATAAGGCACCACCATAATCATAAAAAATTTCTTCCCATGCAACCCCTTGTGCTGTCATGGAAACCTGTTCATCAGCATTATCAGTAAATACGATACCTTCATTTGAATTTGATACTGCTACATTATCAACAAAAAATCCAGTAATCGTTGCATCGTCAACTGTGGAGTACGCAGGATCAGAACCAAATGCAAATCTAATCTTGACAGTCTGGCCCGCATAAGCGTTTAAATCAAACGTTCCATCAACCCATTGCGCAGGGGCAGAACCGCCACTGTATCCACCCCAACCAGGAATATCGGCACCTTCTCCATTATAGCCCCAGCCATATCCACTTGAAAAATCATAGGCAGGAGAACCATTCAATACTTCCCATGTTTCAAAATTATCATTGGAAATTCTGATATTTGCCGCATCCCAACCATTATATGGTGGATAATCTCCTGGTAACTCAATTGCATAAAATAACTTGAATGTTAAAATATTTTCCCCATCTACAGGAAGGGGAATTTCAGGTGTATCCAAAAACTGAAGCCAGCCATCTAGATATCCTCCTACTTCTTCACTTCCACACCACCAGGAATTTTCTGAATAAGCATTATAATCTGAAATATGCCAAGGTGTAGCACCCAAATCGGCAATGTCCATAAAATAATAATCATCAAGATAATCATCGTTATCTCCATTATAATCAGGTAGGTCACAATTCAACATAAATGAAAAAGTAATGCCTGAATTTTCATCAATCTCAATTTCCGGAATAGTAATTATGGGAGAGAGAAGTGAAGATGTTGCACCATTATTATTGTCATCGATATTATAGCTATAGAAAGGGCTATAGGAATCTTCTTCAGTTAGGCCCCACTCTGGGTCAGCAGTCCAATTAGTGACATCACCTTCGAAATCTTCAAAAAAAATGGTAATGGTATCGTCTCGGGAAGTTAATGTATTCCTGCTTTGTTGTATGCCATCATTATAAAAAAGGACTGATTCGGTTCTATTTGGCTGGTATGGAAGATAAAGTTCCTTCGAGTATAAAATACTAAAAGTTGTGATTATTGTTAAGGTAAAACGCATCCAAAATTCCCCTTCTTTATATCTAAAACGATAAAGTGGGACATTGCCCTCATGAACAATACCCCACTTTATCAATCTATAATTTTCCTTATTATACTTATTTCATTAATACCAGTTTACGAGTTTGTACGATATCGTTTGCTGTCATAGTATAGAAATAGACCCCACTAGATAATTGTGAACCATCAAAAGTAAAATCATAAGTACCAACTGGTTTGTGCTCATTAATAAGTGTTTTGACTTTTACACCTCTTACATCAAATAATTCTAATGATACCTGTCCAGCAGAATTTATTTCATACTGTATCTGGGTAACTGGGTTGAATGGATTTGGAAAATTTTGTTTAAGCGTGAAAGATGAAGGTATGACTTCTTCACCGGTTGCCAGATCTGTATATTCCCAATCATTCTCATAAATACCTACAAAGTACCAATTCTTATAATCTTCATAGCCATCATTATCACTTATCGTGTTTACGTTTGGATCCATCATTTGATAAAAAACGCCCACGGATTCATCCATACCTTGGTTAGCAAGATGAACACCATATTCTAAAGCAGCTTCTTCCGGATATCCTAAAGCTGTTATAGCCCCCGTAGATGATGTATTGGTCACATTCTCCGGCTCTGACCAATGGCGTCCATTATCAGTTGACTTTGCCATCCAAACGTCAATATCAGTAGGAATGATTGTACTATCTTCTCCTCCACCATATTCATATTCAGACATTCCCGAAATGGCGAACCACATCACGTCTTCAGATTCTGCGCTCATAGTAATATTTGGAAAAAAGTACTGCATGGTTCCAAGAAAATCATCTTCGCCGCTATGATATTGTGTTTTAATATTTGAATTAAACCAATCTGCTTGATATTCCATAGACATATCATAGATCAAAGATCCAGTCCAATTATCTTCATCAGCCATAGGATCAGGGCTATAAATATGCAAGATACCTGTTCCACCTAAACCGTAAAATGAATACAAGGAATCGGCATAGCCATCACCATCTAGATCTTGGCAGCCAATGCCAGCGTAGTCTCTACATACATATCTCGTTGTTGGAAATACGATGTGTAGACCGCCATTTACATCAGTCCGCATTTCAGCGGTATAGAACGGATCCCAACCCGAAGCCATTAACCAGGGAACAAGACTTACTCCGTCTTCATCTAGTTCATCATCATAATAAATTGTGTCACCATAATGATAGTAATATTCATTCCCTTCTTCAGCCCATGCTGAATAAAGTGAATCCGTCAACCGGTGGGCGACAGCTTCACCAACTATATGATAACCAGAATTTTTGAATCCGCCTTCATCTGTCCAGGTCTCACCAAAGTCTTCTGTCTTTTTTATAAATATTGAGTGAGCATAGTAACTAGCATTGTCAACATCGGTATCATCACCATCATAGTCATCTAAATTCGGCCAACCAACCTGCACCATATATCCAACACCATCGGCATTTATATGATAATCAGGACCGCTAACATAATTACCACCGTAAAATAATGTGTCACCATCTTCTGTCATTTCCAAATCATCAGAAAGAACATATGCATTATTCATAAGAAAACTTCCACTAGTAGTCTGGTAAAAACTTGTAATCATATAAGTTTTATATTCATTTAATGCCCAGGTATTATAAGCGCCCAAGAATTTATAAGAATTCCCTGCTGGAATTATCATTGCGTTACCATACCAAAGATCGGGAGGATCACAAGGAAAAGTATTACATCCGTTATTTGTTGCCATGGGATCAATCCAATAAGCATCTTCGCCCATACCTAATGTATTAAAGGTGTATAAAGGATAACCACCATATTGGCCACCACCGAATGTAGGCAATGTATATTCATTCCAAATTGCAGTGGGTTTTGCACCTTCCCAAAAACCTGCACTGGGATACCGCCCTTGCGGTGGGCCACCACCAGTTGCAGTAGGAAGATTAGGTGCTTCATCACCATTTGGATATTTCAAATTTAATTCCTGAGACTGGAACCATTCTTCCCCATCTTCGGATTGTGCAGCACCAATAATCCCGTGAGTGGATTGAGATGAGATCCATTGGCGATAAACAGCAAAATATCCTTCATCAACACCATATGCAAGCGGGTTATTTGATCTACCAAAAGCGCCATATCCATTCCTACCTGAATCTATGAGCACTGAATTAAATTCACCGTCCCGACTGTTAGCCTTTGGAGCTTTTCCATGATTGTAGGAAATACCATGTGTATTAAATGAACTTTGCCCATCAACAAGTTTAATTCGTTCTAAAGCAAGTCTTGAAATATCTTTTTTCTGTGCATAGGCTAGATTGGATAAAGAAAGTAATAAAATTACCGTTAGTAATAATTTAGCTTTTTCTAGCATAATTAGGTCCTCTCTCTTTTTGATTTTTAATTGTTATAGTACTTATCGGATGTAGAGTGGATTAGGAATATAAGTACCATCTATTATAAAATTCTACGTTTAAAATTCGAGTCCAATAGCAAATTGATTGGTCTGTTTCAACACATCATAATTCACATGAGCATAATCTACCCGCAAAGCCATTTTACCCAAACGTAAGTTCACTCCCGCACCAATACTCATCTTGGCCGTATCATGGTTCAAATGAGTGCCAATCCTCACAAATGCTATATTCTCCCAGCCATATTCTAGGCCCATACTACCATAAACGACATAGTCACTGGGCTTGATCCCATCCATGCTGATGATCAACCGGTGACTCTCATTTTTCATAAATGCACTACTGGGCCCCATTAATTCATTCTCTATACCTAAACGGAATATGAGTGGTAGAGGAAACTTATCCGTAATACGCTCTAAACTCTCATCCACATCAATGGTGTCCGGTACCTGTACAGAGAGCCCTTCTCCAGCATACTCAACTTCAGGGCCAAAATTGGTAATGCTCATACCCAGGATTGTACCATAGATACCTGTATCAAAATTGGAACCTATATCATAGG
This sequence comes from Fidelibacterota bacterium, assembly GCA_002722105.1. The sequence goes on from PBKF01000025.1 coordinate 11,024, forward strand.
ATACAGCTTGCATGCCTGTCTCCCATATCTTATCCCGGATATAATTAATAGAAGTGCCAATCTTTAGTCTATCTGTTAATGACCTGGCGTATGTAGCTCGAATGGCCATAGACTCTACTTTAAAATCTTCACCTGTCCCATCGGGGAATAGCTCTGTAGTTACTGCCATGGGACCACTATCTAAATAAAACAAGTGAAACCCAATAAAATCAGAAGGGCCAATCCTCGTGCCATAGGTTAATACACCATGTTTAATCCCTGCTAGGTAATTTACTTGAGAAAAATAGGCTTCCTGCTTCTCAATAAAAGCAATACTGGATGGATTATAAGGGATACCAGAAACACCCCGACCCGAAGCAACGTTGGAGCCACCCATACCGATAGCCCTGGCTGAAGTCTCAAGCTTTAAAAAACTGCCTGCAGCTGTAGCAACCTTTGTAACAACATCAGGTATATCCCGATATTGAGCAAATACAAAATAGGGCAATAATAACAGTGCTAGGTATCTACTCTTCATCGAATTACCGCAAATTTGCCAATATGGTCTTTGGTTTTACCATCATCAAATTGAATAATATAAAAATACAAGCCCGGAGCAATTTCAGGGCCATCCTGGTTATTGCCTGTTCGCAAATTCCACCAAGCATTACCATCAAATTCTTTCTTATGATCAAATGTAGTCACATGCTCACCAGTAAGTGTATATATAGAAATTTGGCATTTTTTTGGAAGATGCGTAAACCTAATTTTCCTTTCATGCTGTGTTTCGTTAAATCTTGAGCTAGCCTTATAAGGATTTGGGACCACTCTAATAGTATCTAATTTCAGGGTATCAGCTATACCAACTTCTTTTCCCAAGGCAGTCATATCTGAATACCATGAATCTCCATCAACAAAAAATTTCTTGGGACTTAGAATTAATTTTTCTCCTCCACGCCAGGGATAAGATATGCGCCATGGACTGTTAAGAATCCCATCATCTTTCATATCATTGTATTTTGAAATAGGCTCAACACCAGCATCTACAGGTGCTGTTGCTTCCCATAACATTTGCTTATAGGATACAATATCTTCGGGGTTATAGGATTTTGTATCATCATATTCTCTAAAATTTGTCCCAGTATCCGCACCGAAAAGATCAGAAATAAAATTATAATTTAAATCAAAATTATAAATGTATTGACTTTCCCAGATACCAGCAATTTGAAAAGTGTCTTCTCTCATAAGTATATCTTCACCTCGAGTCCAAACATAATCTCCAGCACCATTAATTACATCACCTGGAGCATCTAACGATCCAAAATCCAAACAATCTAGTCCTACTTTTTTATTGGTAAGCAAATTGGTTATTCGAAAGGGTGTGTACATGTAAATATCAAGCCCGTTTTCTCCTTCACCAAAATAAATTGAATCCCCAGTAGGTGAATCAAAAAATTCAATCATATAATTGCAGTTTGTACGTCTCTTATAACCATCAAGATTAGTATAGGATAATATAGGGAACACCGTACTCAATAGACTAATAACTGTGGCACTGTCCATTGTTAAAGTATCAGAATCCCAAGACCAAATCAAAGTATCCATTACTACATCTGGCGCTGAAGATGGATTTAGTTCAAGTGCATTTTCTATATTAAACCTGATGCCTTTAAACTGATTACTCCACTGGCCGACTTTATTTATAATAGAGTATTCAGGTACCAAATACTCCCCATTTTCTAGAATGGTTCCCGGCAAGCCAGAGATTGAATCTTCTTCAAGAAATCCCAAACTTTCTTGTAAATAAGGTTTTGTATTTAATGGCGTACCCAATGAATCATTAACTACATACCCATAAAGATAAGGGTCTTCACAAGCCATACCGTCTACGGCACTTGGACTCTGTTGTGCCTGGATCTCATACATGAGTTGATCTTGAACAATTTTTGTTCGGTCAACAATGAAATATTTTCGAACTCCATTACCTATGTTATTTGATGCTGTTTTAAATAATGCTTCAATATTGGATGCATCCGGAAATGAGATATCCAGAGCAGTATATCCAGGGATAACAGTAATAAAATTATGATCGCTACTGTCACCACGTGCAGATTCCAAACTGTAGTAGCCACGAGTTGGATTTGCAGAAGTTCTTATTACTTTTCCTGATTCATTAAAATATATAAGAGAATCAGGACCTAAAAATTTATCAGGATTTGTTTCTGTCCAAACTGTGTCAACTTTCACTATTTCATTACTTGAAATAATACTGTAATACACACAACCACCGGCATTATAAATTGAATCAACAACATAAGAATATGTAATTCTATCAATAGTATCAATCAGAACAGTATCTGTTGCAATTCCTAAATTTTCCATTTCTAAATCAAAAGGGTTGAATCCAATATCATATGCCGTGACAGTATAGGAATATTCAACACCATCAATAACATTTGAATCTACAAATGAATATTCTATACCTGAATTATTCCCTAACGAGAATCTTGGTGATAAAGGATCTAAACCAGAGATGGGAATTTCTCGAGTTAAACCGGATTCACAATTTTCATCTTCATAAATGCAATGATCTTGATCAGCTTCAGAACTTAAATCAAATTGGGCATAAGGTTTCCAGCCAACAAAATGGCCATTATAATCATAAAGCCGATCATCATCATTACCCCATGTTATCCCACCATCGATAGATCTGTATAATTTATACCCTTCAAAATCTGCATAGCCTGTAAGTGAATCAACGGATGATTCTGAATCCGCGTCCCAGGAAACGAGAACACGGTTATGATCTGCTACAGCATAAATAGCCGGACTCTCCGGAGTTGAAAAATTAGCAAAAATCACTTCAACCGAATCTTCAGAGATAGCGTTTTCATCATCCATTACTTTCAATTTGTATATATATCGGGATTGTTGTTTTGTTGGCTCCAAATCTTGAACGGTAAGAATTGAATCAGAGGTAATGTTACCGGATGGGCTAGTCCATTCAAAGTTTAAATCAGAACTGTCAGGATCGAATGATCCAGTCGCTGCATTGATTATCACCGATTTAGAACTGAATTTAGGTATTCTAACTGTTTCACCAGCATCAGCAACTGGGCATATATTTTCATTTATTGTTACAAATAATGTATCATAACTATCACAATATCCATCATTCACTTTAAGCACAACTCTGAATGTAGAATCAGATTCCAAATCTATAGGACTGGTTACTGTTGTGAACGGATTTGAACTATTTTCTAAATCTAAACCATCAAGAGATTCCCAACTGTAGATCAATTCATTTTTATTGATATCATAAGAGCGAGATCCATTTAAATCAAATTTATAGTCGCATATGGGCATCTCAACTGTTGCACTGGCTACAGAAACCGGTGAATCATTTATGATATAATTTACGTAAATAGAATCCTTATCATAATTAACGCCATCGTATACAGAAAGAACGAATGTGAACACGGTGTCCATATCAATCTCTGGGATTGTAAAGAGAGCTTTATATGAATCTGCATCTGATATTAAACTATTGTAACCATCTAGGGACGTCCATGAATAAACGAGCAATGAATCTTCAGGATCAAATGAATCTCCACTGACTAGGTCAATAGTAGTGTTACAACCGCTGGGGATTTCCATATCAACACCTGCATCAGCAGTAGGACACTTATCAGCTAATAATGTTACATTAATGGTATCAAAATCTTCACAATATTCTTCATCATCATAAACTCTTAATTGGAATTGAATAACTGTATCTTCTGTTAACCCTTCAGGATACTCAAAGTAGGGTGTCTCTTTTTTAGATTGAGAGTTACTCATATCTACATCTAGCCCAAGTGTCTGAATCCATTTGTATTTTAAATTGCCATCTAAATCAAAAGAACCGGTACCATCTAGATAAACACGGTAGGTACCATTACTACGCCTCTCATACTCACAGGATTCAAAATCTTCTCCTGCATTAGCAACAGGTGGCATATCATCTAGAACAGATACAATTATTGAATCCGTATCTGTTAAGCCAGCTAAATCTGTTACGGTAAGATAAAATGTCAAATTTTCACCGATTACCGATTCACTAATTGAAAACATGGCCGAATCAGAAGAAGTTGGATTGATNAAAAAGGATGATAATTCTTCAGCAACTGACCAAACAAAAGTTAATGTACCATTTTCTGGATCTTCAGATTCAGAACCATCTAAATTAAAGGTAGTTTCACAACCACCACTTATAGAAAAATTTTCTCCTGCTTCAGCTATGGGGTTTAAATTATCTAAAATAGTTATTGTAACCGTATCCNAATGAGTGCAATAACCGTCATCNACTTTTAGCTCAAATCTAAAAGTCCCACCAGTATGGCTTTCATTAAAATTTGCAGTAGCAATGGACTTGTTTGAACTTGACACAGATGGTCCATCAAGTGAATACCAGTCATATTCTAAAAATGCTATATTATCATCAGTGGAACTAGTACCATCTAGGGTTACTGCGATTAAATTAGTGGAAATATCTTCACCTGCATTCGCAATAGGTGCCAAGTCATTTATATACTCAATTTCTAGTGTATCAATATCCTGGTTATCTCCATCACTGACCGTTAGNTGGAATCTTAAATCTTTATCTGCAGTGAAGNTAGGAAAAGTAAAGACAGGGTTGGCTAAAGAAGCATCATCCAAATTAGAATTATAGCCATCTAAAGAAATCCAGTTATAAGTTAAAGACCCTCCATCCGGTTCTACAGATCCGGAACCATCTAAATTAATACTTGTATTACACCCACTGCTTAATTCTAAATCACTACCAGCATCAGCTACTGGGCACATATCAGCAAGACAGACAACACTAACAGTATCCTTATCGGAACAATAACCATTGGCATCAGTAACCATTAATTCTATTCTATATACAGTATTTTCAGTTAAATCAATTGGATGGTTAAAATATGGTCTCGATTTTGTGGACTGTCCATCGGAAATTGTTATACCTTCATCCAGAACAGTCCACAAAAATTGAATATCGGTACTGTCTTCAAGGTCAAAAGATTCTGAGCCATTTAGATAAACTCTATAATCATCCCCGCTTATNGAATAATCACAAGCAGTAAAATTAATTCCNGCATCTGCTTGTGGTACATGATCACCCAAAACAGTTACTTTGACTGTGTCAGTACTCGATGNACCGCTGTCATCGGTGACTGTTAAAGAAAAATGATAATCATAATCAATTTCAGTTTGGGGGATTTCAAAAATTAATGTATCTGCGTCAAAATCAGTCAAGACCGCGCAACCATCGATAGCAAGCCAAAGATAACTAAGGTTGTTACCTGTGGATGCTCTACCATCTAGAGTAACCATTTCTGTACAACCCGAGCTGACAGTAATNTCATTTCCGGCATTCGCAACTGGATTTTGAGAATACAGGAAAGTAGAAAATATTATAAGTGGGATTAACCTGAAATGGAATTTATGAATCATATAATCAGCTGTTTTAAAATTCGAGTCCAATAGCAAATTGATTGGTCTGTNTCAACACATCATAATTCACATGAGCATAATCTACCCGCAAAGCCATTTTACCCAAACGTAAGTTCACTCCCGCACCAATACTCATCTTGGCCGTATCATGGTTCAAATGAGTGCCAATCCTCACAAATGCTATATTCTCCCAGCCATATTCTAGGCCCATACTACCATAAACGACATAGTCACTGGGCTTGATCCCATCCATGCTGATGATCAACCGGTGACTCTCATTTTTCATAAATGCACTACTGGGCCCCATTAATTCATTCTCTATACCTAAACGGAATATGAGTGGTAGAGGAAACTTATCCGTAATACGCTCTAAACTCTCATCCACATCAATGGTGTCCGGTACCTGTACAGAGAGCCCTTCTCCAGCATACTCAACTTCAGGGCCAAAATTGGTAATGCTCATACCCAGGATTGTACCATAGATACCTGTATCAAAATTGGAACCTATATCATAGGATACAGCTTGCATGCCTGTCTCCCATATCTTATCCCGGATATAATTAATAGAAGTGCCAATCTTTAGTCTATCTGTTAATGACCTGGCGTATGTAGCTCGAATGGCCATAGACTCTACTTTAAAATCTTCACCTGTCCCATCGGGGAATAGCTCTGTAGTTACTGCCATGGGACCACTATCTAAATAAAACAAGTGAAACCCAATAAAATCAGAAGGGCCAATCCTCGTGCCATAGGTTAATACACCATGTTTAATCCCTGCTAGGTAATTTACTTGAGAAAAATAGGCTTCCTGCTTCTCGATAAAACCAATACTGGATGGATTATAAGGGATACCAGAAACACCCCGACCCGAAGCAACGTTGGAGCCACCCATACCAATAGCCCTGGCTGAAGTCTCAAGCTTTAAAAAACTGCCTGCAGCTGTAGCAACCTTTGTAACAACATCAGGTATATCCCGATATTGAGCAAATACAAAATAGGGCAATAATAACAGTGCTAGGTATCTNCTCTTCATCGAATTACCGCAAATTTGCCAATATAGGGTTCATTAGAGCTGTCTTTTTGTTCAACATAAAAGAGATAAAGACCCGGTGCAACTTCNTGGTTATTTATTGTTCTCATATCCCACCAAGCATTACCAGATTGCTTATTGCTGTGCTCAACAGTGCTTACATGCTCACCAGATAGAGTGAAAATTTTGATGGTACATCTCTCAGGAAGATTAGTGAANCGAATTTGCCTCAAGTGTTCAGTTTCCTTAAACCCAGATTGTACTCTATAAGGGTTAGGTACAACACCAATTTTATCCGTATTGGCAGCAGGCATTACTCCTGGGTATAATTGTATAAAATTTCTGTCTAAAACGGTTGTACCCTTTGAATTTTCAATGGATGCATAGCCATCAGGATCAGCCCATTTATCTGGGTTGGAATAATTAGTGTCTACCACAGCTTCAAAAGATCCATCACCTAATTCATTGTATGTGGTTTTATAAGGTGGCTCAACACCCATGTCATAGGCNACAACAGAATAGGTATACTCTAATCCATCTATAACGTCATTATCGATAAACATATATTTCATCGTATCACCTTCAATNATTTTANGNTCATCCAATCTGATTGCGTCTAATCCAGTATCATCGCCTAAACTAAACCATGGGAAATAAGGATCCCCACCTTTTATCCCATGGCCCCTTTGTTGCATNGGGTCATCTGCGCAGTCACTGGGATTGCTGGAATAAATACAATGTAATGAATCTTCTTCAGCGCTCAGGTCAAACTGGCGAAATGGCCGCCAACCTGCAAAAATACCATCAGTGTCATAAATCATATCATCCGCTTCACCCCAGGAACTCCCACCATCCATACTTTTAAAAATTTTATACCCTTCAAAATCAGCATACCCTGTTACCACATCACGAGAAGATTCTGCACGATCATCCCAGTAGATTCGAACTTCACCCTGGCTAGTTTCTGAATATACAGTCGGTCTTGTTGGTGGCGTAAATCCTTGGTAACGAGAATTATACATAACCTGTGCAAATCGCGCGTTGTTTACGAGATCATCTTCAGTTTGTCCAAAGATAATGCAGAAAGAAAATGGCACTTCTCTACCAACAGGCAAATCAAATGGTGCACAGCTCATAATAAGCACACAGTCTAAACCTGGATCATCCCTGAGATAAACCGGCTCAGACTTTAACCCAATAACGGAATCAAAATGTGGATTCAGCTCTACTCCTAGATCTGTTCCAGGATTTGGTGTGTGAAAGTGCCACGCATTTTCATTATCACTTATGTTTGAAGTGTCACCNACCATTAGCTTATACAAAATTTCTTCTTTATTTCGAGCCACAGGACACCCTTCGTAACCAGCATAACAGGGGGGTGATGAATCTTCTGGACGAATCACACCAGGGCGCTGGAACCAATCCACCCAATGCCAATCAGTCATTTTCAATGGCTCACCAGGAAAGATATCAATTGTGCCATCTTGATCCAAATCAACCGGAGTAGTGGCTTTTGGTGAATCGAGTAACTGAGTNGCTACTATCCCAAATTCATTACCGGGATTTTGTTGTGATGAAGGCTCATCTAGAGCATATCCCAATTCACCAGATATCCCATCATGGTCCCCGATCATAGCCATACTGATGAGCATCCTTTCATTGTTTACTTCAAAAACTTCCCAATGATATTTCATAAAATCATCATCATTGGTATGTAAAAAAGAACTGTATCCATCCCAATCACCCATGAGAACATCAGCATCCATATAAAACCCCAGCGCCATTCCAGAATAATCAAATCCTTTTCCACGATTGAGCTTTGTACCATCTGGCATTATCATTCCTTCACCGCAAATTTGCTTACCATCTTTATCAAGAACAGGATTTCCATCTTCATCTTCAGCACAGAAATCACCACTCTCATTCCGAACCCTCACTGTAACAAACATAATATCTTCAGCATAGGAGACTCCATAGGAATGCGCAGAAGCCATAACTCTAAGACCCATAGGATATCCTGTTTGTTCATATTCATTGTTTGTATTAACATTATTTGCTCGATGAGCCCAGCGGTCATCAAACTCCATGTATACATCCATATCAGAGATAAATCTCCCTGGGACTTCTTCCCAACAATCAGGATCTTTTCTTGATTGAGAACAGCCTGGTAAATTGATATTAAAATCCTGAGCCCACCAACCTGGCCAAAAAGCTTCTGTCTTACCTGTTAGCTCACTATATTTCTTCGGCCATGTTTGCGAGTGACCTGAATGCGCTAAAACCGGATATGTATCTCCCGGAGGCACAAATGGTGAATCCTTGAAAACATCACCGGTTGTAGTTTCAGTTTGGTGGGTATTAATCCGGGACATAGTAGACGCATGCCAGTCTGTTTTATAATCAACATTTATAAAATGTGATTCAGCGGCATTTGCACCATAATAAACATACCCATCATCATCTGTCCATTCTTCTAAATCATCACCATAATCATAAAAATCAAAACTATTTTCACGACTAATTAGTTTAGGACGAAGAGCCCAAGGATGAATAAAACCAATTCGTGTAGATGTTTTATTTGGATCTTTGTCTCCAAATGTAGTTAAAACAATTTTTTTATTTTCATGATCAAACATGAATTGCTTATCATTGTTAAAGGCTTCCACGGAAATGACTTCATTATCTGGTAAGTACAAACCTTCATCATTCCCTAATTCAAAAAGAACACCTGAAAATATTGTATCACCAGTGGCGGGAAACCAAGCTTCATAGGCACTGTTGGATTCCCAAATACTATATTTGGGTATGCCATCATCATCAACAATTGTTTCTACATTTTCCCAAGCATAATTCGCCGTATTAGAATGACCGGGCAAACCAGCAATAAAAGATACTGCTGGTAAATAAGAATAATCACCCCAAATCCCCGAAGGTTGGTGATCCCAATTAATAAAACTACCATAATTAGTAACGGCAGCTTTAACTCGCCCTTGCACTACAAATCCCTTTCCACGATCGCTCATAGGATTGGTAGGGAATGGATTATCACCTATTTTTGCAGCTCCAGCTGGGCGAAACGGATCAGGTGCAGATTTGTTGCTGTTCTGTATGTAGCTCTTATCAATTGCAAGTAAACAACCGATTAATAGGATACAGAATGATAATTTTATTTTCATATGCTTTAATCAAAATCAATTCTTACAAAAAAGTTAATTTCTCTAGGCGTTGATAGACGCCACGGCCTGTCATAATATGCACTGGATTTATTGGCAAATTTCCCCTGGCCACTTGGATCTGTACCCGGAAGTCCAACATAGTCTGTATAATATGTTCCAGGGTCATCTGGCTTACCTGTCATTGCATAGACATCAACTGCATTTCGTATATCAAAAATATTGAAAATATTCAGCCCGATTGAGAACTTATGACCAACAGCCTGGAAATACTTTGAAAATGAAAGATTTACATTCTTGTAACCAGGCCCACGTTTTGAATTTCGGTTTCTTTCATCAGAAACAGGGTCACGGCCACGAAAGATGATTGGTGTATACGGATAGCCACTTTGATAAAATGCTGTTATGCCCGCCTGGATACCATAAGGCAAGAACGTATAGGCATAGTAAGTTAAATCATGAGGACGATCAAAATATGTGATTGTTTCCTGACTCGGTGCATCTACATATTGGCCGCTAATACTTGCCCAGGCATATTCACTATTTGCCTTAGCAATGGAATAAGTATACTGTAGTTGCGAACCAAAAAATCGCCTGCGCCATTCCAAGGTGACATCAAATCCCTTGGCAGAACCATAGTCTCCATTTGTGGAAATCTGATAACTGTAAACACCGGATCGTTCATGGGTATAGCGGGTCATTTGATCCATATCTCTGACCCATGCACCTAGAGAATATGCCCAACTTTCCCCAACCTGTACATTGAAGGCAACCGAATAATCCTGTGTGCGCTCTGCTCCCATGGAAGCATTCCCAACTTGTCCTTCACCTTCTTCAAATAATTCTTCCGGGTTTTCAAGTCGGTTTGTGTTTAAATAAATATTTTGATACACTGGTGTCTGATAATAAAGGCCGTAGTTAAAAGTGAAGGTAGATTTATCGGTAATCACATGACTAAAACCGAGTCTTGGACTAATCTTATAAAACCATCCTGATTGTTCTAGAAAGACCTTTTGCCTCGGCAACCCTGCGATATTGGAATAATCTTCATCATTATCCCACTGGTTATTAGCATTCAGATCAGAATAAAAATAGGGCTGACCCGGACTGTATTGACCTAATGAATCCTGCAAAGGTGGCGGCACGCCCCAAATCTGAGTGTTATAGTTAACCATATCTATACGGATTCCATAATTGATTACCATCCAGGGTACTTCAAAAGTATTCTGCACATATGCTGAGAATTCCTCTGGCTCACGAAATTCATCCCAACTACCATTATTGTTGGCATCCGTAAATGCTTCACCCTTATCCCAGCGACCATTCCCTTCACCTTCATCTGCTTCAGTATAACCATCATCGCCAAGAACTAAGCCATCAGGGCCAGTATCTTCCCAATATTCTGCAAAAGTTTGAATAAATGCAGCAGCTCCAAGCCATGGATCCATTACTTCATAGAAATTCAGCTTATGATATTTATAATCAATACCAGATCTAATTTTCCATTTATCAGTGATTTGGGAAGTTAAATCAAAACGAATTTCATCTGTTACCGAACGAGAATCAGCATAAAAAGTATCGTGGCCTCCAAATGCTCTGCCTTCATCCCAAGCAACACCACCCTGAGAAAGATTTGGCATATAATAATAAGGATTCGTTCCACCAAAAAAGTTGCCCGAATTGTACGGTACTGCCCAAAATGAAGAACCCGGTACATTTTGATATCTTAATTCGATTGAGCTGTAATCATAAAACGGCTCGTAATCTTCATACATTTCAGGCTCGAGCCAATAATCACCATCTCGTTTAATCAGCGGTTTAACTAAACTTGGGCCATCCCAAATTCCATCATTGTCCGTATCATCGAAAGATTCACCAACGTCCCATACCCCATTTCCATTTTGGTCTTTAAAATCCTCAGCTAATTCCCAACTGTATAATCCTGGGTCTGCACCATGATACCATCCAGTACGCTCATCCACATTCGTATAGCGGATTGTATCACCATCCTCACCAATGCTATAGGGAATAACATTCTCATTTTCGGGATCTGAAATGTCTTTATATCCTGCAGGATGACGCCATTCAAACCAGTTTGGATACCCGTCTTTATCATTATCTCGCCAACGGACACCCTGAAATTGATCCTGAATGAACCTTGAAGTACGAATTGTATAAAATGTTCTTTGCGTTACAGAATGATTGACCTCAAAATTCCATCGATATGTATCTCGGAAAAGCTCATTACGTCCTTCGTCCCAATAAAGATATCGCGGGTTAAATGATTGCCGATGATTACCAACCTGCCAGTAAGCAGCATGGAATCTTAGTTTATTAGTGAATTTATATGTTAATTTTGAAAATACGTCCCATGTTTCAGTAAATCCAAATCCACGGAAACCGGCAACACTATCCCATGGGTAAACAAGAGCTCTTTGGTTATTTGCAATATTATCTGCATTTGCAATAAGGTCTTCTTCAGTCCTGTAATAATAATCGCCATTATAGAGATTGAATATCTTATCATCAAATTCATAAACGCTGTAATTATCTTCCGTAGTATATTGCCCTGAAATCCAGAATGATAATTTGGGTATACCTAATACGGGGCCACCAATTCCAATATTTAAATCATCGTATCCTCTAATGAGATCAAAGTTCTCCGTTTCACTTGTCTTTCCCAAAGCCGAATTAATTAAAGCTCCTACCTGACTGGTCTCAAATTTGATCTTATACTCAATTTCCTTTGCTCCTGAATTTGTATGGTAATTTGATACTGCAGATTGGGCATCACCATATTCTGCATTAAAACCACCGGGCTGCCAATCAAACTCTTTCACAGCAAATAGATTTAGCCGAGTGCCCGATCCGATTGAACCAAAAATTGGATTTCGCAGATACATTCCATCCATCATATAAGCAATTTGTCCGGAGCGACCTCCCTTTACATGTATTTCTTCAATGCCACGTTCTTCATGGTTTGGGACTGATTTAGTTCGGCTTTCAACTTTTACTACACCAGATTGCAAAGTATATAACTCTGTAAGGTCACGGATTGGAAGTGATTCGATCGCTTCCTTATCCACGGTAACTTTTTTTGATGTGTTTCCACGCTCAACTAAAGGACGGCTACCGAGAACTTCTACTTCCTGACCTTTAATTACTTCTTCTTCTAATTTGAAATTTAGCCAAACAGTTTGATCCATCATGACAGAAATTTCTAACTGAGTGGTTTTAGCATAACCAATCATTGTACAAACTACATCATAGGTGCCAACTGGAATATTCAGGATAAGATAGTTCCCATCCATGTCAGTCGCCGCTCCAATATTAAGGTCTGGAATTATTACGTTAGCACCGGGGAGAGGCACGCCATCAACATCTGTAATTTTTCCACGTATTGTCCCATCGGTTCCGGCTATTAGGATAGATGCATAAAAAATTAATATGGTAATATATCTCAATGGAATCATTGGTTCAGCTCCATTAAATCGAGTGTTTGAATCCCCTTTTGAGCACTGATACGGAGAGGCTCATAGTCAAAATCAGGATGATTACCAATATCACGCAATTCAATTGTATTTACTGGATGGGTTAATTTTCGAAAAACACCAGCTGATTCTATTTTGTCAATCGATGTTAATTCTATTCTATTTAAACCAACCCAAGCTTCATTATTCTGATCTGGTTCACCGTTATCTGTGAAATCTTCATTATATGGATTTTCAGTCCAACGGATATGGATCTCACTTTTGACTAACCCTTTTTTCTTAACTAGCCATGATTCCGTACGCTCACCATACTCTACACCAGTACCTATCATTGTCATGGTAGTAATCTGGGTTACTTTAAAACACTCTGTAAAAGTTGTATCTGCTGGAGGGCACTCTTCGCTATTATTTACAATTTCATCGGTAGCTAGACATTGATAATTTCCATCATCTGTAGCATTGAAACTTATTCTTGCAGCTGGTACAGTAACAGTATCAGATTCTACATTATAACTTTTTTGAATGTAATAGACAGCAATACCGGTGGTATCATAGTACGCTGTATCCACCTGCTCACCATCACGCAAATTACCTCCAGATGTGTAATATAGCACTTCGCTTTGCAAATCAGGTTTATGCCAAAAACCATTTTGTATTTCCTTTGGAGCAAAATAGAAACCAACCGGAAGAAAATATGATGGATAAACAACTTGGTTTAAATGGTTTGGCTCATGAAAAATATGATAGTTGTAGTTTCGTTCTATTGTACTACCACTTTTGCGGTACCATTCAGACTTTGTTATATAATAATCATCTGCAGATATGGAAGAACCATTTATGTGACCAATTTTTTTGCGTGTATAAAGTGTTACCAGTGAGTCTATATCATCGACATATTGCTGTTTTAAATCATTAAAATCAACTGTCCCTATTAAGTTATTATATTCATTGCCCCAACGATCGATTATATCATCTCCTACTTCAACTTCTAAAAGAACTTTAGGATCTTCATTGTCAGTGTAATCTACAATAAGGTTATTGGGTTTATCACCAATAAGATAAAGGTGCTTTTCAGATGTACCATCTCCATCAGAATCTTTCATCGTATATTCTTCTTCTAAATCAAAGATCTTGTTTCCTCGATCACAAAACCCACCATCAGTATCTACTAAATAATTTCCGATTCCATCACAATCTGAAGCAGAATTCACACGCGGTTCAGCATTATCCCAGATTTCATTGCAATTGCGGTCCTGATAAGGCTCGCTTATGTTGTATACTTGGTCAGCATTAATATCATAATAAGGTTCAGCTCGATCCCAAATACCATTACCCCCATCAACGAACTCATAGGCAATCGATATGATATCATTTCCATCATAATCCTGGATAAGACTATCACCTTCGTCATATTCTCCATTATTATTGTTATCTTTATATTCATATAATGCTTCATATTTACCATCACCGTTAAAGTCTGTCAAAGTAGTCTCACCCTCATCCCATGTACCATTATCATTGCAATCTGTATTAATTCGAAATACGAGCGAATCCGCACTAAGTTCTTGTTTTTCAAATTCGAAATTTGAAACGAATCGAATTTGATTATCATTTAAAAATACATAATTGGTATCAAGCCATTCTGAAGAATCAACGAACAATAAACCTTGATCAATAAACGGAGTATCTACAACGGCTCGGTAGGCACTTACATCAAATGTATCCGAGTAATAAAGTGTTGTATCAGCCTGGATCCAATCAGAGTTTACCAATTTATAACGTTGCAGTGATGGATCTGCTAAAAGATCCCATTCTAATTTTTCAAGATTTTTAAAAGAAGTAGATACCATTAGTAAAGAATCAGAGACGATAGAATCTTTCACTGAAAGTGAATCAATAGAATATCGGCGAGTAAATTCATTTTTATCCGATGGAGTCATTGAAAGAAGATAATTATTAAAGGTTTTGAACTCCATCTCAGGAGGAGTTTCACCCCGCTGGTTATAATATTCTAAATAAGTATTATACCCAGCCATTAAACTAGGATCATAACGAAAAAAGTTAGCATTTATCTCGTCTTCGAAATTATAAAAATAGTCTGATATCGAACCGGAAGTACCTGGTAGATCTTCATTCAAAGTATTTCTCAATGAAGTTTGATTATTTGAAGCTTCCGTTGAAATCTCTTCTTCACAACCAAATTGGGATAAACTAATAGCTAATAAAAAGAGAGAAAGTTGTTTATTCATTTATAATTTGTTGAGTTTCAACTAAAAATTGAATCATCTAATTTAAGTAAGATTGTTAGTTATTTCGTTTTTTTTTTTAAATCCATAACAATTAATGGCCTGATTAATGTGGAATATTTTGATATTGTGCTTTTTATATCATTAACCTTTGCTCTTATAGTGTAAAATTGTTTTCTGCAAATATATTTTCTAGATTTTACTTTATAGAAATTAGATACAGAAATAAGATGAAATTCAGAAAAACACCTTCTTTGAAATAAAAAACTTTTTAATTACCTGAATAAATTGATTAGAGTTGAATATCCTTTAATAAACTAGGCTGACTTTCGTTTAAGGCCACCCTTCAATAATGGTTCTTTACCATAGATGATAGTTTCTTTAGTAATTATCACCCGCTCCACGCCTTCCATTTCCGGCAGATCATACATAATATCTAGTAGATGCTCTTCCATTACCGACCGTAACGCTCTAGCTCCAGATTTATGTTTAATTGCAAGACTTACAATAGCCCTGAGAGCAGACTGCCTAAATTCCAGCTCAATACCCTCCAGCATGAAAAGCTTTTCATACTGTTTCACTAAAGAATTTTTGGGCTCAAGTAATACCTTCATCAAATCATCTTCATTTAGAGTGTCAAGTGTACTTACTACCGGTAAGCGGCCCGCCAGTTCAGGAATCATGCCATAAGCAATCAAATCTTCCTGGCGTACTTCTTTAAAAATAGTATTGGAATCTTTTTTTGTTAATTTCTTTTTTGTACCAAATCCTAACTCGCCCTTTCCAATTCTTCTTGAGATAATTTCTTCTAACCCTGAAAACGAGCCGCCGCATATAAATAAAATATTAGATGTATCAACAGAAATCAAACTTTGCTCAGGGTGTTTCCGACCTCCTTTTGGTGGTACATTGGCAATTGTACCCTCTAAGATTTTCAGTAGCGCTTGCTGAACACCTTCCCCGCTCACATCTCTGGTAATTGATGCACTTGCACCTTTTCGACCAATTTTATCTATTTCATCAATATAAACTATACCTTTTTCAGCTGCAGCTATGTTATAGTTAGATACCTGAAGCAATCGCACCAAAATATTTTCTACATCTTCACCCACATACCCTGCTTCTGTAAGTGTTGTAGCATCTGCAATTGCAAATGGGACAGATAAAAACCGGGCCAAGGTTTGAGCAATTAAAGTTTTACCGGTGCCAGTTGATCCGACAAGGAGGATATTGCTTTTATCTAGTTCTACATCAGAATTATATACTTGATGAATAATCCTTTTGTAATGGTTATAAACTGCAACTGCTATAGCTTTTTTGGCATTATTTTGTCCAATAATGTGTGCATCAAGATTTGATTTTATTTTTGTAGGTTTTTGAAGTGAAACCTTAAAGCGATTTTTCTGTTTATCATCCTCGGCATCGAGGTTAATAAAGGGCTTTTTTCCTTTTTTTATTTTACTCATTTACGTACAGTTAAAATTGTATCAATAATACCATAGGCCTTTGCCTGTTTAGATGACATGAAATTATTCCGATCTGTATCTGCTTCTATTTTTTTGAGAGTCTGCTTTGTATTCTTTGCTAGAATTGTATTTAGCTGTCTTTTCATTCGAAGAATTTCATCTGCCTGGATTTTAATATCAGTTGCCTGTCCTTCAGCACCTCCAAGTGGCTGATGAATCATAATCCGTGAATTTGGTAAAGCAGACCTTTTACCCTTTGCACCGCCAGCTAATAAAAATGCCCCCATACTTGCCGCCTGCCCTAAGCAGATAGTTGCCACATCTGGTTTGATATATTGCATGGTATCATATATACCCATACCTGAAGTGATAATACCACCAGGTGAGTTGATGTAGAGATTAATATCTTTTTCCGAATCTTCCGCTTCAAGGAATAAAAGCTGAGCAATCACCAGTGATGCTATTGTATCATCAATTGGTGTACCTAAAAAAACAATTCTTTCTTTTAATAACCTGGAGTATATATCAAAGGCTCTTTCCGATCGTCCCGTTTGTTCTACAACAATTGGGACCAGTTGACTTAATATTTTTTCATCAATGTTCATGGTCTTGCTCACGTAAATCTTTTGTAAGTACTTCTACCTCTTTGACTTTAGCAAATTGTTTCAGGTAATCCAAGATTTTCTTTTCCTGTATATCATCTTCTACTCTTTGGCGGTTACTGGGTTTCTTATAGAACTTAATAATTTCTTTTTCAGATTGAGGTGAATGATGCACTAAAGTTTTGATTTCAGCATCCACTTCTTCTTTTGATATGGAAATATTTTCTAATTCGATTATTTTATTCCGCAGTGAAAACCACTTTAGATTCCTTTCAGCCGATGGTTTATAATGTTCCCGAACTTTAGATTCGTCCAAGGGCTCTCCCTTATTTTGTTTTTTCACATCTTCAACCAAATTGTTCATATAATTCTCTACCATCGAAGGTGCAAAAGATGGATTTGCTAGTTCAATTAGAGAGTCTGATAAATCTCGATCAAATGCCTGCCGTGATCGTTCATTAAAATTGGATTCTATCTTTTTTTCTACATCTGCCATTAATTCTTTCACTGATTTTAACTCCGGATTTACCAGTTTTAAAAAATCTTCACTTACTTCAGGTAAAATTTCCCGTTCAATATTACTTACTGTTAATTCATAATCTCCATCTTCGCCTTCTTTGCTCACGGGTATTTTGATTCGAGTCTTTTCTCCAGTTTTGAGACCAATTAATTTATCTTTTTGATCATCAGTGAATGACCCTTTACCAACTCTCAGATATTGTTTTTCAAATTTTTTACCAATAATAGGGACGCCTGTTTCATCTAATTTTTGTAAAGTACAGATAAGATAATCTCCTTCAACAGCACCATCATCTACAGTGGTAATTGTTGCATGAGCTTTACGAAGTTGCATAATAGCATCTTCAATATCATGCTCATCATGTCTGTAAACAGTCTTTTGAACTTTTAAGGAGTTTTTTTTCAATTTAGGTAAAATTACTTCCGGTTCAACTTCAAATTTCGCATGAAAAGAAAAATGTTGTTTCATTTGAAATTGTACTTCACTGATCTCAGCTTTATTCACAGGAACTAATTTTTCTTGCTGGACGGCGAGTAAGTAGTATTTTTGAAAATTATTTTCCATGAACTCCGCCTCAATATTCGGTTGAAACTGTCGCAACAAACGATCCTTAGGAAGCTTACCTGATCGGAATCCAGGCATCTTTACTTTTTTCCCAAATTTTTTAATGGATTTATCAAAATCTACTTTCAATTCATCCCATGGAATATCAATGGATAGTACCCGGGTATACTCATTGGTTTTTTTTACATCGACTTTCACGTTTTCTCCTGAAAAATAGCGGGCGAATTTATGTGCAATTATTAATGGAGTTAAGAATTAAGATTATTTGCTACCAACTTAGGATGAAGATGAAGATGTTGAACTAGAATACTGGTATTTCCATACCACCACGATACATCAAAACCATCCCCAGGATTTGGATCATATGAAATAAATCATTATGATTAAAATGTTGATGCAGGG
This sequence comes from Fidelibacterota bacterium, assembly GCA_002722105.1. The sequence goes on from PBKF01000025.1 coordinate 29,993, forward strand.
AAATGCCACTAACCTGAATCCAGGATGCCACTAGACTCACCACCAATCCAATAGAACAAAACAAAGCTCCTAAATATCCTGTGGTTACATATGCGATTGAGAAACCAAAAAGGGAAACCACAATAAGCGGGAAATAAAATTTAACCGCCTGACCAAACGTGTCCTGTTTATTTATTTGGATAAAATAAAAAATGAGCATTAGCGCTGCAATTATCATTAAAAGATTTTGTACCTTGTCATTGGTAAAAAATGTTAGAGCTGCCAGACTAAGAGACAAACCTGTTACTCCCACAAATATTAATGTAGATCTCCAAATAATTTTTTTTAATAGTTCTGAGAAACGCGGCCCAAAACCGTGGCTTATACCGCCTAAAAGGCCGCCTATCCCAACAGCAAAAAAACAATTGCCCCATAAAAAGTGAAATAGAGAATCTGGGATGTTAAATAATTGCCATCCAAAAGCCATTCCTAAAAGACCAATAATAAAATCGGTGATAGCTGTAGTTGGCTCGTATAAATAGGGATGTTTTCCTGACATAATTTAGCCTTCCATGTCCTTACATAAGAATCTCTTAAAAATTAAATAAAATCACACATCCTAAAAATATCGTCTTTCGGTATATAGTTCAACTATGGCTGGAGTACCATATTTACCAAGAAAATAACATCAAAAATATTCAAACTGTTATCTTGATTAACGTCTGCAACTATTTGCGGGCAGGCACCAGGAAACTCACCTGCTATGACATAATCAGCTAGGAGAAGAATATCTGTAATATTCAGTTCACCAGAATTATTTATGTCTCCAATATTCCACTCCATACAAGCATTGGGTGCCAGTGCAATAAATTCATGCCACCCTGCAAGTGGGCTATTCTCAATTCTTCCTGACGAATCTGCAGTCTGAATAAAATATTGTAATTGACCTTCATCAGCTAATGGAGGAATCCAGCCGACCCATGTATTTGGTTCTTCCTGACTTAAAGATTCAAAAAGATGTACATCATTCCAATCTAAATCACCTGCGATACGCCAAAATACTTTCATCGAATCACTGATGATTCCTTCACCGCTCAATGGATCAACATAAACAGAAACTAGGTAGCCCTCATTATCCGGTTCAGTATCGTCGTTCAAAGGATTATGCATTACTTGAAGCATTTCGAGATCAGGTATACCTTTTGTACGGCAATGTAATGCATCCGTGGATTCCCAGGAACCGGCAAATGGTATTACATCATAACCTGGCATAGCTGATTCATACATTTCTAATGCATCATCGTCCCAAATGCCACCGGTGATTGGGACTAAAATTTTATGATTCAAAATAGTGGAGTTAGTATAGGGCTGATTGTTTGGGGTATAAACACGAAATACATCCCAGGGTTCGCCCCACTTATTTGTAGAATTTCCGAAATAATTTGCTATTGCTTCTATTTCATCATACTGTGCATGGCTAGTTGGGACTTCTCTGATTAAAACTTTTGTAGGGCTTAAATATTTTCCCCAACAATCGATATGATCTATATATGTGTTATTGGGATCAGGAACAACATGATATGTTTCAATTCCAAAATAATCATCCATGATTTGATTTACTGAAGCATTAGATATCTCATTCTCATCATATACCAGATCCGATGATGCGGCAATTCCCATACCATCGGTCATATAATTTCCACCCGCATGCACAACATCAGAAGCAAAGTATGGCGAATTTAAATGGTTGGCTATTTTCAAAGGTGCTTCATTATCATTCGGTCGCGGTCGATTGTAAGTATGATCGACAACCGATACATTTCTATCACCATCCACCACCCACCAAGGTCCGTAATCTCGTGTCCAGTAACTATCGGTAGACCCTAATACATACTGCACATTATCCATATATACTCCGCCATTGATCATAGACGAATTTGCTGAATTTTGTGAACTGGATGAAACCAGACAATAAATGGTCACATCTTCGCTCATTTCTGCAATCAATTCTGTAGAAATTCCAAAAGGATATCGAATCAATACTCCTTCCATACGTTCATATTCAGCAATGTTTCTAACAGGTCCCGGTGGAGGGTCTGTTTGGCGCCCCATGGAATAAATTTCATGAACTCTGGATTTTTCTTCTTCAGTTAATCCAATCGGTAATTCATCTTGAATTCTATCAGATGGTAAAATGGGAGAGATGATCAATAGGAATTGTAATATTCTATTCATTTCTTCATTAACGAGGTCTATGGCAAATTTACTTAGATTTCACCATGTAAAATAAATCTCCGATTTTACAACAATAATGATTTCTGAAAATTATATTTAAAATTCTAAAATTAATCCACCGACAGGAAATGTTTTATACTGCCAACTCATTTCTTTTGTCCCGTCTTCCTTATAAATATACTCCCAAGGATTTGATCTGTTTAAAACATTGCCAATATTCCAGAATGCGACCAGATTCATTTTTTTGAAATGAAATCTTTGCTGAAGCATAAGATCTATTCTGCTATAATGACCGTACCTATATGTATTCCATGCTAAGTGAGAATTTGAATACCAATCTCTGGTTTTATGATCATATTGCTCAGGTGTATAAGGTCTGCCACCCATGTAACGGTACTTTATACTTATTTCATATTCATCACTAGGCATGAAAGGAAGCCAAGAAAGTGTCTTTGCAACCCATGAATTTTTATAGCTGCTGTACCAGCCAAAATCAGTATAACGTATTTTATATCCTCCAACCAGATTGATTACATCTCCATAGTCAAAGTCCCAGGGATAATATTCTTTTGTTCTTGGGTCTACTCCTTCTGAAATCGAATGGGACCAGGAAAACGAGCCATACCAATTATTGGAATATTTTTTCTGAAGGTATATTTCCAACCCTTTTGAACGCCCTTCTCCGCCATTAACTTGGTTATACCAATTTAGACTGTCCCTGCCATCAGAACCAGTTAACATTTCAAATATCACCATATCAGCGTACTCTTTTACATAATATTCTATAGTAAACCTAGTATCAGAAGAGAGAAAGTATTCAAAACCGCCTACAATTTGATCCGTGAAATAATTTTTCAGCTCTGAAGGAGTTCCACGCGTTGAATTTAATTGATTGTTAAATGGTACTTGAAAGTATCTACCTGCAGAAAGATTGAATTTCCAAATAGGTGAAAAATGATATTTAAATCCAAATCTTGGTGAAAAATCAGATTCATTTGTGAAGTTCATAAAATCAAAACGACCACCTATAGATATTTCCACCTTTTGCAGTGGATGTAAGTTAAAATGAAAAAATCCGCCAACTTTATTATACTCTAATATGGCATTTGTCTTTAATGTATCTTGAGTGCCAACTGAATCAATAATTGTATAGAAATATTGCTTTCCAAAATAGGTCGTATAAAATTTTTCTTTTGTAATTAATTGTGGAATTTCAGACCCGCTTAAAGAATAACCGTAAATATAGGTAGGATTATTTTTGTACCAGTTGTCAAAATCCAATTCCACATGCTTTGCAGATAGTCCGGAAGTGATTTCCACATTATCAAATAACTTATAAACAACTTCACTTCGAAAAGAATAGTCGCTTTCTAAATCATTATTTTGGTAATAATAATTGCGGATTAGATTTTCATTTAATTTATATACATTTGTGTTTAAACGGACTAAAGATCTTCCAATTGAGCTCTGGATATAACCATTCTTTGAAAACAGATTTTTATACGTGACACCTAATGTTGACTGCCAGGATGAATAATCAACATTTTCTGCTCCACGAAGTTGGGGATTATTTTCTCCTTCAATATTTATTTCATCAATACCGCCAATAAAATTGATATAAATTTTTTGATTGGGAGATAAATGATATGCTATTTTACCTTGGCTAGACCAATACTCTGGGATTGCCTGCATGCCTGTAGAAGATATCACAAAATCAAGAAATGACCGTTTCAATGAATAAAGATAATTAGACTTTCGTGTCAAAGGCCCTTCAAAAGTAAATCCAAACCCAGCCATGTTTAAATCCATTTGCTGATGGTGAGACTGACTGTTCCCCTCCCTGAGAGTCACATCCATAACGGATGAAAGTTTTTCGCCATATCGTGCTGGGAAAGCTCCCGCATAGAAATCAATCCGTTCGATAAATTCTGTATCAACCATAGTTATTGGACCGCCACCCTTGCCCTGCTCAGGATAATGATTGGGATATGGGATTTCCAGAAAATCCATAACAAATAAATTTTCTCCATGGGAACCGCCACGAACAATAATCTCATTGCTTTGATCTGATCCAGAGACTACTGAAGGTAGAGCCTGCATCATGGCCATTATATCATAGGTGCCAACCGGATCTGAGCGTATTTCTTCAATATCAACGGTCCGACTGCTTGTGACCCCGTCTTTTGTTTTCTCAAAATATGATCCAGTAACTTCTACACCTTGACCTTTAAGAATTGTCTGAGATAAAGCAAAATTAACATTCGTATTTCTTTCGGGGACAATATGAACATTGGGCCTGTTTATTGTTTCATAGCCAATCATAGAAACCTGAAGAGTAAAACTTCCGACAGGAATATCATTTAGCTCAAAATTTCCTCTATCATCCGTTGATATACCCAATCCAGTACCCTGCACGATAATATTAACACCAATGAGAGGTTGATTTGTAAATGCATCCTGTATGTGTCCAGATAACGAGCCAGTAGAACCAATTAACAATTCAAATAAAAGAAAGAAAATAAGTTTTAACATTTTAAAAGAAATTTTACAGAAAAAATTAGTATTTTTTCCTTTATTCGTTCAAATACGAAAGAAAGCTAAATTATAGGAAATAGAAATAATTTTTTAAATTTAAAAAATTATTGTTTTAAACGATAGGTACAGCCTTCCATTGTTTTAAGGAATTTCTCCACCTGATTTTCAGTATGAAATAATTCATCCATTGGTACAAAAACATCGCTTGGATATTCATTTTCATCATAATCACGTAGAAAATTAGATTCCAATTTTAAAACAATATCCCGCAAAACCATTGGCGGAATTTCTTTGTTCCTCATGAAATTAATTTGCAGGTTCAATTGACCTGTAGATGTCATATGAAATAGTGGCAGGGGACCAACATCCGACTGGCATCTAAAAGTAAGTGTGCCATGATCTGTACCTCTTCCCCATGATATATCATCAGCATGTCTTTCAGTAAAGTCGATAATGGAAACTCCAACCTTAGCTACTTCTCGGCTACAATTATCTCTTAAATGGTCAATGAATCGATTTTTATCCCAATTTGACATATACGCTTTCCCGTAAAAATGTGGTTTTATAATGATAAGGCAAGGCTGAATTTATAAAAAATGATAAATAAGAAAAAGCTTGGCTTTTAATTTCTGTCTCCCATCCATGCAGAATAATATCTTTGCTGCAATTCAGTTTTATTTTTTAAAATGCGGAGCCGGTGTTTAAACTTTCGTTTTTTGTACTCTACTGTATATGGTAATTCTATGGTTTTATCATCTCTTTTTATAAAAATACTTACTTCTTTTCCTTCTTCAACCGGGTAACCGTATTCATCATAGAGTATATCTCTTAATTTATCTTTGTCCAGCTGATCACCAACTTGAAATCCCACCGGGTCTTTCCTCCCAACTTTTTTTACTTTGATATATTTACCAAATGGTATCCTATTTTGTTTTGTACCATAATCAGTCAAAATACGTTTTGGAATTTCATGCTTACCTTCTTTAGTATACTCCACACCTATTTCTGCTAAACTGCCTTGGACATCCAATGGAATCGTTCCTTCAATGTATTTATCAAACCATTGCCTTAAATTTTGTTTATCACTTTTAATTATATCACCTTTCACCGGATCGTAGTTTAAAGGAATCTCTGTGTCTGGGGTATTTTGAACATTAGCTTTCACCGGACTGACCATAGCGCAGAATTCATCAATGAATGTTTCTTCATTAAATGATTTATCTGGCCCATAATTCGATGCTAATTCCAATACAATATCTTTCAATGTTTTCTGGCCATCGGTCAACCGGATAATTTCTATATCTAATAGCAATCCCAAAACTGCACCTCGTTGATACACTTGACCATAGTGTACACCATATTTTTTATCAAAAATATTTTCACTCATTTCAGTAAAAGACATTTTCTTTTCTGGAAATCTTGCTGCGCTTTGAATTTTACTACTCATTTTATCTGAAAAGAATTCCAGTGGAGAGATCAAACCAGACTGAACCATGATTAGATTTGCAAAATATTCAGTTATACCTTCGTATAGCCATAGGTGTTTAGACATTTTCGGATTTACATAATCGAAATCTCCTATATATTCGCTATGGAGATTCAACGGTGTAAAAATATGCATAAATTCGTGTAGTGCAACTCGCTTAATCAATGATGTATACGAAGTATCACCAAAATCTGTTAAAACAAAAAAAGATGAATTTCCATGCTCCAGTGCCCCACTTCCAAATAATATAAAATTGTTTAAAACAGACTTAGCTTTTTTTATCAATCCAACTTCTTTCGATCGCAGGCTATCCATAAAATCCTTTCCATCTCTGATATACATGATGAAATGGTATTCACTTACAGGCAGAGAATCAGTAAACATTGCTACTGCCTCCATAGAAGGTTGAATTTCCTTCTTAATCACATCTGCAAAACCTTTTTCTCCATTTGAATGGTATGATTCAATAAATACCCTTGTATTAGCAACCGTGAAAGTGGATGTATCTGGTGCAGAAATCATGATGGGACAGTCAATTAAGTGATGATAGTCTCGGGCATTAAATGTGATACTTTGTTCAAAATCGTGCGAAATGGGTAATGCCGAATAAGACTTCATACCATCAGGTTGATTTATGGTAAGGCTTACGGGAACATCCTCCAAACTGTCAAAAAATCCAAACCATCCAGATGCATTAATTACAAAATTTTTATCTTTTTCTATATTTGTACCACCCATGGGCCAAATTCGTCGCATTGCCTTGGGATGATCCCAAGTATCGTTAATCCAATAATGAATAGATGTTAAATCTCGTGCATTGATAATTTTAAATATGTTTTTTCCGATCTTTTCATGAAAAAGAACATTCCCTTTTGAATCTTGCGGATTAATGGCTTCAATCATTTCACCATAATCCAATTCTTTATATGTACCCGGTATAGTTTTTGGGAAATGAAAAATGACAGTATCTTGATTTAGACCGGGGCAATGAAGATGAATATAAACCTGATCATTCTCTACTTCATTTAAATCAATAGAATATATATATTGATCTAAAATATAGTCTCCTGTTGGCTCGTAGTCTAGCTCCGGTAGAATAGATGAAGGAGAGCTAGATGAACATCCAGAAATAAAAATTAGGGTAAAAATGATTATAGACAGATTATAACCTATTCTCTTTCCACAATAATAACAGACAGAGCAAACAGAGTATAGAAATTTAAACTTCATCCATTTTTCTTTCTTAATTGCGGGTGAATATTTATTTTTCGTTTTTACTGGAATTATTTATAGACACGCGTACTAGATTATCATCTGAATCCCTATCAACAAACTTGTTCATAGGATCAATTCCAGCCTTTATCGGTTTTTGGTCTACTATCACTTGAAAAGTAGAAATAGAATCAGTGATGAATACTTTTTCAAGATAAATTGGTACTTCTTCCATATCGCCATTTACAAGGGTTTCGCCTAAAACCCCAATTTCCAACCAATCCTTAAGTGGAGCATCAGTCTGATTACCAAGACTATCTGAATAAACTTTCTTCACTTCTACTTCCATGGTGACTTCGAATGTTCCATCTTCATTTTCTATGTAAGAAGCGCTTTTACCTTTATTTTCATATAAGGTTATTTTTTCAAATGTGTCAGTAATTAAATATTGTAAGTCATCAGACGTCTGTTCCCGTATTGTATTTATAAATTGACCAATGTGGGGATAGGGATTAGACTGATATCTGTATTTTTCAATGAATCTTCCCAACGCATTATTAAAAATATCCTTGCCAATAAAATCAGACAAAGTGTACATCATAAGCCCTGCTTTATTATAATGGATGTATGGGTGATTTTCTGTTTGTACAATGGTTGGCTCAAATTTTTGCTCTGTAAATCGTCCAGTGAGATATTTATCTAATTCGTATTTCAGGAATTTCCGTAATTGTTTCTCCCCCTTTTCTTTTGCTAAAAGTGCAACAGCTGAATACTCTGCCAGTCCCTCACTTAAAAACCCTGCACCCTGCACATTACCTCCGCTAACCTGATGCGGCCACCATTGATGACCCATTTCATGAGCAGTGACCCAAAATGGCATATCCAAATCTTCCGGATCATCTGGATCTACATCCATAACAAATCCAATATTTTCTGAAAATGGAATCGTATTGGGAAAAGAAGCAGCATAACTCCCGTAAGGGAATTCCAATATCCGACATTGCCGATAGGGATAGGGACCATACAACTCATTGTAATATTCTATAGATTTTTTCATTCCTTCCATCAATTTATCTACATTATATGAATGGCTGGGATGATGATATACTTCCAGACTAATGCCATTCCACTTTTCTTTTAATATGTTATATCTTGCTGAAACAAATGCGAAAAGATTGTGAATCTTTTGATCCATTTTATAATGGAAAAATCTTCGATCATTTTCTTCCCATTCTTTTTGAATATAACCTGGCGCCATGGCAATTTGATCTAGATCTGTACTCATGATAACTTCAAAATCAACCCAATCAGCATCATCGCCAAGAATTCCATGTTGATTCCCTTCCGGGTCATCAAATTTTCTCATTCTATCCTGCTCTTCCGAAAGGTCATGCTTTTTTCGGGTACGTTTATCTGCTAATTCAAGACCGGAATTATATCCAAATGTAGGGAACAAATCGCCACTCCATATCATTGTTCCATTTTCAATAACTGTTTGGCTTACCCCGCTGTTTGAAAATCCAGTTCGTTGCCTAATCCCTTCAAATTCTAATGAAAATTCATCTCCGGGGAGAATCGTAGGATCAAAGATGAATATATTCCATCCGTAAGCACTATCGGTCAAAGTCAGTTCGTTAGAGCGTGACCATTCATATTTAGTGTAAGGTGCCCGACGATTGAAGTTTGAATGAATTGTATCAATAATGGTATCTGTTTTATTTTTCATCCTATAAATACCACTAAATTCAACCCTAGCTTCTTGAGGATAGATATGGACCTCACCGCTGACACCAGTTATTTTTGGTTTTGGAACACCCTTATATTTTTTATATGTCTTCTCATAATTTGCGGATCTTTTTTCCCAATAAGCAGATCGGTGGTATTCATTTAAAATATTTGTGTTATAAAAAATGAAACTTCCAAATCCAATGAATAATACAGTAAACCCTAAAAGCCCATTCTTCATAGCAGGTGTTAATCGTAATCTCGCATTTGTGGAACGAGATTTAAAATTGCCAGTAAGTCCTCTATTCCAGAATAGATTACTAATGAGGGCCAGTAATACAGCAAAAGATCCCCAATATAGTTTATACCATAATAAGCGAAAAATATAGGGTTCAAAACCATTCATATCAGAATAGGGGGCACCGGAACCGGAGCTATAATGGTACAATGTATGATCTAGCCCAAACTGCCCGGAAAACATGCCAAATAAAAAATATAGAATCATTATAAAATGACCGATATATTTATGGTTAACAATTGTCTGGATCGAAAAAGCTAAAACACATAATAGAGTATAATCTGTCCAATCCAAAAGAAAGAGCTGTTTGAAATAAAGATGAACCTCATAGTCGTAAAACCCCCGCCAAGTTTGTATACCTAAGCCAATAATCATCAGCACAATAAGCATAATCCCTGGAATTAATATCAACGAGATTAATTTTGAAACCATAGGAATCCAATTTGGGATCGGTAGAGAATCCATAATCTGATCAGCTTTTAACTCACGTTCACGCCAAATTATTTGTCCCGCGTAAAAGGTAATCAGGATTAACATAAATAATGCAAAAGATCCACTCAAGACCAAAACAACATCATTAGTTGTGGGTAGAGTATCAACACCATACATATCACCAATTGCCTGCTGATTTAATAACAAAAATCCAGCAGCTGTACCTGCGATTGCAATAAAATAAGGGTCGCGAAAGGCTCGTTTTATTTCAATAATTATTTGTGTTTTGAATTGGATCCAAAGCGTGGCTGCATTAAAAATAGGTTTTGCATTTATAAATCCGCCTCCAATAACAGACTCTTCTATGGGTGCAATACCCTTTTCTTTTTTCTTTTTAGATTTTCCTGGCTCGGAATGTTTAAAATCAAATTTCCAAAGACCAATGCCCAAAAAGATAGCTCCCACACCAAGCCAGATTAAACGATTTAAAATGATCCATTTCGTCATTGGAACAAAATTATTATTTTGTTCAACTGGTGTCCAGTAACGAACAGCATCGCTTACAGCTTCTGAGCCAAATGGATCCAGTAGAGCCGCAATCCAACGTGTTTCAATATCTGAAACAAGATTACCAGCAGTAAGATAACCAAATAATAAAATAACAGAAGCCATATAAGTTGGCAACATTCTCCGAGTTAAAATTGCGAGGGAAAACAATAATGCGCCAACCATAAATACATTGGGAATGATCAATAAAAGGAAAGGATGTAAATACGCCCAAATAGAAAAAGGGCCAATGGCATCCTGATCTAAATAAGGCATTAAAAATCCAAATAGCATTCCAAGGGTAAATCCTAGCTGAATGATAAGTGTCAATACCAATGCACCGGAAAAACGGCCAAAATAATAGTGTGTTGGTTTGATTGGTTTTGTAAAAAATAGAGGATGAGTATTGAATTCAAAATCGCGGTAACCACTATTCCCAAAAATAGCTGCAGCTACTAAAATTCCTATGATGCAAAAAACGTTTTGAATCATGGCAATTACCAGTGGAGCATTTAAATTATTATTGGCATTACCAACAATAATCCGCGCATTTGTAAAGGCCCCGCCTAAAATATTGATAATAAGAAAAGCTAGTCCAAAAAAAACAAAGAAATAAACAATTACTGATGTTTTATTCAGACCAAGACGAATTTCAAAATTAAGAATATGCTTCCACATTTTATTTAGTTCCATCAATTTGAAGTCCGTGGATAGTAGCAAAATATAAATCTTCGATTTCAGGAGTTGCCTGTTCAAACCCGTTTTCTAAATGTGACTCGCTAAATACCCGTACCTGAACTTTTCCTAAATATAATCTGGATGAAATAACTTCATTCTCCTTTTCAACATTTTCTAATTCTGATTTTTCAACTAAACCTTTCCAAACTTTCCCTTCCATCTTTTTGATTAATTGGATGGGCTCTCCCGTAATTTCCACTTCCCCATTTAATATAATAGCCATTTCATTACAAAGGTCACTTACATCATCAACAATATGAGTGGAAAGAATTACAATTACATTTTCACCAATTTCACTTAAAAGATTATGAAACCTATTTCGCTCCATAGGATCCAACCCTGCTGTTGGCTCATCCACAATAATGAGTTTTGGATCTCCTAATAGAGCTTGAGCAATACCAAATCTTTGTTTCATCCCTCCTGAGTAAGTTCCCAATTTTCTATCTTTAGCTTCCCAAAGATTTGTTTGATGTAATAATGACTCCACAACTTCTTTTCTCTGCTTAGAATTTGTAATTCCCTTCATTACAGCCATATGAGATAGTAAATCAGAAGCTGAAATTTTCGGATATACACCAAATTCTTGTGGCAAGTAGCCAAGAATTTCACGTAAGGCTTGCTTATCTTTCGCCACATCAATATCACCTAAAGTGATAGATCCATTATCAGAACCCTGTAACGCAGCAATAGTACGCATTAGTGTAGACTTCCCAGCTCCATTCGGGCCCAACAGTCCAAACATACCATTTCCAATTTCAATAGAGACATTTTTAAGTGCTTCCACACCATTATCATATGTTTTAGAAATATTTTGAATTGACAGTTTCATGGTTTCCTCTTTTTAATTCAATTCATTGAAAAAATACTTTAACCTCAATCAATCTTTTTCGATTCTTTCATAATTTTCTGGAATAACAAAAAAACCTGTATCCACCGGTTCAGCATACAATTCCATTATTTCAAACCCTGCGGTGAATTTAGGATCATCACTTTCTTCGTAGGCTACAAAATTTATTTTAACAGCATAGCCGTCAATGGGATCTAACGTAGTCAGTGTATCCATAGCTTTGATAAATAAATTAGATGAAAAATCAAATTGCTCAAATGCTGTGGTATCAGGATTAGGATTAAATTTAGATTTGACTGAAAATTTCAAAGAGTCAGACATTTTCATTAGTGGGAGCTTATCCACAAACCATTCTTCAAAAACCATTCTTTTTTCACTGAATGAAATGGTAGTAATCCATTTTTTTGTTCTAAAACCATGAAGGAATTCAATCTCCTTTCCACCAGTTCTTGTAAACTTTGGCGGTGATTTATCATCTTCGTCATCTGCGGAAAAAGAAAATGATCTAGAATTATCTGAACTTGTATCAGGCTTTTGAAAATAAACTTCAGGAGATTGGAGCCAATATTCTTCATCATCTTTATCATACATAATTATTTTTTCTGATCCGGAAATCATCAGTTCACCGGTTTCATCATCTGCGAGCCAACTTGCGTAAAACCGATCCGCATCAATTTTTTCTTCAACTTTTAATAATCCTGGTGCAACTGTTTGATCATAAAGAACGTTCATAGGTCCTAAAACTGGTATATCAAATTGCATCTTCATTACTACCCGGACCTGGAAATCTTGTGAAGAAGAAATTGCGATAAAACAAAGGTAATTAATTATCTGCCGCATTATTATATAGGAATTTAAATGACTGAATACTGAGCAAAAAATTATACAATATTAAAAGACATTTAGATGATCCCCAGAATGGGAGTTACTACTGAATTTACTTATTGCTTTAGGATGACAAGTAAAAATCAAGTCTCCAGCTTCAACTCGACCATCTCCAAAAAATTGGTACATAATTTCTCCTTTATTCCAGATCATTCCAATGCGCTTTACTAATTATCCCTTTGATACCAGCACTGATATAAACTTCCATATATTTACTTTAATTAAATTGGGTCGGAAACTAACTCTGTAATTGTAGAATTTAAAACGAGGTATTAATGAGATATTTTATACGTAGTATAATGACAAAATTATAAAGCCCCTTGAATTAAAGGGGCTTTATATAATATGAAAATCTAATTTCAGATTTTTTGATTATTTATGAATTGTAATTACCTTAATGAAATTAGGCCAAATCATAACGATCATTGTTCATGACTTTATTCCAAGCAGCAATAAAATCGCTAACAAATTTATCTTGGGAACCATCTTGTGCATAGACTTCAGCCAATGCACGTAGTTGTGAGTTGGATCCAAAAACTAGATCTGCTCGAGTTGCTGTACTTACTTTTTCACCTGTAACTCTATCAGTACCTTCATAGGTATTTCTACCAGTTGGTTTCCATTCTACGGACATGTCCAACAATCTAGAAAACCATTCATTGGTTAATTTACCTGATGTATCAGATAAAAGACCGTGTCCATCTGCACTGATTCCCAGTGATCTCATGCCCCCAACGAGGACTGTCATCTCTGGTGCAGTAAGCCCAAGCAGTTGAGCTTTATCAAGTAGCATGTGTTCTGCATAGATCTCAAAATCACTTTTATGGTAATTCCTGAATCCATCTGAATGTGGCTCTAGTACATCAAATGAGTGTTCATCGGTTTGTTCCTGTGAAGCATCACCACGACCTGGAGTAAATGGTACAGTTGCACCAGATGATTTTTCAATACCCACATTACCTGCAAGTACTATAACATCTGCAATAGAAGCACCAGTATCTGAAGCTATTCCTTCCATTATACCCAATACTCTGGATAGTTGTTCTGGTTTATTTACTTTCCAATCTTTTTGTGGCGCAAGTCGAATACGTGCTCCATTGGCTCCTCCGCGAAGATCAGATCCACGAAAAGTTGATGCACTTGCCCATGCTGTTTCCACCATCTCTGTAACAGTTAGGCCACTTTCAGAAATCCTAGATTTTACAGTTTCGACATCATAACCTGTACTTCCTGCTGGGACAGGATCTTGCCAAATAAGGTCTTCTTCAGGTACTTCAGGGCCAAGATATCTTACCTTAGGTCCCATGTCGCGATGGAGTAATTTGAACCAAGCTCGTGCAAAGGCATCTGCAAACTCATCTGGATTCTCATGAAAATATCTAGAGATCTCCCTGTAACTTGGATCCTCTCTCATCGCCATATCTGCAGTTGTCATCATAGTGGTAACTCTTTGAGAACTATCTTCAACATCTGGTGCCATATCTTCATCTTTTGGAGTAACTGGATGCCACTGATGAGCTCCTGCTGGGCTTTTTACAAGTTCCCAATCATAGCCAAAAAGCATATCAAAATATCCATTGTCCCACTGTGTAGGATTAGGTGTCCAAGGACCTTCAATACCACTCGTAATAGTATCACGTCCCATACCTTTACCATGTCCACTTTTCCACCCGAGTCCCATCTCATCTAAAGGTGCGCCTTCTGGGTCAGGACCTTTGAAATCTTCACTCGCTGCACCGTGTGTTTTACCAAAAGTATGACCACCTGCTGTGAGCGCAACGGTTTCATAATCATTCATTGCCATACGCCCAAATGTTTCACGTATATCTCTTGCGCTCGCAAGAGGGTCTGGATTACCATCGGGACCTTGTGGGTTAACATATATTAAACCCATTTGAACTGCACCAAGTGGTGTATCTAGAACACGGTCTCCTGTATAGCGTTCATTACCAAGCCACTCTACTTCCTTACCCCAGAAAATATCGTCTTCGGGAGCCCATATATCTGCTCTACCACCTCCAAATCCAAAGGTCTTTCCGCCCATAGACTCAATAGCCACATTACCTGTCAATATAATCAGGTCTGCCCAACTAATCTTGTTACCATATTTTTGCTTTATTGGCCATAATAGTCTTCGAGCCTTATCTAGATTAGCATTATCCGGCCAGCTATTTGTAGGAGCAAATCTCTGTGAACCAGTTCCACCACCTCCGCGACCATCTGCGATACGGTAAGTTCCTGCCGCATGCCAAGTCATTCTTATGAAGAATGGGCCATAGTGACCATAATCTGCAGGCCACCAATCCTGTGAATCTGTCATAAGGGTGTTAAGATCTTCTTTCAAAGCATGATAATCAAGATTCATAAACTCTTTTTTGTAATCAAAGTCATCTCCCATTGGATCAGACTTCCTGTCATGCTGGTGAAGAATACTTAAATTTATCTGCTCAGGCCACCAATCTTTGTTTGACCTTGCACTATTTGTGTGCTGTTCACTTGAGCCGTGAGCAACAGGGCATCTCGCTTCACCATTCATTAACTTTGGATTGTCTTTTTTTACATCCTTTATATTCATATTATACTCCGTTAATTATGTTTATTACATTTTCCTAATATTGTTATTTCTACATCTGATACTTTAAAATTAAATAGGAATTATTACTGCTTACATTAAAAATAATACCTATTTAATAAATTTTCTATTTTTATGTTTGCAAGTTTTTTATTCTGCTATGCTAAATTTTAACAACAATTTTTTAATGAAGGATATAATTATG
The DNA here is from genome assembly GCA_002722105.1 of Fidelibacterota bacterium. The sequence continues at coordinate 45,688 of PBKF01000025.1, forward strand.
TTAAAAATAAATGATGTCGCACCTGATTTCACTTTAAAGAACACAGCAAAAGAAAACGTTTCCCTGTCTGATTATAAAAACGAGACAGTAATTTTAGCATTTTACCCAGGGGCATTCACTGGCGTCTGTGATACCGAGATGTGTACGTTACAGGATAATTTAAGAGGGTTTAATGAACTAAATGCAGTAGTGCTTGGTATTAGTGTTGATTCACCTTGGGCAAATGGTGCTTTTACAGAGAAATATAGTTTGGAATTTAACCTTCTATCTGATATCGATAGAAAAGTAATAAATAATTACGGTGTCCTTTTTACTGGGCTTGGTGGTATAGATGGATATACATGTGCAAATAGAGCAGTATTTATCATTAAGGATGGACAAATAAAATATAGATGGGATGCAGAGCCCAATCCAGGTGTTGAGCCTGATTATAATGAGATAAATAGTCAGTTAAGGAACCTCTAGATTGGTCACCATGTAAAGACTAAATATCAAATCTGTATTCAATCAAAATCATTTTGTTTTATATTCCAATAATTGGGTTTGTTGGTAGATACCCCTACAGATAACGCCTAGTAATACAAGAGCCCCACCTATTTTAGCGCTTATGCTCATTGTCTCTCCCAAGAAAAAAAAAGCTAAAAGTGGATTAAAAATCGGTTCTATAACTAGATAAATAATCGCATCCAATGCAGAAACATATTTTATCGCTATACTGTAAAATATGTATGCCAGACCTAATTGTACAACACCAAGAAAAGTAATATAAAGCCATGGCTTTAGTTCAAAAGTAATGTCTTGATATAGCAATGGAAAGCAGACCAAAAACGTTATAATATTTCCTAATAAAACCGAGTCTATTGGCCGTCCATTTTTCTGTTTTCGCATAAAAAGTGTTGTCCCTGCAAATCCTAATCCAGCCAAGAGAGCAGTAGCATTACCCCAAAAACTTGTAAAGGATAATTCTTCTACAAAAAATAATCCCAAACCTATAATTACAATGGAAATTGTTAACCAATCTATTTTTGTGGATTTTTCACCTAAAAATGAGAAACCGAATAATGCCACGTATATCGGGGCAGTATATTGAATCATAATCACATTACCAGCCGTAGTCATTTTATTAGCCAAGACGAAAAAGATTACTGTAATTGAATAACAAAGCGCTCCTCCCAATGTATATCTACCAAATCTATAATTTTGTGGTTTATCATACAGATAGATTACCAATGCGCATATTCCACTCCTAATTCCAGCTATTACTATGGCAGGCCAAGGAATCATTTTTATCATTACCCCTCCTGTACTCCAAAGAAAACCTGTCATAACAAGCAGGCCAATTGCGGATAGTCTTTTCAAACTAGGTCCTGAATAAATAGTTTAGCATAATGTTAATAGGATGATTACTATGATAGTAGCCGCAGCTACTTCTTGAGTATATCCAGTGGACGTCATAGTCATTACAGTCCCTATAGCAGTTGTTTGCATAAAATCTAAAAATAAACATTTCAAACACGATGACGGTACTAGCACCAATATTTTCGATTACTTTTGTGTGTCTCAATCTCAATACTAAAGTAATGGTAAAACTGTAATTGTGCCTAACTTTTTATATAGATTAAATATCTTTTTATCAGATCTATGACTAATAGTATAAAAAATATTTGTTAAATTAGTTATTAAGATAATGTATGATACATCTAATTTTTATTATATTATTAACAATAAAAAATGACGAGAAATATTATGAAAAAAATATATGCACATGCTCATTGCGATGGTCCTTGCGGCGTTTATGACCCTGCGAGCGCAAGAATTGCTGGTGAAGCTGTTTTATCAATGACAAAAAAAATGTTATATCTTAATTGTCCAGATACAAATAATTCATCTCAAATGGCTAGTTACCTTAATACAATGAGTAGATATGCATCTGTAAAAGAAGAACAGGCACAATTATGTAAGGAAGAACTTTTAGTCCTATGGACTGATTATTTTAAACCCAATCATCTTGAAGATAACCCTGAGCTACATGAATTATTCTGGAATACTGCAAAGTTATGTAGTTCTTGTAAAACAGAAGTTTCAGTTCAACATGCTAATGAATTAATGGAAAATATAAAAAAGATTCATGACGTTTTTTGGAAAACAAAAAATCGTAATGTTACTTGGTATACTGCTGGATAATGAAAATTTATATTAGAGGGAATAGCATGGAACCAACATTAAATGATGGAGATTCTATTATTTTTGAAAAGTTTATCGATCAAAAACTTAATGTTGGAAATATAATTTTATGTAATCACCCCTATAAAAAAGATAAAAAAATTGTTAAGAGGATAAAAAAAATAATTGAAGAAAACTTAGTTTTTCTTGAAGGTGATAATTCACTATGTAGCACTGACAGCAGGTCTTTTGGGCCATTGAGTATTGATAATATTATCGGCTTAAATAAAGATAAACATCATGAATAATTTTAAAACATACCAAGTTAGTGCAGCCAACGCAATTTCACTTATAGTACTTGGTGCATATGGATATTTACAGTCTGAAAGTCCATCAACAACTGCGTTAATACCAGTTGTATTCGGAGTACTTTTACTTTTGCTAAATGGCGGTATAAAAGATCAGAATAAATTAATTGCGCACATTGCTGTTACATTAACATTAATAATGCTACTTGGGTTAATAATGCCTCTTCGTGGAGCTGTGGAGCGGGCCGATACTTATGCAATTCTCCGTGTTTCAATAATGATAATCACAACTATTGGTGCAATGGTATCTTTTATCAAAAGCTTTATTAAAGCACGAAAAGATAAAAGTGGCTAAAAACCTAACCTTGTCTTAATTGATGGGCTTTGTTTACTCGATCTATTGAAACCATGAAAGATGCTATTCTCATAGGTACAGTCTTTTCCTTTTTCATAGAGTAAACTTCTTGAAATGCGTTCACCATCTTATCTTCAAGCTTTTTATTTACCTCCTCTTCGTTCCATTTAAATTGTTGTAAGTTTTGAACCCATTCAAAATAAGATACAGTAACACCACCAGCATTTGTTAGAATATCCGGGACAATTGGAATCCTTCTTTTATGTAAATTTATGGCAGCATCGCCTGTAACTGGTCCGTTAGCGGCTTCAATAACTACCTTACAGCTTAATGAGTCTACATTTGATTTATTAATTGCACTACCAAGTGCAGCTGGGATAAGGAAATCGCACTCCAAGGAAAGTAGCTCTTCATTTGAAATTTTCTTCCCTTGCTCAAAACCAGCAATGGTTCTATTTTTATAGTTATATTCAAAAAGTGAAGGAATATTAAGACCATCTGGATCAAATAATCCACCAGTGACATCACTCACGGCAATTATCTTACAACCATAATCATTTAAAAACTTTGCGGCATAGGAACCAACGTTACCAAACCCTTGTATTACTACTTTTGATCCGTTTAAATCTATTCCCCATTTTGCTGCAGTTTCTCGGGTTATGATAGCCGTACCTCTTCCAGTCGCAGCTTCTCGTCCAGCAGATCCTCCTAACTCCAAAGGTTTACCCGTTACAATTGCAGGTGAATAACCATGAATCTGACTATATTCATCCATAAACCAACTCATCACTTGGGCATTGGTATTCACATCAGGCGCAGGAATGTCAACATTAATCCCTATTACAGGATCAATGGCCCGAAAAAATCTTCTCGACATTCTTTCTAATTCTGTTTTTGAATAATTTGCAGGGTTAACTCCAATACCACCCTTTCCCCCACCGTAGGGGATGTCAACTAAAGCAGTTTTCCAAGTCATTAATGTTGCCAAAGATCGAACTTCATCAATATCAACATGCTCATGATACCTGATTCCACCCTTAAATGGACCCCTTGTATTATTGTGCTGTACCCTGAATCCAATTACACTATCTAGTTCTCCATTATCTCTTCTAAAGGGTACTTCAACTGTCAATTCCCTATCAGGTATTTCAAGTGCTCTTGCTATATTACTTTTTAAACCTAATTTTTCTACTGCAGCTTGATAAGCATGGGCAGTGGGGTTTGTGCTTGACGACATAATTATTCCGTTTTTCTTTATTTATTTACAAATATAAATGATTATTCAAACTACATAAAGAGTTGATGATTTAATTTCAAATAGTAGTACTACCTCGTTGATAATCTTTATAACAATAACTATTTTACAATCAATATTGGACAGTTACAATTTTCCATTACTTCTAATGGTTTACTTCCTTTAAAAAATTTTTTGATAGGTGATCTTCTAGATGCACCCATTATGATTAATCGATTAACTCCTGCTGTGTTTACAATGATTTCAGGTGGATCTCCTATTTCAAAAAGATTTTTTGAATTAATACCACTCCGGCGCATAAACTTAGCAGCTTGGTTGGCCGCTTCTTTATAACCTGAGCTGAAATCATCTATTTGACTTACAGTTAGTAGTTCAACACCTATATCCAATGCCTGAGAAACTCGAACTGCATATTTTCTAGCCCGATTTGTATCGGGAGAATCATCTATTGCACATAGAATTTTGTAATCTTGGGTAGAATTATAGTTTTTTACAACAAAAATGGAACTGTCAATAAATTGTACTAGATCATGAGCCATCTGCCTTTCACCACTTCCTCCAATAATGGTACAATCTATAGAACTCCTTTTTACTTCGTCTCTCAATTGTTGGATAATATCACCATTTCTTAAAATCAAACCAACTTCTTGGGTCATGCGGCCTTTAAGATGTAGTTCGCACCGATCATCATCTGTCTGAATTAGTTTATCCATATTAAAATCACTGTTTTCAGAATCTAAATTGATATATTCATTCTCAAACAGATATTCGTAGGCCCAATGGAGTACATCCACACCTTTTCGATCTAATTCCCAATTTTCCAGGTTTTCCTGGGCAAGAATTACTTCTGCCGTACTGAATGCACTGACCCGTTCACCTACATAAACAATATCAACCGCGGCATTAAATGACTTAGCAATACGCATACCTAATTCAAGGGTTGGACCAGAATAGTCCTTACTCCCAATTGCAATAAGAAATTTCATTTTAATAATGGCCAGTAGATGTTTGAAATTAAAAATAGAAGGATGATAGAAATAACAAATAGCTTCCATCCCGCTTGAAGGTAATCACTTGATTTGACTAACCCACTGGAATGTATGATCATACAGGTAGGTGATGCTATAATTGTTAAATATGAAAAAGATGATGCAATGGCTGTGGATATGCATAAAATAATTGGATTGCCACCCATATCCAGTACAACAGGTCCCAAAACCGCTACAGTAGCAGCACTACTTAAAAAGTTAGTAAGAATGCCTGTTAGAAAAACAGAAATAAACCATTGCATAAAACTGAGATCATCTATTATCATACTCATCCCATATATGGATTGAGAAGCCACCCATTCAGCTGCTCCAGTCTCTTTCATTTGGATTCCAAGTGAGATGGCTGAGCCAAATAACAGAATTACTCCCCAGTTCGTATTACGGTTAATATCTTGCCATTCAATAAGGCCAAATGATAAATAAAGAAATACTCCGATCAATGCTATGATACCCAGACCAAGATATGGACTTAAAAATACCCAGCCCAGGAATACAAAACCGAATATGCCAATAGCCAATATTTGATTACCATTCATTGCCCCGGTCTTAGTCACTTTTACTTTTAATTTTCGAACTGCCGAATCCAAAATAAGTTGATCTGGCTTAAACGTGATCCAAAGTATTGTTACAGCGATTGGAATTTCTAATAAAAGAATAGGATAAGCATACTTAATCCAATCCAAATAGGAAATATTCCCTAACCCAAATTCTGAAAGATAACCAATCATAATCACATTACGGCCGCCACCGGACGGCGTTCCAATGGAGCCCATGGCACATCCATAGGCTATTGAAAATAAAAGAATTGACGACAAACGATGAACAACTTTATGATCATCACTAGTATTTCGGATAAGCGTCAGTGCCACCGGCAGCATCATAGCCGCAACTGTATGTTCTCCAATGAATGAGGACAAAATAGCTGATATAGCCACAAAACCAAAAACGATCCTCCATGTTTTGTTACCCGTAAGTTTGATTATACCCAAGGCCAACCTTTTATCCAATCCCTGGCTCACAATCGCCACTGCCATCATCAATGAACCCATAATAAAAAATACAGCATCATTCATAAATGATTTTGCAACTCCGTTAGATGTATCAATTCCGAATATGACTTCCAAAATCAAAATCAAAATTGCTACTGCCGGTAGGGGTATTACTTCACCGATGATCAAGATCAGTGCAATCACAACGATGATCAAAGTCCGGTGTCCCTGAGGAGAGATAGATGTAGGAGATGGGATATAAAAAAGAAAAAGACTAATGGCAAACGCAGCGATCAACCAACGTTTTCGGGTGATCCAATATAAAAGGTCAGCAATTGTCTGATTCGAAAATCCTAACATTCAAGAAGGAAATTTAGCAAAAATTATTTATCAATGTGTGCATTCACTAGGGACTTTTCTTCCATCTGATAATATAGCCCATTTCCAAATGGGAACCCTTTGTTTCAGTTTAAAAATGAAATCATCCATGGCTTCAATTGCTTCTTTTCTATGTTTTGACCAAATTGATACATGTAAACTCGTTTCTCCAATGCCAACCCACCCCATGCGGTGTTTGCAAAATAAATCTTTAATTGGAAATTTCTGACATATTTCATTAGCAAGTTCTGTAAGCTCTGCTTCCGCCATTCCCTCATATTGTTCATACTCCAAAGCATCTATAGCTTTTCCATGCTCTGTATCACGAACCCTGCCATTAAAAGTCAATTCGGCACCATTTCGATTCTGATGATTATTTGATGAAAATGGTGTCAATGGTCCATTAATAATTTCAATAATGACCACTTAGCCTCCTTGTACCGGTGGTATAAATGCCACTTCATCACCATCCTTCAATTCTATATGGCCCCGAACATATTTTTGATTCACAGCCACTCTTAAAAAAACTTCATCCAATTTATTTTCCCCTTGTTCACGGATGATTTTTTCAAGATCCACTATAGTTGACCCATTTTTAAGATCCATAATGATCTCATCTTTTCCTAAAGCATGTTTTACATGAGAGAAGCATTTTATTTTAATTTTAATCATAAATGAATGATTTCGGTTTTGTGACTCTTTCCATCATAAATAAGCAATTTCCCTATCAAATTAGGTTCAATCCCTACAAATAATTTTACTGCTTCCAGGGCTTGGATATTACCTATAATTCCTGGGAGCATTCCTAATACGCCTGCATTTTCACAATTATCTTCACCTGCAGATTTTTCAGGAAACAATTCTGAATAGCCAGGACTGCCATTAACGTTAAATATAGATACCTGTCCTTCAAATCGAAACAATCCTCCATAGATCATGGGTATATTTTTCTTTTTAGAAATGTGATCGATTAATTGCCTGGTCTCAATATTATCTGTTGCATCAACAATGATGTCCATATTTGACATTAATCCATCAACATTCTCTTCATTCAAAAACGTATCAGTGATCTGAATAGAAGATTCTGAGTTCAGCTTTGACAATTTTTCTTTTGCCACTATTACCTTAGGTTTATAAACATCAGGTTGACTGTAAAGTGGTTGGCGATGCAAATTAGACAAAGAGACTTTATCTCCATCGATTAAATGTAAATGCCCTATTCCGGTAGTAAGCAATGATTGAGCAACTGGACAGCCCAGTCCGCCCATGCCCACAATGGCTACTTTTCCATTCAATAATTTTTTTTGCCCTGCTATGCCAATTTCAGGTAATACAGTCTGCCTTGCCCAGCGGCTCAAATCCGCTTGTTCATTATAAAATTCATCCCAGGCCTGGGCACCACCCAAAAGGCTGAAGGTGTCATCTAGGTCTTTTTCAATAATCATTCCTTCCGTGACAATTCCAAATTGACAGATCAATACCCGCTTTCCATCCATTTCTGGAACTAAAGCATTATTTGAAACAATTGGATTCAATCCAATTAGAGGGAATTGCATCCGCTGATCAGTAGGGCGAATATCAATAACAGTGAAATCATCCAAGTGGCCATTTAATTCTTTAGGCGTAATGATCATGAAATGGTCTTCCACGGTAAAACATTTACTATTATTTTGTCACCTGCATTTAAAATGCCATCTCCTGGTTCAGCACATAAAATACTATTGGCTCCTAAAGTAGATGTAAGCATGTGAGAGCCCACTTTCGATGTAGGCCGGCACACCAGTTCTCCGTTTTTAATCCAAGCATATCCAAAAAGGAATCGTTTTTTGACCGATTCTCTAGGAAAGGATTCGGTTAACGTTCCAGAAAATAATTTTGAACTTTTTTTCCCCATCATATACTCCAGGGCAGGCCAGACCCACTCCATGAATCCGATATAGGATGAGACTGGGTTCCCGGGCAAACCAAAAATCAAGGTATCCTGTCCTGTTCCAAAAAAGAGTGGCTTCCCGGGCTTTTGGGCTACTTTCCAGAAGTGTTCTTCAACACCTAATTCGATAAACACATCACGTATATAATCATACCGACCCATGGAAACACCGCCTGAAGAAATGACCACATTACTGGTAGACAGTGCTCTTGATAAAAATTGCCGTAAAGAATCTTTTTCATCTTTGAGCACATCTCTGATAATGACTTCTACTCCGGCCTTTTCTGCCAGATCTGCAAATACAAATAAATTAGAATTATAGATCTGCCCTGATTTTAAATCATTCCCTGGCTCAACTAATTCATCGCCCGTTCCAAAAATTGCGATCTTTGGTTTTTGAGAAACGATCAATTTTTCATACCCAAACATGGCAAAGGTTCCAATCTCAGCCGCAGTAACTGATGTTCCTTTTGGAATAAGTAGATGCCCTTCTGATATTTCTTCTCCTTTTTTCCGAATGTGTTTACCTACATGAGCTTCCAAAAATATTTTAATAATTGCGCTATCTGAAAATCCGCTAGTATCTTCCACCATAACAACGGCATCGGCACCCTTGGGAATAGTCGCACCAGTCATGCACTGGATACATTCACCCGGACCAATTTCAGCATTAGCAGGAGAACCGGCTGAACTTATATTCACCATTTTTAATGAAACAGGGTTCTCCTTGGAAGCACCTTTAGTATCTACCGCACGTAAAGCATATCCATCCATGGCAGAATTATCAAATCTTGGTGATGGCATTGTAGCAGTCACATCTTCAGCTAGAATACGTCCTCCGGATTCATTAAGATCTACTGTTTCATTACCTAACTGGAATAAATGAGATTTAACAATCTTTTTTGCTTCATTAAAGGCAATCATATAAGACCTTGGATGAGGAAAATAATGGCAACAATAAGAATAGTTCCCATGACCTTTTGGATGGTCTTTGCATCGTAGAAAACAGATCCAAAATAAGAACCAGTACCTCCACCAATGATCACTGCACCAATTAAGGGCAAAATAAAATCAGAATCAAAGGTCTCTCTTTGGAATCGTGCAATGAAACCCACTAAAGAATTTATCCAAATGAACATGGCCCCTGTTGCCGCTGCTTCTTTAGCTGACCCCAAACCAGACATAATTATTAAAGGGACTAAATAGATGCCACCACCGATTCCAACGGTGCCTGCAATAAATCCAAGGACAGAACCTAACGCAATGATCATGATCCATTTTTGTTCGCTGGACAATTTAAATGAAAANNTTAATTCATTAATGATGAAAATCCGAACCACCACCAATAATAGAGTACTAATAAGGATGATTTTAAAAATGGTTTCCGGTATTACAAGTGAACCAGCCAGATAGGCCATCGGAATGGANGTAACAAGGAATGGTCCTATTAAATTTAACCTTCCATAACCTTTCCGCCANAAATTGATCATACCAAAAAATGTCACTACTAAATTCAATGTTAATGAAGTAATAGGAATAANCATGTAACTGACACCTAAAATTGCCATTAATGCTGTATAAGCTGAACCACCTCCTAGCCCTACACTGGAATAGATAAATGAAATAAAAACAAAAAATATTGGAAGTAAATACTCCACCTAATGCCCTTGTCCTTGTATCATATGGAATGAATGAAAGATTGTTGGAATCAATACATGAAGGGCATCCTTTGCAGCCCCAGGACTTCCAGGAAGACAAATAACGATGGCATTATTCACAACACCAGCAGTCAGTCGTGAAAGTATCGCAGTTTTTACCTTCCCACGTCCATAGGCATGAAGTGCTTGTTCAATTCCTGGTAATTTAGAATCAAAAATTTGATTCACTGTTTGTATAGTGAGATCCCGTGGGCCTAATCCTGTNCCNCCTGTAGTTAGAACTAGTTCTATACCAGTATCTATCCATTGATGAATTGTTGGTACCAATTTCTCAGATCCATCTTTAAAAANAACTTGGTTAGCAACATGGCATCCTGCATCCTTAAATCCACGCTTTAAGATCAAACCAGATTTATCTTCCGCTGTTCCTGCCGCCACTCCATCACTCAATGTTATGACTCCAACCTTGGGTCTGTATTCAAATGTATAATCTGATTTGCCACCTTTTTTTTCCACCAATTTGATTTCACTGATTACCATGGTTTTATCCACAGCCTTGCACATGTCATAAATGGTAAGTGCAGCAGTGGAGACAGCTAACAAGGCTTCCATCTCTAACCCTGTCGCTTCTTTAATTTTTACAACTGACCGTATCAAAATTGCTTCCGATTTCATTTCAAATTCAATATCTACAAATGCAAGATTCAACTGGTGGCACATGGGAATAAGTTCGGCTGTTCTCTTTGCCGCTTGAATACCAGCAATCTTTGCTGTGGTAAGCACATTTCCTTTTGGCAATGTATCATCTTGAATGGCAGAAAGTGTTTCATGATTCATAGAAATTCTTCCTTCTGCTTTCGCCACCCTTGTGGTTGATACTTTATTGGTCACATCTACCATTCTTATATTTCCTTTATTATCTAAATGTGAAAATTCACTCATAAGTTATCCTCCAATTTGAGTCATGGATACACGGTGAACTCTATTTTGATCCTGGGCAGCCCAGCCATCCACATGTTTATTNAGAAATGNTTTTTGAATCATGGATTTGATCTCACTTTCTGAAGAACCGTTGCGNAGAGCATCCCGAAGATTGATTTCTTCCTGACTGTACAAGCAGTTCAATAATTTTCCATCAGCGGTGATTCGGATTCGGTTGCATTCNCCACATAAATTNCGTGAATAGGCAGGTATCACTGCAATCTTCCCCTTGGCATTCTTCATCTGAAAAACATAATGCTCCGTACTTGATCCCGCTACTTTTTGAAGTTTATCGGTTTGTGCTTTCAGGTCTTCTAAGATATGCTCTGCCTTATAAAATTTACCCGTTTTCCAGATTTGGTGNGCATCAAACGGCATTAATTCAATAAAACGAACCGTGATTTTATTATCTATAGTTAGATGGGCAAAATCCAATAATTCATCCTGATTAAAATCACGCATGGCCACAACATTAATTTTTACTGAAGGAATTTGTGATGCGATTGCCAGATGAATATTTTCCATCACTTGNTCTACACCACTTCTTCTTGTAATGGATTGGAACCGATCTGGTTGCAATGTATCTAAACTGATATTAATTCCCGAAAGTCCCGCATTTTCCATTCTATCGAGATAGTGATGAAGCAAAGTTCCATTTGTTGTCAAATGGACACTATCAATATCAGAGAGATTTTTTGCATGGTTCACCAATTCGGGTATATCCGGTCGCAATAATGGCTCACCTCCAGTAAAACGAATCTTTGTTACACCTAGGCTCGAGGCCACAGAAATGAGTCCCTTAATCTCATCTTTGGAAAGCAGTTGACTTTTTTGACGAAATGGAATTCCTTCCTCAGGCATACAGTAAATACAACGAAGATTACAATACTCATTTACAGCTAATCGAAGGTAATTAAATGTACGACCGTGTCGATCGACGATGGTTGGATGTACAGATTTTTTTCTGCCATCTATGNACGGATGAAGTTGTGTTGTATTTTCCATTCTAATTCCAAGTCATCCCAACTTTATACTGGGAATCGGGAGCTGATGATATCGTTTCCAATNTCACCGTATCGGCTGCATACCATATCCTTTAGATTTAGGTTAATTAGCTAAAAGAATTTCTTTACGGATTCTATTCTAATTTAAGCATTCAACATTTGATAATACGTTGATTTTTCCTTCATTAGTTTTACAATATTATTAATCTCTTTAACAGCTTCTTCAATTTCAGCATCTGTGTTAAATCTTCCAAGGCTAAAGCGGATTGAACTATGTGCAATTTCACTTTTCAAGCCGATNGCTTTCAATACATGAGATGGTTCCAAGTTAGCGCTACTACAAGCAGAACCAGTTGAGCAAGCAATGCCTTTCATTTTATCAATAAGTGTTTCTGCATCTAATCCTAAGAAACTCATATTTATATTATTGGTTAAACGATGACTTGAACTCCCATTCAATACTACGTTTGAATGGGTTGATTNTATACCATCAATAAGCATTTTTTGTAATCGAGCCAATGATTGATTTTCAAATGGATCACAAATTTCAATCGCTTTCCCAAAGCCCACAATTTGATGTACAGGCAGAGTTCCTGANCGGTGGCCAGATTCATGACCACCACCAGTNATTTGTTCCACAATACCTACTTTTGGATCCCTTTTATTTACATATAGCATTCCGATGCCTTTTGGCCCATAAATCTTGTGTGCCGTAGCGGCCAATAAATCAATATTCATTTCATCCACATCAATGGGTAGTTTTCCAAAGGATTGACTAGCATCAACAAAAAATAAAACATTACTAGCGATACAAATTTTTCCAATTTCTGTTATTGGCTGAATCGTACCTATCTCATTGTTGGCATGCATTATAGTTACCAAAACTGTATNTTCCAAAATGGCATTTTTCACATCTTCNGGATTAACTCTNCCATATGAGTCAACAGGTAAAGTGGTTACATCACATCCTTTATTGGCCATGGCTTCACATGTATCCAGAATAGCTTTATGCTCCGTTGNCTGTGTTATTATATGACTTTTTTTTGGATATTTATCACAAACACCTCTGATTGCCAAATTGATCGCTTCTGTAGCGCCACTGGTAAATATGATTTCTTTAGAACGGGCATTNATTTCGCTGGCTAAAATTTTTCGGGAATACTCTACCGCTTTTTTTGCCTTTCGGCCATAGAGATGATGAATACTGGCAGAATTTCCGAAATTTTCAGACAAATAAGGTATCATAGCATCCGTCACCCTAGGATCTACACGTGTTGTAGCCTGATTATCAAGATAAATTGGATTCACCAAAATTTATTTCCCCATAGATTCGCCAGAACCGCTATTTCGATGCATTACAATTTCAGACATAATGCTTAATGCAATTTCTTCTGCAGTTTGTGCGTTAANATCTAGCCCTGCAGGAGAATGAAACTTGGTCATTAATTCAGCAGAAACATTATTTTCATTAAGATAATCTCTGATTAGNCCCGCCTTCTTTTGACTCGCAACTACAGCCACGAATGGTATCCCATGATTCAATGCACTAAAGGACTGATGGTGATCATCACGGTGGTGTGTGGCTAAAATAAAATAATCTATCGATTCACTAATTTCATCTAAATCCAATGGTTCAGTTATAATCTTATCAGCAAAAGCATACCGATCTTTTTCATCTTGCTGAGTTTGGATTAATACTTTCAAATTAAGTTTGTTTGCAAATTCAGCCAATACTTCTACAACACGTCCCATACCACGAATGAGAATAGTTTGTGTCTGGTTTTGGGGTTCAACTAATACAGTCATTATACCTCCACATGGTATACCTAATTTCATATCATCACTATCCAGATTTACTTCGATCATCCTAATNTCATTATTATTTAGGGATTCGATTACGGTCTGGCCTACACGATTTTCCACACAGCCACCTCCAATGTAGCCAACAATTCGTTTACCTTTTTCATCATAGATGGCTTTATCACCCAACTTCGCAGAAGATGATCCTTTTACTGCAATAACTGTAGCAATGGCAAACGGATAACCTTCCTGCCGCATTTTGGCCATGATTAAAAATAAATCTTTATTCAGTACCACCGTATTCATTTAATTTATCATGAGTGTCAAAATCCCTAAAAATTGCATCTGATTTTACTTCTACCTTCAATATACAAGGTGAATTACTTTGAATCACTTTTCTCGCGCCCCTATCTCCTTCTATAGTCACTAATTCATGCATAAAATTTGACCCGAAAAATACAGGATTCCCTTTTTGGGCATCTTTGACTGGTAGGACAATCTTATCAGTAGCACCATGAATGATGATTTTGTTGATTAATTCGGGAGTAACCAAAGGCATATCACCCATTANAATCAAGATACCATCATATTCTTTCAAATGAGNTACACCTGCAACAATAGATGATGCCANCCCTAAACTCCACTCTTGATTAGTTACTATCTGAATTTCTTTATTAATAAGGAGTTTTTTAATATTTAATCTGTCATATCCTATTACCACACAAGTATGATTTAAATTAGAATCTAAACTAGCTTCTAATACGTGGCTCAGTATGGGTTTTCCCTTGAATGGCAATAGGAGTTTATTATCCTCTCCCATTCTTCTAGAATTCCCAGCAGCTAAAATAAGTCCAGCCGTTTTCATTATGCACCTATAATTTGATCAATAAATATCGGTGCTTTCATGGTATATACGTATTAATAATGGCCCCATTAATGTAAATATCTTGTCCAGTGATTTTGAGCTAGATGATTATTATTTATAGTAATTGTATTATAAGCATTAAACTAATAAACCCAACAAAACATGACATGAAAAATCCATATAAAAAGGCTATAATACCAATCGATTTCAAAGAATCTATTTTTATAGATAGACCAACTGATGACATTGCGATTAGAAGTAGATTTTTAGAAATGTTACTAAAAAGATTAATAATATCACCCCATTTGTCTTGGTTAATAAATCCAAATGCTAAATCTGATTGGATAATACCTACATCACCAACAGTTCTTAGAATTCCCAGCAAGATAAAACCAAAGATGAACTTTGGAAATGTAATATATATTTGATAAAAATAATTTGATTCATAATTACTTTTTTGTTTCAGATATTGGTAAGTGAAATATGGGATGACTAATACTATTGAAATATTTCGAATTAATTTCGTTACAGTTGAAATATTTAAAACAGATGTTTGANAATATTGATCAGCATATATCATACCTGCACCAGNNACTTGTGCAGTCTCATGNATTGATGCTCCCAAAAAAANACCTGCAGATATTGGATCTTCTGGGAATATAGTATTTGCTATTATGGGATAAAGGATCATGGCTATCAATCCAAAGACTGTTATAGTTGCAATCGCATAAGCTATTTCTTCTTTTTTTGCATTAATTGTTGGTGCGGTAGCTATGATTGCAGTAGCTCCACAAATACTTGTTCCCACTGCAATGAGTGTTGCTATTTTAGGTCTAAGATTGAAAAACTGGCTTGTAACCCTAATTGTTATTATGGTAAGAAAAATGCAAGGTATTACTATCATTAAACTTGGAGTACCAAATCCAATCATATCACTTAAGCCGATCTTAATTCCCATTAGTATTATACCAAGTCTTAGAATTTCCTTACTCGAAAATTGTAATCCTGAATTTATTTTTTTTGGAAGCTGCATAGTATTGCTAATAAAAATACCAAAGGTTATTGCAATTACTGTAGATGAAATTGGACTTTTCGTGAATCCTAAAATCTTAATTCCAAAGTATTCACTAATAATAATACTGCAATATGCAATACCAGATGATAGGATGATACCAGTATATAATTCTTTAATTCTATTCATTTAAAATTAGTGCATACTTTAAATTAAGATTTATTAAATAAAAACTGGCATACACTATTTATATAGTTGTATAAAGTTCTTAATCTATCGAGAAAATTATAAGATGCTATAATTACAGTAATTTTTTTGAAATTATAAGAAACGGAAAAAAACCTTCAATATTTAAGGTTTTAATAAAGGTTTTATTTAAAGTGCCAATCTATCAAGTTTATTAACCCTTTTTTCATGTCTTCCACCAACGAAGGGTTCAACAATCCACATTTCTATTATATCATATATTTTATCTGTAGAAATAAACCTCGCACCAAGTGATAAAATATTAGCATTATTATGTTCTCTTGATAGTTTCACAATTTCTTTTGGACCATCATAAAATACTGCTGCTCTTATCCCCTTTATACGATTAGCAGCCATTGCTTCGCCCTGCCCTGAGCCTCCTATAATGATTCCTCTACTTTCTAAATCAGCAGCGACTGCATTAGCGCATGGAAAAATAAAATCAGGATAATCATCTAATGCATCATATTGATTAGCACCATGGTCAGTCACTTTATAACCTTTTTCTTTTAAATAATCACGTATTGTATTTTTTAGTTCAAATCCGGCATGGTCGCTTGCTATATGAATTTTCATAATAGATTCGCTAAATGGTTCCTAATTTTTTGTTCAACCTGATCTGCAGTAAAACCAAATTCTTTTGCAAGATCCTTGCCTGGAGCTGATGCACCAAAATGGTTTATACCAATGGATAAACCATTTGAGCCTACATATTTTTCCCATCCTAAAGTGATGCCGGCTTCTATAGAAATTTTCATAACACCCCTAACTGGAATTAACTCCTTTTTATAATTACCAGATTGTTCTTCATAAATTTCCCAACACGGCATACTGACTACACGGATTTTTTTATCATTCATTGCTTCTGCTACATCTATTGCAAGACCAACTTCCGATCCTGTGGCTAGTAAAATCATCTCGGGATTATCACAATCCATTACGGCATAGGCCCCTTTAGAAACACATTCAAGCATATCATCCATTGATTTATCCAGAACCTTTACACCCTGTCTTGTCAAAAGTAATGCACTGGGTCTTTCTTTTTGTTCCAGAGCCATTTGGAAACAGGCCGTCGTCTCCTTAGCATCTGCAGGACGAAACACATTAAAATTAGGTATAGCACGTAAAGCCATGGCATGTTCGATAGGCTGATGAGTTGGGCCATCTTCCCCTACCCAGAATGAATCGTGTGTAAATTCATGGATCACTCTGCAATGTTGGATAGCTCCCAATCGCAGTGCAGGACGTTCATAGTCAGCAAAAACCAGAAAAGTACCACCAAATGGAATCACGCCCCCGTGAAGTGCCATACCATTCATAGCTGCTGCCATTGGAAATTCTCGAACACCAAATGCAACGTTTCTACCTAGGCGGTTCTCTTTGCTAAAATCCCCATATTCATTGGCAAAATTTCCAGTATAGTTAGATGGCTCTAAATCAGCGGAGCCTCCTACGATTGAAGGGATCTGTTTTGCAAATTGGTCCAATATAGTTCCAAAGGCTTTTCGTGTTGCTAGAGAATTCCCTGATTCAAATTCCGGAAAGTCTAGATCGGGTATTGTATTTTCTATTGCAGTTTTCCAGAAAAATTTTAATTCACCAATTTTTAGACACTCCTCCTTATTTTGACTCCAATCATCTACAGATTTTTGAAGTGATTTATAGTCTGCTTGAAAATAATCAATTACCTCTTTAGGACAATAAAATGAATCCCTCGGCAAACCTAATCGATCTTTGGTTGCATCAATTTCTTCTTGTGGAAGCGGTGCACCATGGGTATTGTGGTCTCCTTCTCTAGTAGCCGTACCATGGGCAATAATAGTTTTTCCGATAATAATACTAGGTTTATCTACTGATTGCGCTTTTTCAATCGCATTCCTTAGATCATTGTGGGAGTGACCTTCAATTTCCTGAACATGCCAACCAAATCCATCAAAAACAGTGGCGTAATTTGTGGAATCAGAACGACTGGTATTGCCTGAGATTTGAACTTCATTAGCATCATAAAAAACAATTAATCTTGACAAACTCAAATGGCCAGCCAGAGATGCTGCACCTAACGCAACGGGCTCCTGCAAATCTCCATCGCTGGCTATAATATATGTAAAATGGTCTACCAATCCGTCAGCATTTACTGATATATTTTTCATTTTATGGCGTAAAAAGGATTCTGCAAATGCCATTCCCAAGCCCATTGCAAATCCTTGCCCAAGTGGACCGGTTGTACAATCAATACCGGGAATTTCTACTTCCGGATGTCCAGGAGTTTTACTGTGCAACTGGCGAAAATCCATCAAATCATCCATGCACATATATCCTTGAAAATGAAGCAAAGAATAAAGTAACATGGACATATGCCCGCCAGATAAAATAAATCGATCTCGATTAAACCATTCTGGGTCTGTTGGATCATATTTGAGGAAATCCTTAAATAAAATAAAGGCAAAATCAGCGCAGGACATTGGTCCACCCGGGTGACCACTATTGGCCCTTCTAGTAGCATCCATAACCAAACCCTTGATAATAGAAATACTAAAATTATCTTTATCTTGTTTCGACCAATTTTTAAAATTTTCTAAATCATGATAATTACTCATATGCTAAACCTCAATCTGATAAAATTTTTTTATGATTTGTACTGGATCTTCATTACTAAACACTTCTGAGCCTGCCACTAATATGTCTGCACCATCTTTTATTATTTCGGGTGCATTGTGTAGTTTGACGCCGCCATCAACTTCAATAAGAACATGATCCAAATAATTCTCATTTAAATAATTTTTTATTGCAGAGATACGCTCATTTGAGCCTGACAAATATGCTTGTCTACCAAATCCCGGCTCAACTGTCATTACCAGTATAATATCCACTTTATCCAACAATGGGAATACTAAATCCAGTGGTGTTTTCGGCTTTAAAGAGATACCAACCTTACAACCAGTAGACCGTATTAGATCTATGACACTTAAGGGATCATCGGTTGCTTCTATATGAAAAGTAATATTGTCCGCACCTGCTCTGGCAAAAGGTTTTACCAGTTTTTCCGGTTTAATCACCATCATATGTACATCGATAAATTTTTCGGTTTTTGAACGAAGTGATTTTACCACAGGCGGACCAATCGTGAGGTTGGGTACAAACTGATTATCCATCACATCCACATGAATCCAATGCGCACCTCCATCACTACATATCTGTAAAGCTGACTGCAGGTTAGAAAAATCTGCTGATAGAATTGATGGAGCTAATTTAAAATTTCGAGCCATATTTAAAGTAAGAAATTATAAAAAAGAAATAGATTTAAAATCAGTAATTAGGAAAAGAATCAAGAATTTGGATAAATAAATTCTACAACCTCATTCAAGTTTTCTGATAGACTCCCGCTAACTGGGCATGCATGGGCTGCCCGTTCTAGTTTTATTTGATCTTTTTCTCTAATGGGATTTGGAAAGATGATCTTAATTCGAATTTCTCCTATACGCCTAGGATCACTTGACATAATTTTTTCTACATCTGCTGTGATTCCATCTATATCAATGGCATCTCTCCTCGCAACAATTCCCATAATAGTGATCATGCAGGAAGCCAATGCTGTTGCTACTAAATCTGTTGGTGAAAATGCTTCCCCCTTGCCCTGATTATCCACAGGTGCATCAGTTACAATTACATTTCTAGACTGTAGATGAGTGGCTTCTGTCCTTAAATTACCAAGATAAACTACTTTTGAAATCATCCTGTAACTTCCCTAAAAACTCGTTTGAAATTATCTCCTAGAATTTTCTTAACCTCTCGCTCTGAAAACCCACGAGCCAGTAATCTTTCTGTTAAAAATGGGAGTTTATCTATCGTATCTATTCCTTTTGGTAAAATCTCCACACCATCCCAATCTGCCCCGATACCAACATGATCAATACCAATTAAATTAGCTATATATTCCATATGGTCAATCACATCTTCAATATCTGGGACAATTGAATTTAAGTGTGGTTCCAGAAATTCATTTTCTTTATACCAGTAATGATCGGAGTCAGGATCATATATATTTGCCATAGAATCAAGATATGATTTGAATTTTTGTTTTATAGTTTCATATTTTTTTGAATAAGTCGAATCAATATAACCAGGGTAAAAATTAACGAATACAACTCCTTTATTTTTTTTTATGGCAAATAATTGTTCATCTTTCAAATTCCTGTAATGAGGGCATAAAGTATAAACAGAAGAATGAGAAGCAATAATGGGTTTTTGTGTTGTTTCAATAATATCCCAAAAAGTTTGTTCACCGGCATGAGATACATCTATCATAATGCCTAATTCATTACACCGCTTTATTACTTTTTTCCCAAAATCAGTTAAACCGATAAATGTCAAGGAGTCACCTTTCTCAACCTCATCTTTTGCAGATGTGGCCCATTCGTTTGAGTTATTCCATGTAATCCCAAGATAGCGCATCCCTCTCTCATATAATTTATCCAGTTTAGCCATATTATTTTCAATTGAATGACCGCCTTCAACTCCAATCATACAGGATAAAATTCCTTTTTGTTGATTATAAACTAAATCTTGATAATTCATTGGTATTGCCAATTTATCCGGCAAGCGTGAACATAAATATTCTAATTGTGAAATCATATCATTAGCGCGTCCAAAATATTCCCCTTCTTTGAATTCGAACGGTGAAACCCAAATAGAAAATACCTGGCAATCAATACCACCAGCTTGGATTTTTGGAAAATCAGAGTGACTTTCAGGTAGATTTGAAAGAATATCTCTACCAATCATGGAACGAAGTAAAACATCATTGTGGGTATCTACAATAAATGCTTTTTCATGCAGAGTTTGAGCGTCCTTTTGGCAGGAGAAGAATAGTAATACAGATAAAGCTAAAAATGTGATGTTATAAAGGTCTTTTTTCATTGAATTAGTGATGTTGGGTTATGATTTTATGAAGTTCATCTTCTCAAACTTAATGGTGGGACTATAGGCGAAATATGCTATTACTTAACAATTGCAATGCACTTTAGTTGAATTGCAATGGGAGTGGGCAAAGATGTGATTTCCACAGTCGTCCTACAAGGTTGGTTATCTTGAAAATATTCACAATAAACCTGATTGTAAGTGTCGTAATCTCTTTGCAAATTTGTTAGAAATACTGTCACATCTACTAAATTTCTCCACGAACTTCCTGCTTCTTCTAAAATCATACGGACATTTTCAAAAACGGAATGGCACTGGGTTTCAATATCATGCCCCACTGCGTTGCCTTGTCCATCTACTAATACACCGGGGATAACCTTTGTACCATATTTTCTTGGTCCTACGCCTGATAAAAACAATAAATTACCAACTCTTCGTGTATGTGGATACAATCGATCGGGTTCAAGTACTTTTTCCGTTTTAATTTTTTCCTTCATTTTTTTACTCCCCTCATTGCAGCCAAGTTTTTCCAAGTATCATGATCTGCAGATAGCCTGTCAACAACTCCATTATTTAATATACTTGTATTGAAAATTTCCTCTACATCGTCAACCTTAACTTGCGTATACCAAATGTTATTAGGATAAATTACAACTGCAGCACCTAACTCACAGACATCTAAACATCCGGTTTTGTTTGCTCTAACTTTACCTTTCAATCCGTGTTGATTAATTAGCTGGACAAATTTAACTCTTATATCCTTACCCCCACATCTTGCGCAATCTCCTCTGGGGTTTTCTGCATCTCTTTCATTGATACAAATAAGGATGTGTTTTTCGTATTTAGGAGTCATTCTTTTCCTCATCAAGTCCCGAAACGGCCACCATCAATAGACATATCATGTCCATTGATATAACTGGCTCCATCTGATGCTAGAAAAGCCACGGCAGAAGCAATCTCATTAGGTTTACCTAATCGTTTTAAAGAAGTATTTTTTGCCCACTCCTGTCGAATTTCTTCGGATTTTACTCCCGTGTTTTTCGCCTTTAATTCTGCTAAATCATGAAGTCGATTTGTAGCAGTATACCCCGGTAAAATATTATTAACTGTAATGCCATACTGGCCTAATTCCAATGCAAGTGTTTTAGCCCATTGAGCTACAGCCCCCCGGACTGTATTAGATACACCTAAACCAGGAATTACCTGATTAACAGATATTGAAATAATATTAATAATCCTTCCAGAACCTTTTTCTTTCATTCCAGGGACTACAGCCTTGGTCATAATCTGATTACAGATTAATAATCGTTCAAAAGCAACTCTGAATTCATTCTCTTCTGCATCAATTAATGGTCCGCCATGGGGGCCACCAGAATTATTGATTAAAATATCTGCTCCGTTTGCAATTTCCTTCATATGGTATTGAATTTTTTCATTAAGTTTCTCCGGCTCATTAAAATCAGCGCAAAGTGTGTAATGGGTCTGCCCGTATCTTGTAGAAAGTTCAGTAAAGGTTTGATTCAGTTTATCTTTGTTCCTCGCTACTAATGAAACTGAAGCACCTCTTTCTGCCATTAATAATGCACTGGCTTTCCCAATTCCATCCGTAGAACCGCAGATGACAGCATGTTTGTTTTGTAATAAAAGATTCATGAATTGAAGAAGTATCCTAGATTTTTTTTAATTTTTTCCGGTAAAACTGGTAGCGATGATCTTGGAATAAAAAACGTTGAAAGGTCAGCTAATTCTGCAAATACCTTATGCCGGTCTGCTGTTTTTTCTAAATAAGTGTGTCCGGATGATCCGCCGGTACCAATTTTCACACCGATAATACGACGCACCATCAAAGCATGTCTCTGCCGCCAGGTAGTGAATAATTCATCAATATCCATAAGTTTGGATAATAAATTAAATGGTGAGTGTAAAATCGGTTCTTCTCTATAAAGGAAAATTAGCAATGCTGCCTGTGTAGCTTTATGAGATAAGCGTTTATTATTCTTTTCAATCAATTCATTATGTTTAATTGGATCAATCATGGCTTCGAAAGAAAAAATAGCCTTTTCATGTTCTTTAAGATGATATTCAATTTCTTTTTGCGAATGATTTGGGTTACTGCGAATGGACTGCTCTTCCTTATACAACATGGTTCGAACAGACTCACTGTATTGCTCCCAAAAATTAAAACCTTCAAATAGCAGAAATGGTGTTCGCTCTAGCCAAATTTCCAATAGCTCAAATAGAGATTTTTTATTTTCGGATTTAATAACGGGTTCTTTTTCACTTTCTAATAAGGGGTTTTTATAGTCCTGTCTTCCATAGTTTATCCTGTCCTTGACTAGCAAGCCCAACTTATTTTCCATAAGGCGAAACTGTGCACTTTGGAAGCCCGATGATGGAAATAAATCATCCCTAAACTCCAGAAAATCCATAGCGGTCATGGTTTCAAGGACACGGATCTGATCAATCAGAATTTTTTGTATTTCAGTAATGCGATCTAGACGTTTTACCGCTAGACTTACATCAGATTCTCTAACTTTTTTTTGTTTAAAGATTTCCAAAACAGAATCCAACTCAAATAGTACCTGTTTAAACCAAAGTTCATAAACCTGATGAATAATGATAAAAAGCATTTCATCATGTGTCGCTGAGCTTCGTTCAACACTTTTCAAAACCTGACTATTCAGAAGTTTATCTAGATTAAGGTAATCGCTGTAATTCAGTAGATTTTTATCAGACATGATTTTAATCCCATTCAAACCCTGAAACGCTGTCGGATTTAGCACTGATTTCGATAGCATTATAATCCTGCATTTCAGAAATAAAGTAGTAAAGAAATTTTGTAGATTCAACATCATCTAGCCAAACTGAATCAGGAAGGCCTAACGTTTCTAAAACTTCCTTTTCAGAAGGTTTATCCCTTAGGAAATCCCAAATTTCATAGTCCGACATATATCCTCTAGAGTAAAGTGTCTCTTGCACCAGTTCTGGATTGGACTTTTTCGTTGGTGGTATTACAACCGGTTTTGGAGTAGGTGGAAGACCGCAGGAAATAAGTAATGTTATTATGAAGAAAAGGCGAGTGTCCATCTATGGAAAATACCGTGAATAAAATTGTTTAACCAACATCAACTTTCCTATCTATTCTAGTTTTGTCTGAAAGAATTTTTGGATTACCTTCGATATTAAATAATAAAGGAAAAAGTTAGATGTCAAAGATTATAGAAAAAGACCGTTTTTATTATAACCGTGACTTTTTAGGAAGTTCCCAAGGGCGTTCGATCAGAATATTATCTGAATATTATGGGCCACTCCAGAAATTGAAACGAAATAAAATTGTGGACACCATTGTCTTTTTTGGATCTGCTAGGATACCCTCTAAGAAAGAAGCAAGGGAAGCATTAGATAAAGTGCATCAAAATATTGATACACAAACCTTATATAGACTCAAATCAGACTTGAAAATGAGTCAATATTACGAAGATGCCCGGGCTCTCGCAGGAAGGTTCACAAAATGGAGTAAAGGATTGAAGGGAACAAAACGACGATATATTATTTGCTCTGGCGGCGGCGGCGGAATAATGGAAGCTGCTAATCGCGGCGCTGCGGAAGCTGGTGGCACTAATGTGGGGTTAACCATTTCATTACCATTTGAATCTTCAACCAATAAATGGATCTCCAATGATTTAGATATGAAATTTCATTACTTTTTTATGCGTAAATTTTGGTTTCTTTACCTAGCTAAAGCTTTAATTGTTTGGCCAGGTGGTTTTGGAACTTTGGATGAGCTCATGGAATTATTAACCTTAATCCAAACCAAAAAAATTAAAAAGCGTTTACCCATTGTTTTGTATGGAAAGGAATTTTGGGAGAAATTAATAAACTGGGATTATCTGGTTGATATAGGCACAATTTCAAATGAAGATCTTGAATTATTTCACATTTCCAAAGATGTAAATGATGCTTATAATTACGTTACAACATTTATTGAAAAGCACCAATTAAAAGGACCCAATTTTTAAATGAAAAATATTTTAATCTTTTTATCAGCCGTGTCATTATGCATACCGCAAACAGAGCCTGTAAAAGATATTCATTCAAATAAACCTCGGGTGTGGGCGCTAACTCATGGCATGATTCACACTGAACCCGGAGATTATATTAAAGATGGTACGATTATCATCCGAAATGGAAAAATTGAGAAAGTTGGCCGGTACATCCAAATTCCAAGCGATGCCTATGAAATTGACCTAGATGGTGCTCAAGTTTATGCTGGGTTTATTGATGGTTGGTTAGAAATAAAAAAAGATGAAACTACAACAAGTCCGGATGATCATTGGAATGATCGAATGCGCCCAGAATATCGAGCCAAAGATGATTTAAAACTCAAAGAAAAAGATTTAAAAGCACTCCATTCTATAGGCATTACAGCTGCTCATGTCGTTCCTGAAAAAGGAATATTTAAAGGAAAATCTGATCTAGTTATTCTAGATGAAAAATCCATTTCCGTCAGTAAAAACATAGCACAAATTCTATCTTTCAAATCTGGTGGATGGGGGCAACCTTATCCCAACTCATTGTTGGGAATAATTGCCTTTATGAGACAATCTTTATTAGATGCAGAGTGGTATGGAAAATCATCAGCCATTCTAAAAAAATATCCGGAAGAGAATGAATCAATTTCACTCAATCCAAGTTTAGCATCCTTAGAAGAGTTTCGTGTAAATCGTCTCCCAATGCTCTTTATGACAAAAGAAGAACATGGTGCGTTACGTGCACTCAAAATCACGAAAGAATTCAATTTGAACCCATGGATATTAGGCAGTGGGTATGAATACAGGCGTTTGGCAGAAATAGCTGAGCATAAACCATTTTTTATTTTTCCATTGGAATTTCCTGCAAAGCCTAAGGTAACTGATCCTTATATTGCCTTACAGTACTCTACAGAACAATTAAAACATTGGGACATGGCACCAGATAACATTAAAAAGGTTTATGATGCAGGTATGCATTTTTCATTTACGTCCAGTCCACTAAAAAAGAAAACTGATTTTAGAACAAATCTCCAAAAAATAATTGATCGAGGACTACATCAAGATGTTGCTCTGGCTGCTCTCACAACATTTCCTGC
Source organism: Fidelibacterota bacterium (assembly GCA_002722105.1). The sequence goes on from PBKF01000025.1 coordinate 71,726, forward strand.
TAAAGCAATGGGCGTAGAAAAAACATTGGGGAAAATACAGCCTGGTTATATTGCAAATCTTGTAATAACTGATGAAGACTATTTTGATCCAAAATCACGAATCATTTCTCTCTGGCTTTCTGGTAAAGAACATTATATAGCACCGAGATACAAAGTAAATGTTATGGGTAAATGGAGTATCACAATTAACAAAAAAATGTATAATTTGGAATTTTCCATCCCGAAACCGAAAAAGGCTGATATAGTTAGTAAAAGAAAACCATCATTTGGCGGAAGGTTGATTGGAAGCATAGCTGTTGGTAAAGAAAAAATTAAAATCCAGGGCCTTGATATTTATGAAACTTTTATCAGCTTTACCATGGATGGAAAGTCTATTGGTTTTAAAGGTACATTGGCATTTAATGGTGAATTAACTAAAGAAAATATAAATGGATCAGCTCACGACGGTTCCGGCAAAAGTTATCCATTTTCTGCTACCAGAATAGAAAAGAAAGAATTAAAACCCAGAACCCCAGACATTCCCAGCAGTGCGTCTGTGTTTTTTCCAGAGGGTGCTTATGGATTATCACAAGAATTACTGTCACCGAATGCTGTTCTAATTGATAATGCTACAATATGGACTTGTGGTCCAAAAGGTATTCTGGAAGATTGGGATATCCTGTTTATTGATGGAAAGATTGATAAAGTTTCACCAGATGTTTCCGTACCAAAAGGAAGTGCTCTTGTGATAGACGGAAGGGGTAAATATGTAACTCCAGGCCTGATTGATTGTCACAGTCATTCTGCTGCCTCATCCATAAATGAAGGAGCTCAAAATGTAACCGCAGAAGTCAGAATCCAAGATGTGCTCTATGCTGATGATATTAATGTGTATCGTCAATTAAGTGGCGGGCTCACAACAGCCAATGTACTTCACGGCTCAGCAAATCCTATCGGTGGGCAGAATGCAGTTATAAAACTTAGGTGGGGTTCAGCACCGGAAGATCTGATTTTTAAAAATGCTCCCCAAGGAATCAAATTTGCGCTGGGTGAAAATGTAAAACAAGCCAATTGGCCCGGGACACGTTACCCTCAGACCAGAATGGGTGTGGAACAAGTCATACGAGATGCCTTCCGTGCTGCACAAGATTATCGACATAAACATAATACCTATAATCGAAATTCAAAAGCACAGCGAAAGAAAATTCCACCTCGTAAAGATCTTGAATTAGAAGCATTAGCTGAAATCTTAGAAGGTACTAGATTGCTCCATTGTCATTCCTATCGACAAGATGAAATTTTGATGTTGACCAGAATTGCAGAAGATTTTGGATTTACAATTGCCACATTTCAGCATGTGCTGGAAGGCTATAAAGTTGCAGAAAGATTGGCAGAGCATGGTGCGGGCGCATCCACGTTTTCTGATTGGTGGCAGTACAAATATGAAGTAATTGATGCAATACCCTATAATGGAACTTTGATGGCAAAAAATGATGTTCTTGTATCCTTTAATTCAGATGACGATGAATTAGCAAGACGAATGAACACTGAAGCAGTGAAAGCAGTGAAATATGGCGGTTTGGATGAGATTGAAGCCTTCAATTTTGTCACTATCAACCCTGCAAGGCAGTTGGGAATTGATAAATGGATAGGATCCCTTGAAGAGGGTAAAGATGCTGATTTTGTTATTTGGGACGGTCCACCTCTTTCTATTTATTCTCATGTAGAAGAAACTTGGATCGAGGGTGTACGCTACTTTTCAAAGGATGAAAATATAAAACTTGAAGAAAGAGATAATAGTTTGAGACAAAACTTAATTCAAAAAATATTGTCTTCAACAACCACTTCAACTGGAAAAGAAATGAAACCAAATGGCGCCACACCAAAAATCCATCAACATAATTGTAACTTAACAGATGATGAACTCATGGGCTGGGAGATACAATAATGAAAATATTAATATTTACCTTAACCATATCTACTATTCTGGCAAATGATCAAATTCCAGGTCTTGACCAAAAACGTCCCATTCTACTAAGAGGTGGTACACTGCATACGGTTTCAGGTGATGTACTAGAAGGGTATGATCTATTATTTGCAAATGGAAAAATTGTCACAATTGACCAGCAAATCCAACCATCACCTGAGACTGACATCTATGATATTTACGGCAAACATGTTATACCCGGTTATATAGCAGCTTATACCAGATTGGGTTTAACAGAAATTGCTGCAGTAAGACAAACCAATGATTACGCTGAAATTGGGGATATAAATCCGAATGTAAGAGCTAACGCAAGCTACCACCCCGATTCTGATTTGATACCAGTAACCCGCTCAAATGGTGTTTTAATTGCAAACTCTGCACCAACATCCGGACGATTCCCGGGTCAATCTTCCATTATGCTAATGGACGGTTGGACTTGGGAAGACGCTACCTTGAAGCACCCGTCTGCATTACAACTAAATTGGCCCAGCATGCGTCTTAATTTTAGGAAAGATGCCAAAAAAAAGGAGAAAGATCAACGAGATGCCTACCAAAAAGCTATACGAGAGATTGATCTGTTAGTCCGAGATGTACAAGCATATCATCAGCGCAGATCTGTAAAAGAAAGAAAAGCTGAACAAAAACAGCAGACGGATTTACGGTTAGAATCAATGATACCATTCATCATTTATAAGGAACCCATCCACGTTCAGGCAAATGACATTCGACAAATAGAAGCAACAGTTAAATGGGCAAATAAACACAAATTTAATATCGTGATTGTAGGTGGTCGGGATGCATGGATGAATCCTGAATTACTGGTTAGAAATAATATACCAGTAATTTTGGTTGGAGTTCAAATGACACCAAGGAGAAGATTTGAGCCGATTCATACGCCATACAAGGCTCCCGCTATGCTTCATGAAGCAGGTGTTAGTTTTTGTATCTCTACAGATACAGGCTATACGTCTGATGGACAAGTACGACTACTCCCAAATGAAGCTATGCGTGCAGCTGCCTGGGGGCTACCTAAAAGCGAAGCCTTGCGATCAATTACATTATCTGCAGCTGAGATTTTAGGTGTAGATGATAAAGTTGGTTCTTTGGACCCCGGGAAGGATGCAACATTCTTCATTGCAGATACACATCCATTGATTCAAACTACAAACCCAACTAAAGCATTCATTCAAGGTCGAGAAGTAGATCTTACAGATCGTCAAAAAAATCTGTGGGAAAAGTATAAAGAAAAATACCGCCGTTTGGGCAGGCTAAATGAGTGATCAGACCCTCATAGTTGGAAGACTGAAAATATAGGCAGTCCCCGCTAAAGCTGCCAGTACAGTTAAAATCTTGGCCCAGATCAGATAATCTGGAATCCCAAATACAATTGCAAATACAATAAATATCCACATGACCAAAAATACCATTATTTTTGCTTTTATTGACATTCCATTTCCTTCGCGAAAATTTTTGACATGGTGACCAAATAACTGATGATTAATCACCCAGTCATAAAATCTTTGGGAAGAACGGTAAAAACAAGCAGCTGCCATTAACATAAAAACCGTTGTAGGCAAGCCAGGAATAATGATACCAACTAGCCCGAACATTGCAGAAATACATCCGCTAATGAGCCACAATATGCGAGTGACTTTATTTGATTTTATCTGTGCAATGTGAAGACTCATATTGTTGAACTAACTTATTTAAAATGAATTGTAAATAAAAATTAAATTGTCCGTAGCTTGATAATATAAACTGTACCTATTGTAGCAGCAATAAGTGTTATAATCTTAACAATTAACAATTTATCAGGTATCCCAAATAATACTGAAATTGAAACGAAAACCCACATCCATGTTAATATCCTTTGCTTAGCTTTTCTTGGTATTCCCTTATAATCTCGGAAATTTTTTACGTGCTGTCCAAAATATTTATTATTAATGGCCCATTCATATAATTTTTTTGAACTACGGAAAAAACAGGCCGCTGCAAGAATCATTACAGGTGTCGTAGGTAAACCAGGTAAAATTATTCCAATTAATCCAATAATAGATAGTAGAATACCTAGTATTAGCCAGAAGTACCTGACGACTGGATTATTACTTATAAACATATGTTAATTGGAATAAAATTAGAATATTTACCTTAGTCTAATTGAAATTTGCGTCTATATCTATAGTGAAGTCTGGATTGTCTTGTGTTAGGTCTATACTATTTATATAACTACCTATTAAGATATAATTAGTACCAGCAGTTGCGTAACCTAATGACCAATAAGTAATAGTGACTGCATCATAAGTTCTAAAAGAGAGACTATCAAAGCTGAAACTATAGTTACCACTTTGGACATTATCACTTGTTATGTAGGAGAATTTTGCTGGTGGGCCCTGCGGTGGATAAACTGTATCTAAAGTAATCAAGACTTCACCAGTATCAGGCCATGTACCCGTAAAATTAACATTACCAGATATTGAACCATATTCTGGTAAAATTTCTTCATCATTGTTTTTTTCTTCACAAGACACTAATACTAGTAAAATGGAAGAGAAAAATAGGCTTATAACTTTTTTCATAAATGTTACCTTGATTTTATTACTTTATTAATTGATATTTCAAAGTTTCTACCAGGCATTGGATAATGTTGTATAAGAACATACTGCCTATTAAAAAGATTCTTGATCCTAATTGTTAAGTCATAATCAAGCAAAGTCTTTGACATACTAAAGTCAGTAATAAATGTGGCAGGAAGAGTCTCTAGTGGGAAAATAACTTTGTTATTTTCAATTGGATGATCATCACTTAAGAAGTCTTCATATAATTGCGTGCTGGTATATTTCGTTGATAATGTAAAATCAATACCAGGTGTCTTTTGTAATACCGTAAACCTTATTTTATGATTCGGACGGTAAAGTAATGGAAAATCTGCTTTTACATTTTCCATATCCAAATAGCTATAATTAAAATTAATGATTGAACCTGTTCGATTTAAATTAATATTTGAACCAAGCTCAAAACCTTTACCATGAACTGTCCCACGATTAACAGATCTGACAGGAATAGTATAAACAAAATCAATCATATCTCTGTAACGATTAAAGAAAAGATTACCAAAAAATGAAAAATTCCCTTCTGCTTGATACTCAAACCCTGATTCAATATTCGTTAATGATTCAGCATTTAAGCTTGGATTACCTTGCAACAAAAGGCCATAACTACTTTCATACTCTAAAAATAATTCTGAAATGGAAGGAGCTCTGAAACCCTGATTAATTGATATATAAACTTTTGTTTTTGAATTTATACTTTGGGATAGACTAAGTTTTGGAGAAATTGCTTTAAATAACTTCGTCTTATATCTATCACCACCTTTGACTTCTCTAAAATCATATCGTAAGCCAAAATCAAACATAATTTTATTAAAAATCTCTTTTCTAAACTGTGCAAAACCTGCAGTCGTAAATTGTTCTGGTTGTACGTATATGTTTCTTAAAACATTGGACCTGGACTGGTCTAAAGAGATTTCTGCACCTATTATCAGGTTGGTTTCTTCATTATAAAACTTCTGTAACTGACTTCTAATAATATAGCTTTTATCACGATAATATGTCTTGCCTAGGATTTTATTTTCTGGAGCATCATTACGATCATTATAATCAGTATCAAACTGATTTGAAGCTATTGAAACAGAAATTATGCTCTGGCCTAATAGTGCTTTATAATAAAACTGTAGATAACTACTCAATCGGTTAGACTCTCTGTAAGATATTAAACCTGGATTATCTGGATAAACAAAACCAGGTTGGCCATTGAAACTATTTGCATTGATGAATGAGAATTGAACCTGTTGATTAATTGATATTGATCTATTTAGCTTAACGGAAAATCGTTTTTGTTCATAACCTGAATTAAATCTGTGGCCATTTGAACTACCGTAACCAACCGAGCTAACAATCTTTGTATTTTTTATACTTCCAGTATATGATAAAGAAAGGGCATTTGAACCATAACTACCATAACGTAACCTAGGGTACCATTCATTTGAATAATTACCTGTTTTTGTTACTAAATTAACAATACCTCCCATAGAATTATGGCCATAGACTGATGAAGCAGGCCCCCTAACAACTTCAATATGTTTTATAGTTTCAAACGGTATTGCATTCCAATCTGATGAACCAGAATTCGGTATTGAAACTGGAAAACCATCAAGCAGAAGCAAGACTCTATTGTTATAACCGCCTGGCTTGAAGTCAGATGATCCTCTAATTGAAATATTCACATTTCGCCCATACTCATGAGCACTCTGAACTTCAATACCATGAAGATTAGTTAGGAGAGCAGAAAGAGTCTCTTGATCAGTGTTAGTTACCTTATTTCTCTCTACTATTTCCGTTGTTTCAGGCGAGTGTTTAGATGGAATAAATCCCATTACATTTATTGCTTTCCATTGAATAGAACTCTTTTCAAGTGCTATATCTAGGTACAATTGACCTGTATTGTTAATATCAATTATTTGAGAAAACTGTTTATAACCAATAATAGAAAAAAGTATTTTGTAATTACCTTGTGGAAGATTTTCTAATTGGAAATAACCATTGCTATCAGATGCTGTACCAGTATTTAATTCTTCTATAATAATATTTACACTTTCTAGTGGGTTTTTAGACTCTGAATCATAAATGATACCCGAGATAGATAAACCATTTAAAAAAGAAGTGCAAATTAGAAACAAGCTTAAAAAGTACATTATCGCTTTAAATAATACTTAATTATTGATTTTAGGGTCTCTTATCAGTTCATTGAGAAGATTCTCTACATCTTTATCAGTCACTGGCTCCTTTTTATCTCCCATAAATACAAGCCCCATGAAAAGGCCACCAAGAGCTTTAAACATAAGTTGTGGATCGACTTTAGGGAACTCACCTAGCTTTATTCCATCCTCTAAAAGACCCTGAATAACAGCATAAAGTCTATGTTGGTATTCTTTCCATGGTTGTTGATCTAATTTGATTATTTTTGGGACATCGAAAAGGAACTCAAACAACCCAGGCCTATTTTGAGCATTTTCAGCTATTTTTATTAGTACATTAATAAAAGTTTTTCTGGGAGAATTCTCATCTGATATAACGGGCTCTAATGATTCCCATATATTCTTCCAACCATCAACTAAAATTGCTGACAATACATCTTCTTTTGATTTGAAGTAATAATAAAGTGTAGCTTTGCCAAATCCAGCTGCATTTGAAATTTCATCCATAGTAGCACCCTCGAGACCCTTTGTTTTGAAAACTTCGAGGGCACCTAATAATATACGCTTTTGGCGCATTTTTCTTTCTTCTAATTGACGTCTAGAAACAGACATATTGATTGTTCCAAAATCTAAATATATATTCGAATGATCGGTCGAAATTTAAAACCTGTGTTTTTATAATACAAAATGATTCATATAATTATAATAATTATTTTTCCAGTAACTTTGATTACGACAATAAAGTATATTGTTATCCTAAAATAATAATCTTCAGAAAAACTTTTAAGAAATAAAATGCAAAACGATTATCTTGATAGTAGTAATAGGATAGGGATCTTGATTTCCAATTTAGGTACCCCTAGTTCCACATCAACAAAAGATTTAAGGAGTTATCTTAATCAATTTCTGATGGATAAAAGGGTAATTGATTTGCCAAGAGTACTATGGATACCTATCCTAAAACTAATTATATTAAACATAAGGCCAAGGAAATCTGCAAAATTATATAAAGCTATTTGGACGGAAGAAGGTTCTCCTTTACTATCTTATTCAGAAAAAATTGTTCAAAAACTATCAGCATTATTTGATAAACGAATTACATTAGTCCTTGGTATGCGGTATGGTACACCTTCCATATCAGATGCAATGGATGTTCTAAGAAAAAAGAAAATTTCAAAGATAATAGTACTCCCATTATATCCACAGGCAGGTTCACCAACCACATCAAGCACATTTGATGCAGTAGCTGGTTATTTAAAAAATATCTCGTGGATGCCAAATTTAAAATTTATATCTGGATATCATGACCATGACGATTACATCAATGCTTTGGTCAAATCAATAAATAACAGTTTTAAAAATAATGGTAAGCCTGATAAATTAATTTTCAGTTTTCATGGAATGCCATATCGCTATTTAGAAAAAGGTGATCCCTACTATTGTTTTTGCCACAAGACGGCTCGTTTGACTGCTCAAAGCTTAAAACTTAATGAAAATTCTTATCTTGTTGCGTTCCAATCCAGGTTCGGATCAGATAAATGGCTAGAACCATATATTGATAAGTTACTCATCGATGAAGCAACTAGTGGTACAAAATATATTCAAGTGATTTCACCAGGTTTTGCAGTTGATTGCCTCGAAACATTAGAAGAAATAAGCATACAATATCGTAAATTATTCATTTCTAATGGTGGTAAAAAATTTGAATATATACCCTGTTTAAATGATGATGATGATCAAATAAATTTGTTCCATAAAATAATCAATAACTGTATTGCAGATTGGTGATTATTTTAATTTCTTTATAAGTAGATCAGCCTGTTTAAAAATATCGTGTATATGTAGATACGAAAATTGTGCACTGCGTCCAATGGTATATAAATTTTTGAATCCGCTTAAAAATGAAAAAACATTATCTAATTTTTTTTCACTATCAATTTTTAGAATTGGATATGCATATTTCAAATCGATTACTTTATGCCCTATAATTTGTTCATCATCAATTAATTCATTATCAATAAGAATATCACGCGTCATTGAGAAAACTTGCTCTTCTTTTAATGGAGGCAATAAGAAATCTGGGCTGTAAGGAATTTCAATCACTATGCAAGTTTTATCATTTGGAGCCATTTTACTGCTTCTATTTTTAGGCTCGTAAATACGTGTAAACGGGTAAATGGATTCTGGAAAATAAATTGATGCATTTTTAGTAAAATTAGGTGTGTCTAGATAAATAATACACAAATATAAATTTCTGTACTGGATACTATTTACTATATCACTAATCTCTATTGGCGGAGGTGGATCTAAGGCATTGATTAAAATATTTATTGGTAAAGTACTAACAACCTTTTCAATATTTTCAATTATATTATGTCCGGTGGTAATTTTTGTTATTCTACTATCATTATGGTATAATTTGGTTATTGTTGTATTGTAGTAGATCGAAGTATGGTCAAAACTGTCTTTGATTCTTTCAAATATTGTTCCAAAACCATATACAGGATAATAAAATGAACCATCAAGATGATTAACCTTCTGAGAATTAAAAATTAATTGTTTAATTAATGAGGTAATATTTAGATTTTTCAATCTATTACCTGAGACTTTAATATCTAATTCATGAGCAGGACTACCCCATAATTTTTCTGTATAATTAATAAGAAATAATTCAGATAAAGTTTTGCCGTATAATTGATATGCATAATTCTTAAAATCATTATACTTATTATTTCGTATGAAAAGATTATTAAAATTCTCAATGAAAATTTTGTATATGGTAGTCTTATCTAGGTTTTTTAAAATGCTATAAAAATTTAATGGAAAATCTATCATTTCCCCTTTGCGGTAGATTTGGCTAGGAGCATTGACTTCTTTTAATTCATCACCCATAAAATGTTTTATTTCAGTAGTTATTTCATCATATTTATCATGAAATCTGTGTGCGCCAGTATCATAACTAAATTGTCCATCTTTTATAGTTTTACAATTCCCACCAACCTGATTTGAGCTTTCATAAATTTTAAAAGAAATATTATTCTTTTTTGCATAATATCCCGCAGCAAGACCTGCTGGGCCAGCTCCAAGAATATGTAATTTTGAATGGTCTACCATTTTATTTTTTTTCTAGTTTGAAAGTTTCAATTGCAGACCACATTCTATTAACATAAGGATTATGAAAATATGTAGAATCATGAATAGCTTCATACTTACTACCAAAAAGATTTTCGAAATTTCCAATAAGTAAAGCTGTATCTTTACCAGATGAATTAAATATCTTTATTTGTTCAATATTCTCAATATCGATAAAATCACCTTTCAGACCATGCCGTTTTAAATAATAATTGATCAAAGGTGTACTAATTACTGTTTTGTAAGATCTATCTGAAATTAGGTCATCTTTTAATTTAGATATTGCAGTAGGATTCTTATGTTGTATTACTAAGGTAGAAGTAATTGTAATTAAGGCAATAAAAAATAATGCAGATAAAACATTCAATAAAATTTGTTGAGGATTAGTGATATATTTTTGACCTATGGTTGCTAAAATAAATAATAACAAAAGAATAGGCATCACGTGTCTTGATTTGTAAATCATATTTTGGAAAAGAAATATCCAGATTATATATAAAAACATACAATATATAATCATTAACAGATTTTTGTCATATTTAAGATATTTTTTTAGGCCCTTAATACCGTAATAAAGAAAATAAATATAGAATATTGATAGGACTAGAGTAGGCCAACCTCTTCCTGGCCAATATCCACCTAAACCATCAGCCCATATTGACCTAAATAAATTAATAATTCTAAGGAAGTAATTATTCTCAGTAATAATAGTACCACCAAAATTTGTGAAATGACCTACAGATTGTTTGTTAGCAGCAATATATAAATTCTCAAACCCCGTCATTAATATTAGAGGCAAGAGCCATAAGATACATCCTAAAATTAAAGACATAAGTAGATACGATCTTTTATTATGAAATATTAAATGGTAAAATAATGGAATAATAACTAAAGGAACATATGAAAGTCGAACACCAGATAAAATACCAATCAAAAAACACCCTGCAGTCAAATTATTTATTCTACTTCTTTTTTCTGTTAAATAGTACAGACATGAAATTGAGAGCGCCAAACCCATTAAATCTGGCATATATCGATTACTCATTAACCAAATCATTGGATTAAAAAAAATAAGAGAAGAGCAGAATATACCAATGCGATTGTTTATTTCTATTTTACTAATTTTTAAAATATAATAATTGATAACAAAAATAGAAATAGCACCAATTAATGAAAAAGTTACTCCCTTACTTCCAAGTATACTAAATAATATGTTCGCTATAAAACAAAATACAGGATATCCAGGGAAATGAGGCTGTAGCTTAGTAATACTATAATTATCAAGGCTAAGTGCAAACCTCAAACTGTCTATATCTTCTATATAATAAATACTTGAAGCAGCGCGCGAAATAACATATGCAACAAATAACAAAAGATAAGACTGGTTTTTAGTGAGTTTATTAAACATTGAATTATCTAAAATAAAAATAAGGGGTCTTACAATAAGACCCCTTATTAGTAATTGATAGAGAATATATTCTCTATCTCATTTTCAAATACCTAATATCTAATTGAGACTCAACTTACTAATCAGTAAATCTCTTGCAGTTATTAAATTAGCTTCATAAGTATCATAACCATCGTGTGCAGGATATAATGGTTTTGCGCCAAGATGTTCAACAACCGTATCAAGGTCGGCATCAGGAAGTTTATGAGGAATATATTGCAACGATACAACAAAACCTCTCATTTCTGACCAATACTTATTGTAGTCATTCGAAGCATCAGTATCATCTGTCGGCGTATGATCAACAGTAAGTGCTGACATTTTACCATCGGTGCCAACTAATTCATTAATATAATGAACGACATTGGCAGCAGTAAGTTGCTCCCATCTCGTTTTGATCATATCAATATGTTCAGCTAATTCAGCTTGACCACCACCATTATGGATGATTGTTCTACCTGCTACAAATGCGGTAAAAATATCTGTTCTGAAATCAAAACTATAGCCAGGGTTTTCATCCCTTTTTCTTGCATATTCTGCCCAACCAAAATTATATTCTGAAGTAAGATCTACGCAGGCTGTTCCCTGAGCTTGATCTCCGAGAAAATCACGGTGAGCTCCAAAGTACCCGAAGGCTTCATCCCAATAGTGCTCTGCAGCTGAATATTTTCCACCATCTGAGCTTGCCACATCATTAGCTGGAAAAGTAGATGCATCTTCAAACTTGAGAAGATAAACTCCAATCGCGTTATATGATCCTACAGCTCCGTAAAGAACTTTATTTATCATTTGTGACATATTATGACCATCTTCGTTTGTATAAGCAAGTTTGGTTGCTTCCGTAACTCCATTTGTGGTATAATAATTTCCTATCGAATTAATCCAGGACTCTACAGCTGTTACTGCAGTAGCTTGACCGAAACCTTTGATCGCATCAGTATTTGTCTTTCCACTTAGATTTTTACCAGTTGAGATATTATCATATACAAGCTCACAGGCTGCTGGAGTTGTTGAAATGTATGATGAATTTGATGTTGCATCACCATCAAAGAAATCCATTAAAGCATCTGCCGTCATATAAGTAGCGACAGCTGCTCTATCAGTGGATGCTTTAAGATCTGTGTGAAGCATATTTCGAACAACTTGTCCTGTATAGCTTACACTGCTTTCACCTTCAACAAACCTACTTGGAAATGTATAAGAAGTTGGCTGTTCTAAGGTCTCATTTGCTGTCTCATTATCATCATCCTTTGTATCTTCACAGCCTATCGTTAACATTAGCAGAAACGAAAGGAGATATAAGACTCTTGTGTTTTGTACCATTTTGGTTTTCCTTTTTTTATTTATTTACGTTTTTGTAAGTTTTTTAAAATCAAAAAGAATATTCAATACTCATATTTATTTGTCTTCGTGGCGCTGGCATAATTCCTGAGCTCATGTCAGGTGCAAGCTGTCTAGGATTAGAATGAAGTCGAGATCCAATGTAGATTTTATCTACAATATTCTTTCCGGTTAACAAAATATTTATTTTAGAGGTGAAAGAAAATTTTGCTGAAAGATTTACTATACTATATTCATCAATCTGACCTCTGATACCTTTATTCTCAGGATCAACAATATTTTCAAAATCTGTGAAAACCTTATCTACATATTTAAAATCACAGCGAATTTGGGCAAATTTTGATATTTTTTTATCAACTCCAAGGGTTAGTGTGTGACGAGGAGCATATGGTAATTCATTCCCTTTTAGATCTGCAGTCTGACCAGATTTGACGGCAGAATTAATTTCCCCTTCATCAATTTGAGTATTTAATAGACAATAAATAACATTAAAATCAGGTAAGATTGCTGAAATATTAGATAGAAAAAAATTCGATCCAACTTCCACACCCATTGTCATAGCCCTGCCTAGATTTAAAAATGCAGTCCCTCTTCCAGCTGCAATTAAATTTTCAATATTTACATGAAACCCTGCAACTTCATATTCTATTAATTGTGTTTTATACCTCAGACCAATTTCCTTATTCCAACTAAGTTCAGACTCAACATCCAGACCACCATCTTCATATTCTTCGCCAAAATTAACAATGTTTAATGCTCCACTTGAAGGCGGTGTATACCCTCTATGGATTCCACCAAAAATATTCATACCAAATAATTGGCTACTAAATGCCAATCCGGGCAAAATTACATATTCTGTTTTATCTAGATAGGTAGAGCCATTTAAGCGATCAATTCTTTCTTGCTCAAAGATTTCAAACCTAATTCCTGATCTGATAGTGATACCTTTAAAATTAAAAGATTCTGAAACATATCCCGAAAATGCAGTTGTTTCATAATGCTGACTCTTACCAACTCTTGTTATTATTGAATCCTCATCTGAATAAATCATGTTTAACAATGTTGTATCTTTGTCAACAATATAGTAAACACCATCTCTAGAATTGGGGTTTAACCCTTCCTTTCTATCATCGATAAATCGTTCCCAATAAACTCTCCATCCAAGATCCATTTTTGCAGAATTATTAAAAATCTCATGTTTTATATCATATGATGTTTCAAGACCACCAACATAGAAGGTTCTAAGAATCCCAAAATTCCTGTGTCCTTGTCCACTATATACGGCTCTTCCATTCTGATAACCAATTTTTGGGTAATTAATTCCTCCCCCAACACGAACCAAATCAATAAAATTGCCAATATATTTACCTGGTGCCACTTGATCATAAATATTATAGTCATTTTGATCATTGAGAGAATCTGGTAATATGAACATATCATACTCTCTCCACCAACGTCTATCAAAATAGCTTATAAAACCAGTTGTGCTCTTAATCACTTTTGAATTAACCTGTTCAGTTTGAATGAGATCGATCGCTGTTCGAAAAACTTTAAAATTATCATCTTCTTTGGGATTAAAGTTTGGATCATTATCAAATGAATATTCGGTTAAACCCGTATATGTTGCATTAGAATTCTCATAATTAATATTTGCTTTAAAGTAAATATTTTTTGTTGAAGATTGATTGTAATTCAATTTAAATGTCGTATTTATTTGCTCAAATCCATTATTCTGTCTGAAACCATCTCCTCTTTTCAATAGAAACTGTAACTCTGGATTAAGTTTTTTACTACCCCAGCCTCCAATTTCACTAAAAAGACTTGCATAGCCATTCTCACCAGCTGTGAGCTTGAATAATCCACCTAATTCACTACGAGGTCTTCTGGTAAAATAATTAATTACACCTCCCATCGTCTGAGGCCCATATGAAATAGAGCCACTACCTTTAATGACTTCAATACGGTCAATACGATCTGATGGGGGATTATAGTACATATTGGGATAGACATAAAGTGCTGGCTGAATTGGAACACCATCTTCTAATATAAGAGTCCTTGAACTTCTTCTTGGATTAAGGCCTCTTATACCAATACTAATTCTTGAGTTGCCTATACCATCATCGGAAAATCCATTAATACCTGGTATATATTCCAACATTTCTTGAGTACCAATAGGATTGACAAGTCTTAATGTTTTTATATCCAAAACGGTTGCTGCACCGGGTAGCTCATTATATTCTTTATTTAAATCGCTAATGATCTCCAGCTTAGCCATTAATATTGGTTGGATAGATAATACAGCATCAACTATATATTTTTTACCTTCTTCGATTATGATACTCTCTTTATAATCTTCAAAACCAATAAAACTTATTTTTATTGTGTAGTTACCGGCTAATATCTCACTGATGGAAAAAAACCCATTCTCATCGGTTGACGTTCCATAATTTTTTCCAGATTCACTCTCAAATAGTACGTTTGCTCCTTGCAAAGGTAAATTTGTTTCGTCTTTAACAATAGTTCCAGTGATGACTGAATTAATATCAGCTCCGCATAAAGATCGAGAAAGGATTAGGATTACAATGATTTTTGAATAAGACATAGAGTAGTAATCAATTAAAATATTTCAGGATTTTTAACATTATTATCTTGAGCCGGTAAAGAAAGTTTTCCATAGCTTCCTCCACTATCATCAGATTCAGCTTGTGGCGATAGAACAGGGTCATCCTCGCACCCATTGAGCAACACGGCGTAGAATAAACCCAAAGATAAAACTTTAAATATTTTATTCACTTTAGAGCTTAAATAATCTTATAGATAAAATTCATTGAAAAATTGACTGAAAACCAAATAGGATTTATTTCCATCCTAGATCACAGATAATCCTTTTAATAAACCACTGGAACTGGATCCAAGTACTTATCTACTAATTCCTATGTTTAATTCTGCCATTATTTATTCCTAATTAATTTTTAGGGGCTCCATTTACTTTATAATGGGATATCTAACATCCGGATTTTGGAACTAAAGGATTTAGGAGCCCCAGGAGTATATGTATAATGATATTGAGACTAAGTCTCATTAAAAATTTATAAAATTAGAAATACAGTTGTCAATAATTAATTTTATTTTTAAAAGTAATTAATGAAATATATTTGGAACCAACTCAATTTACATTGTAAAATATACCGACCAGTCGGTTTGTAAATGAAGCAAAAGAAGCAGGATCAACGAAAAGATCAAATTATGGAAGCAGCTTTATCCGTTATAGTTGAAAATGGATATGATCGTAGCCGCGTAGATGATATTGTTGCGACATCCAATCTTTCCAAAGGAGCCATCTACTGGTATTATAAATCAAAAAAAGAAGTGTATTTATCCTTGGTGGATCACTGGGTTAAGAAATACAATGCAGGCTTTATTGACAACCTAGAAAAACACAATACCGCTTCTGCACAATTGAAAGGATTATTTGATTATTTCCTTGACCAGTATGATAATGATCCTGCAGCATTCAAGATCTTAGTTGAATTTTGGTCTCTGAGTGGCCGGGACAAAGACTTTAATGAAAAGTTGCAGAATGTATATTCGGATTTCCTGGAATATCTTGTACGTATCATTCAATACGGCGTGGAAAATGGAGAATTTAAAAATATAGATCCTCGAATCACTGCCCTTTCCATTTTAATTAACATTGAAGGAATTAATTGGTTTACCTTATTTGAAAAATCTGGCGTTGAAGCTCAAGAATATATCCATACCATTTCAGATTTTATTCTTGCAGGTGTAAAAAAGAATTAGGAAAATAAATATGCAAAAAGTAAAACAACTATCCATTAAATCAGGTGGACAATGGCTTATTACTTCTTTAGAAAATGCTAAAGTTTTTTGCAGAGAATCATTTACGGAAGATCATCGTAATATAGATGAAATGATCCGTGATTTTGCAAGAGACAGAATCTTGCCAAATGCCAATGCTATTGAAAAACTAGATAAAGACCTCAGTTTAAAATTACTTCGTGAGATGGGAGATTTGGGACTTATTGGAATCGATATACCGGAAGAATACGGCGGTGCTGATTTAGATAAAATAACATCCTGTATCGTAACAGAAGGTATGGCCCGTGGCGGTTCTCCATCATTCTCATGTACATTTTCTGTACAGACTGGAATAGGTAGTATGGGGATAGTATTTTTTGGAACACCAGAACAAAAAGGAAAATATCTCCCTAAACTGACAACGGGTGAATGGGTGGCAGCTTATGCCCTTACGGAACCTTCTGCTGGCTCAGATGCTCTTTCTGGAAAAACCACAGCTACACTTTCAGAAGATGGAAAATATTATATCCTTAATGGTGAAAAACAATTTATTTCAAATGGGAGTTGGGCAGATGTCTTTACTGTTCTGGCTCAAGTGGATGGTGACAAATTTTCTGGTTTTATCATTGATCGAGATACGGAAGGCTTTGGAGTTGGTCCAGAAGAAAAAAAAATGGGCATGAAAGGTTCATCCACCACATCTTTAAAATTCAACAATGCGAAAGTTCCGGTAGAAAATTTATTGTATGATGTAGGTAAAGGGGCTACCATTGCATTTAATGCACTGAATATTGGTCGGTATAAATTGGCAGCAGCCTGTATAGGTGGTACCAAACTCGGGTTAGAGAAATCAATTGAATATGCCCTAGAACGACGTCAATTTGGTCAACCTATCGCACATTTTGACGCTATAAGTGGAAAAATCGCAGATATGACCGTTCGGATTTATGCTGCTGATGCAATGCTGTATCACACTGTAGGTCTTATTCAGGATGCTATTGATGACTTAGAAAAATCAGAACCAGACTATTATAAGAAAATGGGTGAAATAACAGAAAGATTTGCAGTTGAAGCATCTATGACAAAAGTGTTTGGCAGTGAAACTTCTAATATGGTAGTGGACGAAAGTTTACAATTGTTAGGTGGGTATGGTTTCATAGAAGAATATCCTTTTGCCAGTGCATATCGAGATGACAGAATTAATAGAATTTGGGAAGGTACTAACGAAATTAACAGAGCTATTATTACCGGTTATATGATGAAGAAAGTACTCATGGAAGAAATTTCACTGCGGGATTTTCTTAAAAAGAAAGATTCATTCCTAAACTCTGATGTGCTGGATATGGCTATAGGTCAGTTTCATTTTGAATTACACGGACTAAATGCAGCAAAAATATTATCAGCTCTGGTTTTTCAGGAAGCATTGTGTGAATATGGTCAGGATCTGAAACATCAGCAACAATTATCAGAAGCTTTAGCAGATATGTTCACCTTCATTTACACCGCCGGCTCTGTTCTTTCCAGAGCAAATCAGGCTCAATCAGCAAATGGAATAACCAATTACCACATTATAAATGCTCGAATCTTTATTACAGAATCACTGCTGAAAGTGAAATTGTTATCAAATATTTGTTTAAATAAAATTTTTAGAGAATCCATTCCGAAAGACTTTAACGCATCTGTTCAATCACTCGAAAAAATGATGACCTTGAATACAGATACTATTTCCTTAAAACAGGAACTAGCTTCCTTTATGATTACGCAAAATGATTATCCATTTTAGGAAAAAATACAATGAAAATATTTCAACAACATAAATTAGTTTATCTATTGCACCGTAATAAACAGGCTTAAGGAGATATCATGTCAAGATCAGTCATTATTGATGCAGTACGCTCACCTATTGGTGTGAAAAATGGAAATCTTGTTGGGATTCGCCCTGATGATCTTTCTGCCCAAGTTGTAAAAAGCCTTTTAGAGCGAATCAAATCTATTAAACCTGAATCTATCGAAGATCTAATCCTTGGTTGTGCTTTTCCCGAGGGTCCTCAAGGGATGCTTATGGCAAAAAGTGTGGCCATTCTTTCAGGTCTGCCTGAAACAGTTAGCGGTGCCGTGGTGAATCGGTTCTGTGGTTCATCTATGGATGCTGTTCATCAGCTTAGTGCAAGGATTGAGTCAGATGATATCCAGGCTGGTATAGCAGTAGGTGTAGAAGATATGTTTTCGATTCCAATGGGAGGTTTTAATCCTGATTTTCATCCAGAATTGGCAGAACAAGAATATTACATCGGCATGGGCGAAACTGCTGAAATATTAGCTGATGAAGGTAATATTAGCCGTGATGCCCAGGAAGAGTATTCCATTAAATCCCATACAAAAGCGTTGGATGCTTGGGCAAACGGTAGATTCGATAATGAAGTTGTGTCGATTGATGTTTATGGTGAAGCCACTGTTGAAAAAGATGAAGGGCCAAGAGAACCAAATATGGAAAAAATTAAAAGTCTGAATCCTGTATTTTTAGAACATGGTACAGTCACACCTGCCACTTCAAGTCCAATTTCCATCGGCGCAGCTGCCATTTTAATTACAAGTGAAAAATTTGCTGAAGCGAATGGGCTGACTTTTCGTGCAACTGTAAAAAGTAGAGCTACTGTAGGTGTAGACTGGAAGAGAATGGGTATGGGGCCCATACCTGCAACAGAAAAAGCATTAAAGCATGCTGTCCTTTCATTAGATGACATGGATGTTATTGAACTTAATGAAGCATTTGCAGCACAATCTCTTTATGTAATTCAGCAAGGCGGTTGGGATGCATCCAAAGTGAATTTGAATGGTGGTGCTATTGCCTTAGGGCACCCATTGGGCTGCTCCGGAGCGAGAATTATCACAACACTTATAAACGTAATGGAGCAGCAAAATGCTAAAACAGGATTGGCCACAATGTGTATTGGAACTGGTCAGGGCATAGCAACAATATTAGAACGATAGGAATAATTATGTCACAAAAATTTGAAAAAGTTGCTGTATTGGGTGCAGGTGTGATGGGCGCACAAATTGCCGGGCACCTTGCCAATGCGGGAATTCCATCTTATTTATTCGATATAAATGTTCAGTTGGCTACTCAGGGGGTGGAAACGTTAACTAAACTTAAGCCAGCGCCATTGTATAAACCGAAAAATGCTGACTTAGTTACACCCTGTACTTATGATAATGATATTGAAAAAATTGCGGACGTGGACTGGGTGTTGGAAGCTGTTGTAGAACAATTAGATATTAAAGAAAAAGTGTACCAGTCCATCCTGCCTCATTTAAAAGATTCTGCTATTCTTACATCTAACACTTCTGGTATTCCATTGAAAGATTTAACTGCTCTACTTCCGGATGATTTGAAACAGCGATTTATGATTACGCATTTTTTTAATCCGCCACGATATATGCAATTACTGGAACTTGTTCGCGGGGAAAGAACATCAGATAGCACCTACAAAACCATGGTAAACTTTGGCGAATCTATTTTAGGGAAAGGAATCGTTCATGCGAAAGATACGCCCAATTTTATCGGAAATAGGATTGGTGTTTATGCACTTATGATTACAATAAATCTAGCAATTGAACAAGATTTAACCATTGAAGAAGTAGATAAGCTCACAGGCACTATCTCCGGTCGACCTAAGAGTGCTACTTTTCGCACATCTGATGTAGTAGGTTTGGATATATTAAAAAATGTAGCTTTGACCACTTATGATAAAGCCACCGAAGATGAAGAAAGGAATATATTCCAAATTCCTGATATATTGAATCAACTAATTGAATCGGGACGTCTAGGCAAAAAAACTAAGTCCGGATTTTATAAAAAGAATAAAGATAGATCTATCTATTCAGTCGATTTTCAAACTGGAGAATACTCACCACAGGAAAAAGTTCGGTTTGATTGTTTCCGCATAGCCAAAGATCACCAAAAACTAGCTAACAAATTAAAAGCTCTTTGCTACGGTGATGACCGTGGAAGCAAATACTTTTGGGAAATTACAGCTAAATCTTTAATCTATAGTGCAAACCGCATCCCTGAGATCTCAGATGATATTGTCAATATTGATAATGCCATGAGATGGGGATTTGCTTGGGAATTGGGACCTTTTGAAAGTTGGGATGCTATTGGTGTTCAAAAATCTGTTGACCGTATGAAATCAGAAGGGGAAAAAGTGCCAAAATGGGTTTTAGATATGCTAGAAGCAGGACGAGAAACGTTTTATAATCTAGAGAATGGTGAACGAACATACTGGTGCCCAATCAGTAAACATCCCATTGTAATTAAACAAAATCCCAAAATATTAAACCTGAATATCAATAAATCCAAACGAACAACTTTAAAGAGGGATCTCAGTGCTAGTGTTCAAGATTTAGGTGACGGTATCTTAAATGTTGAATTTCATTCCATCTTACAGCCAAAATTAAATCCAATAGATGGTTCCTATATTGAAATGATTGGATATGCCCTTGACCTGATTGAAAATGAGGACTATAAAGCAATGGTTCTTGGACATCAGGGCGCTAATTTTTCTGCAGGTGCTAATTTGAATCTCATACTCGAATTATGCGAAAATCAAATGTGGGAAGAACTAGATTTAGCTGTAAAAACTTTGCAGGATATGACGCAAAGGATTCGTTTTGCCAGTGGACCAATTGTAGCAGTTCCGTTTCAGCTTGTTTTAGGTGGCGGAGTGGAAATTGTTCAACCTGCAGCACATCGCGTTGCCGCAGCTGAAACTTATATGGGCTTGGTAGAGGTAGGCGTTGGACTTATTCCAGGTGGCGGCGGTAACCTGCGTATGATCTTAAACGCAATGGAAGAAGAGACAGGCCGTATGGGGACATTTCAGAAAATTCAAAAGACATTTGAAACTGTGGGCTTTGCCAAAATAGCTACAAGCGCGGATGAAGCAAAACATTTTGGTTATTTGAAAAAAGATGATACGGTTGTTTTAAACAAAGATCATTTGATCCAAACTGCAAAAGATAAAGCATTGGAATTAGCCGAAGATTATGAATCGCCTGTTTATAGAGATGACCTTAAACTCCCGGGAACTGGCGGGAGAACGGCTTTGAAAATGGCACTAAAAGGATTTAAAATGCAGGGAAAAATATCTGACCATGATATGAAAATCGGTGAAAAACTTGCTTTTGTCATGACTGGCGGTGACAAAGCAGGGCTTACAAAAACAGTCGATGAACAATACTTGCTTGATATTGAACGGGAAGCATTCGTTTCTCTATGCGGTGAGAAACTTTCTCAAGACCGTATCAAGTATATGTTAAAAAGAGGAAAACCACTGAGAAACTAATTTTTTATATAAAAGGAATCAAAAACAGTTTACTCTATGAATCTATTTTTTAATTCAGGAGTTGGCACCATACAAATATCTTTTTTCCCAAACCATAAATAGCGATTTCTAGCTATGATTGAATAAATAGAATCCCTACAAAACTTAGGAACTAAAACTAGCAAATATAGGTAGGGCCACAGTCCATCCAATTTTCTTACGATCTCTAAAAATGCTGTTGATTTATCAAAAGTATCTGACTTTTGCCTTAGTATAATTGTCTCGTAATCTTTTTCACCAGGATGAATAACTTGTAATGGAGCAAATTTAAAATAGGCCCCCTTATCTCGCTTAATTACAAATTGAATAAATCCATTACAAAGATTACATACTCCATCAAACTCTATAATATTTTTCCCCTTTTTATCTAATGTATTAATAAAACTCAGTTTAGGTTTCTTGATTAAAATATAAATGCTTAATAAAAAAGCAATTAAAAGAAATAAATCCTTTAGAGCCAGATTAATGTTGTTAATTGTGGATAGGTGTAAAATATAGATAAGGAGAATAAAAGCAAGAACGCTAATTAATTTAAATTTATTTAATTTTAGTTCATCAAAAATAGAGCTTAGTTGTTTAATTTTTTCACTTGGAATAATAGGAGTCCAAAAAAGTAAATATACAGGCAAAAAATGAAAAGAAATATTAAACATCAACATTACCATACCATGAAAAAAATTTGCTAGTAATGTAAAAAATCTAAATAACACGGGCCTAAAAACGACAAGAAGAAAACCAATTTCAAAAATTACTGTAAACCAATCACCACTCTCCCAGAATAAATCAAAATTGAAATGTTCAAAAAATCTAGCCAAATAATCCTGTTTTTGCTGTATGTAGTAGTTTCTTAAGTAAAAAGCACGAACCATAGATTCAGAAAATTCAAGCCACCCGGAAATCAGCTTTATTAATCCAGATGTGAAAAATGAGAAACCTAGCCCCATTGCTATTAATGAAATCGGCCATTCTTGGATTTTAATTTTTTCAGTATTATTTAAAATATTATCGAGACTAAAGGTTTTTCCCCAACCTGTAAATGACATCATAAAAAGTGTAAACCAGATAATAAAAGAGTGATCAATTTTTCCAGTGCTATAGATAAACCCATAATTTATGATACAAAGAAATGCTAAAATAATTCCGCTAACTTTTGTGAAAAAACCTATGAAGACAAAAAAGCATCCAATAGTAATCAATGTATCTGTTATTCTAAAATATATTAAAGGTAAAACTTCATCAAAAAATAGGCTGAAAAAAGGAGGTGGGTTAAAATAACCATCAGGGAAGAAACTTATTTTACTGGAAAATTCAGGTACACCAAAAATAAAGATCAATAAAAACATGAAAATAATTCTATAAACACCAAGTTGGTATGAGTCACAGCTGTAAGCGTTGAATACCCAATGTTCAAATTTTTTATGTAGCTGCTTCACTGTACTAAACTTCTATCACACTAATTACATTTTTGTGTTTTATTTCACCAGATTTGAATAGTCTTGTTATCAAGATTTTCTGAATAATTATTTTTGATACTTCTACTTCTCTTTTCATTAAAATTGTTTTTTTGATCCATTCTGTAAATTCTATTTTATCTTTTTTATCTAATGTGGGGTATCTTACCTTTATAATGTATTTAGTATATTGATCTTCCCCAATTATTGACTTTATCATTGTGTAATATTTTTTCTGTATACTGTTATAATTTTCTTCAGATTGCTTACTGAAATATGCTAGATCAATTGCTCGAACAATTGCTATTTTTGAAAAGGGGTAAGCCAATTCTTTTAGTTCAATAGAATCTTTTATACCATCCGTATAATAAAATAAATTATAATCTTTTAACGTATATTCTCCTTGATTAATGTCAATCCTAGAGAAGCCAGGCATTATAAATGATGGATAAGGCTCTCTGACAATTAACCCGTATGCTAGATGCAAAATCAAAAAAAAGGGAAATAAATAAAATAATAAGATTATTGTTTTATTATTTTTCATTTTAACTAATTGAAATTATTTAAACTCCATTTTATCCACCATTTGATAAATAATAATTGTATTTTGTGTAATTCATATAAAAAATCTCATTTCTATAGCATAAATA
The DNA here is from genome assembly GCA_002722105.1 of Fidelibacterota bacterium. The sequence continues at coordinate 95,669 of PBKF01000025.1, forward strand.
GATATAGAAAGAATTCTAATTATATGTAAAACCTGATCAAATTCTAATATTAATGTAATTAAAAATGATATTTCAAACCAATTTTAGTATGAGAAAAGTCTTCCATAGTCTGAAACTGAGTTTCTTCACCACCAATAATTTTTGAAACCGAAAAATTTAATTGCCAATCATTTTTTGGAAAATAATCAGCAGAAAAGCCATATATAATCTGAGTGTCTTTTAAATCCGTAAATAAATTTATCTTTAGATCAAGAGCATTATCCATGTGAGCTGATTGGGCCGCAAGTAATAATGCTAAATCTGTAAATGATGCAAAGGGTGTGCCCATTCCCGGTTTGAAATCAGGCTCTTTTTCAAGCATTGTTTTATCCCAATTTATTAGACCATCTATGGATCCAATTACCTGAGCTGACAGAATGATATCATTAGGTGTAGTATAGTCAATTTGTTCAGCATATTGTATATAAGATACATTATTAAAATATAAAGAGTCTATCTCAAAATCATTCTCTGTTGTAAAGAATCCAACCTCAAAACGGTTCGTAATATTACCAATAAAAAAAACACCATCTAAACCAACAACATTAGTTTTTCTATAAGAAAATACTGGAACATTAACATCATGTCCTACATAATCAAAAGAACGATCTCTTCCTCTGAAAATTGAAAAACTAAAATCGCCAAGATCATTTGTTGTCTGAATTCGAATGCCAAATTCAGAAACAGTTTCCAATTCTATTAAAGGTGGATGACTAGCAGGAAGCTTAATTGGAAATGCCGTCTCATTAAATGGCATTCGGTTTGGTACGTGCTTTGGAATAAATACACCTTCAAATTGCCAATCATTCCAATAATACTTGATTGATCCTGACACATTTCCAACCTTCCTTTCAGCACCGAGAAGAAACATATAATAATAATCATAAGGATTTAAATTATCTGTGGGATTGTTTCCATCTACTGTACCCCAGGCATGAATTTGCTTACCGAGTTTTAATTCTCCCCAATCAGGATACCACATAATATATATTTCCCTAAATTGAAGGTCATTTTCATTGTTGGACCATCGATACTCTAATGCTGAATTAGTTTGTATTTCAAAATCTCCCATAGCATACCCAATTTCTACTTCAATCAAACGAAATGGTAGTGAAATTTCAGTCTGATCCGATAATCGATGCATATTTCCAGGCTTAAATGATCCGGTATAATTCAATTGTCCAAATAATATTGCTATTGGAAAAAGTAACCAAAACAATTTTTGCATTCAGTTAGTCTCTCGGAGTACGCTTGAGATTTTTTTCTTGGAATAATTTTTTGTCAATACCAGAATCTACAAGAATATCTGAAAATGTAACTTCTGTAGAATGATTTTTTTGAATATCTTTCACAAATACTCTTTTAATAACATGGTATTCTTTAATACTCTGAAAAGTGTATTCTTTAACTTTTTTCAAGTGGCCACGCTTATCATATGTTTCTTCCTTCAAACCTATAAGCGCTGTTTTATCAATCCATGAAATATGTTTTGAATAAGAAGATTTTGCTTCTTTAATAGGAGTGATTTCTAAAACATAGCAATCTTTGCCAAGAAAAATTTCATCATCCAATCGTTTAAAATTATTTTCATCCAAATTCCGACTAGATAAATCTTCATAGCTTAAGTCTGAACCCATAAATGCATCCCCCTTTTTTTTGGATGATATTCGTCTTACTTTCTTAAAAGCAGGAAGCCACATTCTCATTTCATCATCTTTATCATCATGTTCAATTTTTAAGAATGCTACTCCCTTATCATCTTTCGGCTCCAAAAACCAGATTAATTGTTTTTTACTTCCATCAATTGATTTAGACACCATAGTGTTTGTTCTTGTTTTCCCTTTTGAATTGGTCAAAATCATTTTTGTTTTATTGGACATATCTTTTGGAGTTGGTCTATCATCGATCATCTTTGCAATCTCCAAACCGGATTGTCCAAGTAAATACCCAATGAGAACTGGCAGAGTAATAAACTTCTTCATTTTTTCCTCCATGAAATTATAGGTTTATTGTTTTACCAACGTATTACTGCAGATGCCCAGGTAAACCCAGCCCCAAATGCAGCCAAAATAAGATGGTCACCCTTTTTAATCAAACC